>NZ_JBQKUN010000003.1:0-406305 GCF_052156615.1 Nitrospina sp. P1_D6 | reverse complement strand
GCCACCCGGAGGGATATTACAACCTCGCCCTCCTGTATGAGGAAACGGGTCGCCTGAAGGATGCGATCGTGTACTACAACCGGTTCGTCGAACTGGCTGCCTCCACCCGGCCGGCCCTCACCATGAAGGTGCGGGGCCATATTCAGAAATTACAAGAAAAGTCGCAAAGCTGATTCCCGGAACTGGTAAAATGCGGAGCAGAACTTCCGCCTGAGCCAGGCACCCCCGCAGGGTAAGGAGGACTCCGCTTTGAAATTGTTTGTCAAAAAGTACCTGGTTGCGGGACTGTTGATCCTGTTCCCCGTCGGCCTCACCGTATTTGTCCTGGCTTTTGTGATCAATTTGCTGGATCGCGTGATGGCACCGTGGATCTCTCTCGCCATCGTGCGCTGGAACATTCCCCTTCCAGAGGATTTTTATCTCCCGGGCCTGGGATTCTTTCTGGTCTGCCTGTTTATCTTCATCGTCGGTCTTGTGGCGACGAACTTTTTCGGCAGGAAACTGGTTGCTCTGAGCGACCGCATCCTGAACCAGACGCCGATTGTCCGCAGCATTTACACCACAATCAAGAAGGTGGTCGATTCCGTTTCCGAGGCGGACACCGGTTCGTTCGACCAGGTGGTCGTTGTGAAATACCCGCACGATGGCATGCGCATGTTCGGGCTGGTGGCCGGCCGCACGCGGGGAGAGGTGAGGGAGCATTCGGGGGATGAGGATCCCGTCAACGTGTTCGTGCCCTTGATCCCCAATGTCACCCTTGGATTTTACCTGGTTCTGCCGAGGAAGGATGTCACTCCCATGGACATCACTGTGGAGGAGGGGATGAAGTACCTGATGTCCTTCGGTCTGGCCAAAGGGGAGAAGAAAGAAAGTCCGCCTTCTCCCCATGGAAATTAGGGTGAATCAGGGTTTTTTGGGTTTGCCGGCAATTTTTTCGGTGAGGTTTTTGGCCACTTGGGTGTTCATCTTGCCGAGCACGGCGCCGGCGTCCCGGCTTTTCATCTTGGACAGAATCTGCACGGCGATGTCCTGGTCCATGTTCTCCAGCAAGGTGGCGGCTTCGGTAGCTTTCATGCTGGAATACATTTTCACCAGCGATTCCACGTTTTTCTGTATCAGGTCACGTTTGATACCGACCTGTTCCTCGCTCCGGGCAAGAGCCTCTTCAATTTTCTGAAGGTCGCTACGCACTTTCTTTTCCAGGTCTTTCAGGTTTTTTTCACGCAAGGCCAGTTCTTCTTCCCGTTTTTCCAGCTCGCGGTTTTTCTTTTCAATCATCTCAAGCATGCGGAACGTTTCCATGTTCATCTCGAGGCGGGACTTGTCCGTGCTGGGTAGATGGAGGGCGCCCTTTGTGTTGCCGGAGCCGGACTCTGATTTGGGCTGGGTGGAGTCGCCGGTCTGGGCCCCCGCCAGCGTCGTTCCGGCCAGGAGCAGGGCAGCCAGCAGGGCGGGGAGTTTTCGCAAGCGTTTCTGCGTATCGTTCATAGCTCCCTCCTGTGCCATTGGGAGGAGGAAACGTCATCGAGAAACGCGGTCTCTTTCTTTTCCGCTTCCTTCTTTTCGCGAAGTAACTGCTGTTCCTTGAGGACCTCCAGAGTGCGGCGCTTTTTCATGGTTTCTGCCAGCTCCATCCGCTTGGCTTCCATTTTGCCTGACACTTCATCGATCGTTTGGAGGTTTTGCTTCTCCTCCAACCGCCCCCCTTCAAAATAACTGTCATAAAGACCCAATGTGGAGGGGTCCAGATTCTCTGAAAATTTCCGGTTCAAGTTTTCCTTCTGTTGATTTCGGCGTTCATTCAAACGGTTCAGGGTTTCCCGGTGGGCCACCAGTTGTGCGTTGATCTCGGCGAACGCTCGTTGAACCATGTTCTCCTGGTTTTTACGGACTCGCAAAAGCCCTTCCAGCCGGAAACTCATGCGTCACCTCCCGCCGGTTCTTCCTGCAGCACGTGGTGCAATTGCGCCACGCTGTCTGAAAAGGAACGCGACTCGGTCATGCCCTGCCGAAGGTACTGGTTGAAGGCGTCGATTTTCTGAATGGCGCGATCGATTTTTGGGTTGCTTCCCTGCGCGTAGGCCCCGATGTTGATCAGCTCTTCCGCCTCGCGGTAGGTGGCGAGGATGTCCTTGAACTGCATCGATAACTGGTAATGTTCCGGTGTCACCACCTCGATCATCATGCGGCTGATGCTTTCCAGGATGTCGATCGCCGGATAATGATTGTGCGAAGACAAACGGCGCGACAGCACGATGTGACCGTCGAGAATGGCGCGGACGGCGTCGGATACCGGTTCGTTGAGATCGTCTCCCTCCACCAGCACGGTATAGAGGGCGGTGATCGACCCTGCGGCGGCGGAGGTGCCCGCACGTTCCAGAAGACGCGGCAGGAGCGAGAACACGGACGGGGTGAACCCCCGCGTGGTTGGCGGTTCACCGACGGACAGGCCGATCTCCCGCTGCGCCAGGGCAAAGCGGGTCAGCGAATCCATCATCAGCAATACGTCGTTCCCTTCGTCGCGAAAGTATTCCGCAATCGTGGTGGCCAGGTACGCGCCACGGATACGCACCAGCGGCGGCTGGTCTGAAGCGACGGCAACCACAACGGAACGTTTCATTCCTTCCGGCCCCAGGTTTTCCTCAATGAATTCTTTCACCTCGCGGCCGCGCTCACCTATGAGGCCGATGACGTTGATCTCCGCGCTGGTGTTGCGCGCGATCATTCCCAGGAGAACCGATTTGCCGACGCCGGTTCCGGCCATGATGCCCACACGCTGCCCCTTGCCGAGGGTGAGCAGGCCGTTGATAGCGCCGATACCGACATCCAGGGGCTCCGCAATACGGGTGCGGTCGAGCGGATTCACAGGTTTTCCCTGCACGGGATATTCCTTGCCCATCGGGATGGGCCCGAGACCGTCAATGGGGTTTCCGGTGCCGTCGATCACGCGGCCCAACAGGTGTTCGGAAACGTTGAAAGCGGGGGCTTCTTCCTTGGCGACGATCACGCTGCCCGGCTCGATGCCGGCCATGTCGCCCAGAGTCATCAGCAGTATTTTGTTGTCGCGGAAACCGACCACCTCCGCGTCCACGGAATTTTTGTTCTGGCGGGAATGGATGGTGCACAGTGCACCCAGGGACACCGCGGGTCCGTTGCCTTCCACGATCAATCCGGTGATGCGCACGACGCGGCCCTGCTTGCGAACCATCGACACGCTGTCGATGAAGCTGTCGTATTTTTGCAGATCGATGGTGTCGGACATGGGGTATCAGCTCCCGTTTTTGGGATAGGTCTCGTTTTCGTCACCGGAATCGCGGGGTTCTTCCGGGGGTCCTTCTTCCGGTGCGGAGGCGGACGGGTCCATTTGTTCGTTTCCCCCGGTTTCCCTTTTGTCCTCATCGGATTCCGCGGTTGCGGGTTCCGGCTGGATGGATGGTTCCGGGTAGTCCTGCAACTCTTCAGGAAGTGGGGGTGCGCGATGCAGGAGTTTGTCGATTTCCGCCTTCAGGCGATCGATGTCCGCTTCCACGCTGCCGAAGTTCGATTCCACCCGGCATCCGCCACGTGGTACGGAAGCATGGCCCTCCACCCGCACGTTGCGAATGTCGGGGAACAGGCGGTCGAGTTCGGGGGTGTAATTCTCCGCGTGTTCGCGGTCGCGCGGGTTGACTTTGATGACCAGCGTTTCGCGGTCGAGAATGGAGCCGACGGCGAGGCGGATGATGTCGCGCACGCTGTCCTCGCGGCTGGCAAGGTCGACTTCGATGATTTTTTTTGCGATGCCGACCACCATGTTCACCATCTCGCGTTCCAGCTTGGCATACATGGAACTGCGGAACTTCCCAAGCTCTTCCACGCCTTCGGTGAGCGTCTCCAGAAACGGGGTGAATTCCTTGCGCGCCGCTTCCTCGCCCGCTCTGTAGCCTTCCTCGTAACCGGTTTTGTGCCCTTCCTCCCGCGCCTGGGCCTTGACTTCCTCCGCCTTGGCCTTGATTCGTTCGAGGGCGTCGGCGAACACCTCCTGCACACTCTGTTTGGCTTTTTCGATGTTGTGTTCGTCGAAGTTGCGGGATTTTTCCAGGTCGAACTTGAAGCCCCGCGGCAGGTCGCGCCGCACTCCAAAATCCTGGAACTGGAACGGGGCGTTCCCGGAAGTGGCGGGCGCATCGGGATCCTTGCCGGACCCCTCGACGTCTTCCTTTGAACGGAATGGTTTGAACGTTTCAGACAAGTTCTTCCGCGCCTCCACCGATGGCCAGTTTGCCTTCTTCCTCCAACCGCTTGATCACCTGCACCACCTTCTGCTGGGAGCGTTCCACCTCGCTGACTTTCGTCGGGCCCAGGGCATCGAGGTCTTCCTTCAGCATGTTGGCGGCACGGTCGGACATATTGGAATAAATTTTGTCTTTCACTTCGTCGCTGGCGGTTTTGAGCGACATCAGCAGGTCCTCGGACTGCACTTCCTTGAGCACCATCTGCAGGCCGTTGTCGTCCAGCTTGAGGATGTCTTCGTAAGTGAAACGCAGGTTGCGGATTTCGTTCGCCAGATCGGGGTCGATCTCGTCCAGGTTCGACAGCAGGGAGGTTTCCGTCGCGCGGTCGAGTTCACTGATCACCGTCACGGCCGTGTCGAGGCCGCCCATCTTGCTTCCGGATATCGCGCCGGAAGTGCGGAACTCGGACTGCAGCGCTTCATCGAGATCACGGATGACCTGCGGCGACACGCGCTCCAGCGTGGCCAGGCGGTAAATGACCTCGGTGCGGAACTCTTCCTTCATTTCCTTCAGCGTGGAGCTCGCCAGGGCGGAGTCCATGTGCGCCATGACGATCGCCGCGGTCTGCGGATGCTCGTTGGACAGAAACTGCGCGATGGCCTTCGGCTCCAGCATGCGGATGGTGTCCAGTCCGCCGCCCAGGTCCTCGCCGGGCAGGGTGACGTTGTTCAGGATTTCCGTGGCCTTGTCGGCGGGCAGGGCCTGCAACAGCGTGCTCTTGAGAAAATCCAGACCGGACACACCCAGACCACCGCCGATGCCGGAGGTGATGTTGGTGAAAAACTCACGCGTGATCTGGTCGACCGTGGAGGTTTCCACGTCGCTCACAGCCGAGATGTAGTTGCCGATGCTTTGGATCTCGCGCTCGTCCATCTGCGCGAGGATCTTTGCGGCCTGTTCCTCGCCCATCGCCATGAGAAAGATGGCGGCCTTTTCGGGACCGGTCAGTTTCTGGTTGGTTTTGGGATTCATTGTGCCCATGGGTCTATGCTCCAGCGCTTCGTTCTCTCATCCATTTGCGAATCACGGACGCGGCGTAACGGGGATCGCGCCCGACCAGTTCTTCCACCGATTTGCGCATCTCGATGTTCTCCTGCGCCATCTGCGCCATGCGCCGTTCTTCTTCCTGCTTCAGGATCTCTTCGGGAGTGGGGCCTTCATCGATTTCTTCCACCACTTCCACGCTGGTGGTGATCCACCGCACCATCGGCAGGAGGACGCGCATGACAAGCAGTACCAACAGTATAGCACCGATCACGTATTCAGCGATTTTGAGGGCCAGCTCGAACTTCTGGGCCGAGACGACTTCCTCGCTCTGCAGGAACCGGGTGGATTTGTCGAACTGCACGTTTTCCAACTGGATCTGGTCGCCCCGGGCTTCGTCATAGCCGACCGCGGTGCGCACCAGTTGCAGTAATTTGGCCATCTCCTCCTGGGACCGGGCCTGGTATTCCGGCGGGTCGCCGACCATCTTGCCGTCCACCATCACGCTGACCGACAGCTTCTGGATTTCGCCCGTGGTCTCCTGCACGTGCTTGACCACCTTGTTGATTTCGTAATTGAGCGTCGATTTCTCGTTGTTGCGTTTCGAGCCCGTGCCCGTCGCCTGCTGGTTGCCGGTGCCCGGCGTCAGCGATTGCACCCCGGCGAGGCCGCCCGGCGGTGCCGCGCCGATCACCTGCTCGGTGGTGTTCTGCTCACTGCGGATCACCTGCGAGTCGGGATCGAAAATCTCTTCCGTGCGCTCGACCTTGTCGAAGTTGATCTCCGCCGCGACCTTGGCGATGACCTTGCCCGGCCCCAGCGCGTCTTCCAGCATGCTGACGATGCTCGTCTCCAGCTCCTTTTCGACGTGACGCTTGTGCTTGTAATTGGATGCGGTCAACAGGGCCGCCTCGGACACTTCCTTGCCGCCCGACAGCATGTTGCCTTCGAGATCGACCACCACCACGTCGGCCACCTGCAATCCCTCGACACTGGCGGAGACGAGATGCACGATGCCCTGCACCTGCGTTTCAGACAGGTTCTGCCCGGATTTCAGCTTCACCATCACCGACGCCTTGCCGCGCGGTTTTTCCTTGGAAAAGACGTCCGTCTTCGGCAGCACCAGGTGCACGCGGGCGTGTTCCACCGCGGAGAGCGAAGTGATGGTGCGGACCAGCTCGCCCTGGAGCGCGCGCTGGAAGTTGAGTTTCTGCACGAACTCCGTCATGCCGAGTGGTGTGTCCTCGAACAGCTCGAGTCCCACCCCCGCGCCCGTCGGCAGGCCCTGGCTGGCCAGGTCGAGCCGCACTTCATGCACGCGGTTGGAGGGGATGCGGATGTTGTGTCCCTGGTTCGACAACTCGTACGGGATGTTCTGCGTCTTGAGTTCCTCCACCACCGCCGCCGCGTCTTTCTCCGACAGGTTGGCGTACAGCAGTTGGTAGTCCGGTGCCTGCGCCCAGAACAGCATGGCGACCAACGCCGCGCCCATGCCGGCCAGCAGGCCCAGCGCCGCGACTTTCTGCACCGCCGGCAGTTCGTTGAACCGCCGTCCGAGATTTGTTAAGAATTCGAGAAACGCTTCCATGATCTTGTCCCGTCAATGGTTGTCGTTGTGTGCGTCATAAATTGAGATTCCAATATCCTCTTTTCATTCCCCTCTATCTTTGTGCCTGCGGACCCTCGTTCGCCCTCAACGCATCAGCCCGTTTGCCGCGGGCCACGCCCACCGCCTACCGGCCGAGATCGATCGCCCTCAGCGCCATGGTCTTCGCCGAGTTCATCGCCTGGATGTTGGCCTCGAACGACCGCGTGGCATTCATCAGGTTCACCATCTCTTCCATAAGGTTGATGTTCGGCATGGCCACGTAACCCTGCTCGTTGGCGTCCGGGTGTTTCGGCTGGAACACCATCTGCGGCTCACTCTGGTCCTCGACGATCTCCGCGACCTGCGCCTGGCGGATGCTGTCGAACATCTGCTGGTGCAGGGTGGCGGCGAAGTCCTCGTTCATCGGGACGGCGGACACCACCACATCCTTGCGCTTGTAGGGGCCGCCTTCCGGCGTGCGGGTGGTCTCAATGTTCGCCAGGTTGCTGGCGATGGCGTCCATGCGCTGGCGCTGGACGTTCAGCCCGGAGGCGCTGACCTGGATCGACGTCAAAAAATCCATCGTGCGAATCCTTTACAGAATAAGGGTTTCCGGCCCGCCGGCCGCCATTTGGCGGGGACGGGGAATGTTTACAGGGATTTAAAGCAAGTTTGATGCCAAACGCGCGGATTATCAACGATTTGGCCGGATTCGGCAGGTAGGGCGGAAAGGCTTTTAAAACAAAGGGTTTGGGGATACCGGGGAGGGGAGGGCACAGGCGGCCTGGGAGGAAATATGGCTTATTCTAGCCACCCGGCAAATCTTGCTGTCATCTTTTTGGCGACGGGCAAAAGATGCAGGGGAACGGCAGATAAACGCTGAACGGGCTCCGCCCGGAGGGGGATGGGGAGGAACCACAGATGAACACGGCTGGACACCGATTTAGAACAACCCCTCCCCTTTTCAAGGGGAGGGCTGGGAGGGGTTACTGATGGCCCTTCCTCTTAAGGTTTTAAAACAGGCCCGCAAAAAATTTGGTATAGTTTAAAAAATAATGAGGAGGGGACACCTCATGCCCACAGTCAAATTCACATCCCAAAACCGCATCACCCTGCCCAAAGAAGTCCGCACAGCGATGAATATCAAACCGGATGACATAATTGAAGTGATTATCTATGGAAGAATTACGACTTTGATTCCAGTGAAGGGCGAAAGGGTTTAGAGAGAAAAGCAGTTAAATTAGATAACTAGTTTTATTGCCAATTGGCAATAGCAATTTATATATATTTGTTAGTTATTACATAATTTGCTGCATAGAGCTTTGGAGGCAAATCATATTATGAGCAAATCATTGATTACTTCTTACGATGGCTTTGATCCCTTAGAAGCGTTATTGAAAAAAGGAGACAAAAAGGACGAAATTTTTCAGCTTGCTAAAAAAAGGGAAATCAAAAACATTTTAAAAAGTTATACAGGTTATTTTGATCTGTTTTCAGAAATGATCCAAAACGCTCTTGATGCTACGGAAAAAGTTTGGAGAGCAGATCAAAGTTATGAACCGGAAATTTGCATAAAAATTGATTTATTGGATCAGGTTGTATCCATTGCAGATAACGGATGTGGTATGTCGAAAGAAGAGTTTGAGTTTTGTGTTGCTCCCAACTTCTCATTTAAACGAGGTGAGTCTTTGAGGGGAAACAAGGGGGTCGGGGCCACATTTTTAGCTTACGGGTTTAATAACATTAAACTCCATACTAAAAGTAAAGGTTTTGAAACATATGTGATGTTAACGGATGGAAGAAAATGGGTTGAAAGCGAATCAAATGAGATAGGCAGGCCAAAATTCAAAAAGTTGGAAATAGGGGAACCATACTTAAACCATTCTCCAAGTGGCACTATTACAACCATAACATTATATGATGGGGAAAGGCCATCTTTGAGCTATATAAATGCTACTACGGCGAAGCAATGGTTTGATATTTTGAGGATTAGAACCCCTTTAGGGCAAGTTAATATTCAATCGCCAGAGTTTAAGCCAAACATAAAAGTAGAAGTAAAAGATTATTCTGGATCTTCAACCGCTCATCAGGCTGATCTTGCAGAATATTTTTACCCTCATGAGATTCCAAATATAAAGGCAGAGTCTATAAGTGCGCTGGACAAAACCTTAAACTCAATCCCTGGGGATTTAAAAGAGAAACATAAAAAAATACCAGATAATTACAAAAGGTTAGATGCGGTATATGAAGTCTGGGATAAAGACAATATTGTTGATCCAGAAGCACCCTTTAATTTATTGGGTGCAAAAAACAGCGCCTTAACCGAAGAAGAAAATCATTTGATTCAAAAACATCATGTTAGTGTATATGGTTTTTTTTCTAATACCGTTAAGGTGTTTGATAAGTTTAATGATGACATATTGAAGATAAGGAAAGGTTATAGAATTTTAAAGGGAGGATTACAGATCGCGTCTGATCAAATGGTTCAAGGAGATTTAATTACAATTCCTTTAACGAAATCTATTGGTTATCAGAATCAAACACACGTGATTGTGCATTTCAAGGATGGGGAGCCGGACTTGGGCAGAAAAAGTTTTCAACCGGAAAAAACGGAACTAGCACGGAAATTATCTGTTAGCGCATTTAATAAGCTTAAACAATTCAGGAGTCATTTAAAGCCAGATGAGAAAAGCGATCCTCTGCAACCTGATAAAGATAAATTTGATTGGATCAGTTTTCAACAAAAGCATTATGAGAATCACCCTTTGCCTGATCTAAGCGAAGCCAGGAATGTTAGCGTATTATCCGTGCCTCAAAAGGAACAAGACGTTGTGACTTTGTACAATCAACTTATAGGAGCCAGCGTAATTAGGGGTATTGAGCTTTTCTCGACCAGTGAGCATTTTCGATATGATTGCGTTTTTAGAGTAAACTATAAAAAGGAAAATGAAATTTATTATTCAGAAAAAAATAGCTTGGGGGTTTCAGAAGAAATAATAGAGACTCTTCCCTGGACTTCCGAGCCTAAGATTTTGGAATATAAATATGAATTTGATGCTTTATTGCGGGAATGTTCTAGTAATGAAAAATTCCACAAGCATATTGATTTGGTTGTTGCCTGGTGTTGTAAATGGGAAACATCGGAGGACGTTGAGCTTAAATCTTTGTTAATTGGAGACAGGGGAAGAGAGTCCAGAAAATATTTTGGAAGCACTCATATCGCATATTTAACTGGACAAACTCAACCAGTTTATGAGGTTCTTATTTTAGAGGATTTATTCTCTTATTTAATGAATCCGGAGCAGGAACAGTTTAATCAACAGGCAAAATACGAAGCTATTTAATTGTGTGCATTGATGAAACTCCCCTAACAGTGACCCCGTTGAAGATGGGATGTAGGGTTTTGATCACGCCTTCTCCTTATACTCAGTAAGCTTATTGCGGAGGGTGCGGATGGAGATGCCGAGTTGTTCGGCGGCTTTGGTCTTGTTGCCTTCGGTTTCTTCCAGTGTCCTCAATATCAGTTCCCGCTCCATCTCCTGGAGCGTGCCCCGGAAATTTCCCAAAGGGCTCGACCCGTTCGCGCTGGCGGGCTGGGCGGTCGCGTCGTCGTCCATGAACAGGTTGGAGGGCTGGATGGTGTCGGCGTTGCACAGTAGAACCGCGCGCTCCATGATGTTCTCGAACTCGCGCACGTTCCCCTGCCATTGATATTTCTGTAACAGTTTTTTCGTCTCATCCGCCACGCCGGTGATGGCCTTGTTGTTCCTCTGCCCGTGTTTCTTCGCGAAGTGGTCGGCCAGCACCGGGATGTCTTCCTTGCGCTCGCGCAAGGGCGGCAGTTTGAGCGGGATGACGTTCAGCCGGTAATACAGGTCCTCACGGAACTTCTGTTCGGCAATCAGCGCCTTCGGGTCGCGGTTGGTCGTGGCGATGACGCGCACGTTGACCGGGATCGGTTCCTTGCCGCCGACCTTGTCCACCTCGTGCTCCTGCAGAACGCGCAGGAGTTTCGCCTGCAGGGGCAGGGACATCTCGGTGACTTCGTCCAGCAGCAGCGTGCCGCCGTTGGCGAGCTCGAACTTGCCCTGCTTGGCGGTGATGGCGCCAGTGAACGATCCTTTCTCGTGTCCGAACAGTTCCGACTCCAGCAGTCCTTCCGGCAGGGCGGCGCAGTTGACGGCGAGGAACGGTTTGTCGGCGCGCGGACTGCACTGGTGGATGTAGCGCGCGAACAGTTCCTTGCCGGTGCCCGTCTCGCCGGAGATCAGCACCGTCGACTGGCTGTACGCCACGTTCTCCGCGAAGGTCAGCAGTTCCTGCATGGTTTTGTTCTGCGTCACGATCTGGCGCGGGTCGATGGGCTCCGCGTCGTCGCCGCTCTCGGCGGCCGCATCCGAAGGCGTCGCGCTCGCGGCGGTGTCCGTCTGCAAAGCGCGGGTGACGGTGGAGACCAGCACGTCGGCGGAGAACGGTTTCAAGAGGTAATCGAACGCGCCCTGCTTCATGCTTTCGACGGCGTTGTCGATGGTGCCGTAGGCGGTCATCATGATGACGCGCGTTTCGGGTTTGATTTCCTTGATGGCTTTCAGCAGTTCCGCGCCGGTCATCTTCGGCATCTTGACGTCGGAGATGACGAGGTCGAAGTCCTCGATCTCGACCAGGCCCAGCGCCTCCTTGCCGTTCTCGGCGGTTTTGAGGTCGTGCCCCTCGCGCTTGAGCGCGGCGGTGAGCGCGGCGCGCATGTCCGGTTCGTCGTCGACGATCAGGATGTGGCGTTTCGCTTTCATGATGCGGGCGTGTCCGAGCCGGGGAGGTTGATGGCGAAGGTGGTGCCGCGGCCGGGCTGGCTGTCCACGTCGATGGTGCCGTGGTGCGCCTTGATGATGTTGTGCGCGATGGCGAGGCCCAGGCCGGTGCCTTTTTCTTTCGTGCTGAAAAACGGGTTGAAGATGTGTTTCTGGTCCGACTGCGCGATGCCGACGCCGGTGTCGGTGATGGTGGTGCGGATGAAGTGGCGGTGGAACGTCTCACCCGCGGGCGCGTCGCCGCGTTCGGTCTTGATGGTCAGCGTGCCGCCGACGGGCATGGCCTGCACGGCGTTGCGCAGGAAGTTGAGGAACACCTGCTTGAGCAGGTGCTCGTCGGCGTTGGCGGTCATCGTTCCCGCGCCGAAATCGCACACCACATTCACGTTGTCCGGCACCTGCAACTGCGACGGGTCGGCGAGCAGGGTTTCCAGTAACGGGTTGAGGTCGCACTGACTGCGCGACGGCTCCGGCGACTTGGCGAACAGGAGCAGGCTGGAGATGGTGCGGTCCATGTTGCGTACGCCGTTGATGATGTGGTCAGCGGGCGCGCGTTTTTCCTCGTCGTCGCCGAGGTCTTTTTTGAGGAGCGATGCGAACAGCTCGATGCTGGCGAGGGGGTTGCGGATTTCGTGGGCGATGCCCGCGGCCATCTCGCCCATCGCGCGCAGGCGGTCGTTGCGTTCGGCTTCCTCTTCGAGGCGTTTGAGTTCGGTGATGTCTTCGACCAGCAGCATGGTGCCGATGCGTGTGCCCTGTGCGTCGAGCACGGGAGAGGCGGCGGTGCGCAGACGCAGGTCGCGTCCGTCGGTGGTCAGCACCGATTCCTGGAACACCGGCTGGGCGTCGGGCTGGTCGGCCGCGCGGGCGATCAGTTGCGCGAAGGGATCGACGTCGAACACCTCGCCCAGCGTTTTGCGGTGGACCGCGTTTTCCCTGAGGCCGGTGATGCGCTCGGCGGTTTTGTTGAAGGTGGTGATGCGTTGCGCGTCGTCCACCACGATGACGCCGGTGGTGAGGCTTTGCAGGATGTTGTCCAGGTAACTGCGGACCGCTTCCTTTTCCTTGAGGTTCTGTTCGAGTTCGGCGTTTTTCTTTTCCAGTTCGAGGTCGAGGGCGCGCACGTGCGCCTGCAGTTTCTCGTAGGACTCCTGCAGGTGCTGGGTGGTTTCGGTGAACGCCTGAAACGCGGCCTGAAGGGTTTCGAGATCCGGCACCTGCCGGTCCTGGGAATCATCCGTCATGGGCCACTCGAGAGGAAGTTTGCGTACGGCTTGCAAGGTCTTATTCATTATAGAAGATCACAACAGGTCTTTTAAACGATTTTCCCAGTCCATGACCTTGAGGCGGATCTCCGCCGCGTCCTGCACCAGGCTTGGTCCGTTGTCCTTCGTCTTGATCATCTCCTGCAACTCCGCCTGCGCCTGTTTCGGCTGAGACAGTTGTTCCAGGTTGTCGGCGATGAGGAAATCCGCATAGCTGCGGAGCGAGTGATCCGGGAAGCGCTTGCGTCCCGACTCCAGCATGTTGAGCGATTCCGAGTAGCGGCGCTGGAGGTGGTACACGATGCCCAGTTTGTAGTAGGTGGACTGGATGAACTCCGGCGGGTTGCGCAGGGTGCGGTCGGAGTGGTCGATCACCTTGCGGTAGGCGTTGCCCGCGCGGGTGAAATCGTCCGATTCCATCCAGATTTCCGCCAGACGGTACCAGGCCAGAGCGACGCGGCCGCTGCCGCGGGCGATGATGGATTCGTACGTCTGCACCGCCTTGTCGATGCGTTTCTGTCCGCGGTAAGCCTGCGCGAGGAGCATCATCGCATCCGGCACCTCGGGGCTGTTCGGGTAATTGTTGAGGAACGTCTTGCTGACCAGTTCCGCATCCTGGAAGCGGTTCTGGGCCAGATGGATTTCGCCGAGGTTCAGAAACAGCCGGTCAGAATACAGACCCTGCACGTCCTTCAGTTTCACCTCCTCGAAAAACTTCAACGCCTCCACGTGCATGCCGATGGCCTGGTAGGCTTCGCCAATCTGCAACTGGGTTTTCAGGTCATCGACGTCCCCGATGCCGAACGTCAGGAAATCGTTGTACGCATAGAGGATGGGCAGGTGGCCGCCCTGTTTGGAATACTGGTCGATCAGGTGGCCCATCGCGCGGTGGATGGCGCTTTTCGCGGTGCGGTAATAACGCGACGGCTTGTCGCGGTCTAGCAGGCGCTTGAATTCCTGGATGGCCTGCAGGAAGCGTTGTTCCTGGAAGAGGGCGGAGCCCCGGCTCAGCAACACTTCCGAGCGCACGTTGCGCGCTTCCGTACCCGCAAAGATGGCGTTATAGGTTTCATAAGGTTTGAAGTACGACGGGTTGTCCATCACCAGGTCCGGCGTCCAGTCCCGGGTAGCGGATGCCGATGTCCGCCATGCGGATTTTGGCGTAGAGCGCGCGCGGGCCTTCGGGGTCGATTTTCATCGACCGCTCGAACACGGAATAGGCGGCCATCCCGTTTTTCTCCAGCAGGTAGGAATCGCCGATGCGGTTGAGCGCCTCGTGCGATTTCAACGTTTCCGGTTGCAGGTTGACCAGTTGGAAATAATACTGGCGTGCCTTTCCGTATTGCTGGCGGGAAAAATACAACTCGCCGATGGTGAAATTGAGTTCCGGTTCGTTGTTCAACTCTTTCGGCCAGCGTTCGACCGCGTCCTCGAATACCTGGAGAGCCTTGTCGTATTCCTTGCGGTCGTAATACGCCTGGGCGATCTGGTACACGCTGGCGCGGGCCTTGGGGTCTGCGGCCTGGTCCTTCAGGATGACGCGGAACGCACGGTATGCCTCGTCGAGGCGGCCTTCCTTGAACATCATGCGCGCGAGGCCCAGCTTGCGAGCATCGTTGTAACGGCTGCGCGGGTTGCGCTCGATGCCCTGTTCGTAATGCGTTTTGGCTTCGAGAATGAAATCGAGATCGTCGTAAATCGTCGCCAGCTTGTACAGGGCGTGGTCGTAGAATTTGGAGTCCGGGTATTTGCGGATGGCAAACCGGTAGGCGTCGATGACGGCCTCGAAATTCGGTTCCTGTTTCTGTATGGCCAGTTTCCATTCCGCCTCCGCGACCAGGTAAGCGGCGTTGGCGGCATAGGGGCTGCCTCCAAAATTCCGGATATACCCGCGAAGCGCGACGGACGCCTCCCTGTAATTCTGTTGCTGGAACAGGTTGAGCGCGCGGGTGTATTCGTTCCACCCGTGACGGAGTTTGTCCTCGCTTTCCGTCTGAACGGTTTTCTCGATTTCATTCAACGTCAGGCCTTTGACCCGCGGCGCTTTTTGACCCTCTTTCTTGGGAGCAGGGATGAGTTCCTTTTTTGACTTGAGAATTTTGAGGGGCGCTTTTTTTGCCAGATCGAAGACGATCCGGGGCGGATTGTTTTCGGAAAAGTGAATGAACTGCGTATTGGCCTGGTGAAAATGAAGGGTGATCTTGACGATGCCTTCCAACTCGCGGGTTTCGATGCGTGTCAGGTTGACGTCTTTGAATGCCTGCGGTTTGATTCGCGGATGCAGAACCGCACCGCGCAGAAAGATTCCAATGCGTTTGTTGCCGAGATCGGGGATGACCCGGTAGTCGGCAGGACGATTGAGCAGGATGACCACCCGCGTCTTGTCCGGGTGGGGGCCCAGCTGGATGTCCTGGATTTTGATGGGACCGAACGGACTTTGTGCGTGTGCGAAATTCGCCAAAACGAAAATAAGGCACACCCCCAGCCCGAGAATCTGGCATCCGGTTTTGAATGAAGTCCTGCTCACCATATAAAAACACTCCGGTTGGCAACGCAGTTCATGAGGAGCAAAAATGATACCGAATGAATTCCATTATATCCCAGACTCCTTTAACCCATTATAATAAAAGGGAAAACTTTTGGTGTGTCGCCTGGGCGAAACAGTTGATGTCCTGTTGAAAATGGCGCGGTTGCTTGTCGTATATATGTTATCGTCAGAAAATTGACGTCAGTTGAGTGTGTTTATAGGTTTGACTTGAATTTTCTGACCGAATCTAAGATAACTTAAAGTCTATGGACCCGATCGATCAGAGCCAACTGAAAGAGACCCGGCAGGTCCTGGAACTGGTGAAAAACCAGAAAGCCATGCTGGGCGAGTCTCTGGTCAGCCTCGACCTGTTTTTATACCTTCATAAAAGCATCAGTCTCCTGCACCTGGATGACATCAAACCCGTCCTCCTGGAAAAGCTGCCGCACATCCTCGCCGTCCGTTACTTTTCGTTGTTCCTTTATAATCCGTCGCAGATGGAATTGACCCTGGCCTGCAGCAATCACCTCGACATGGAAAAACCGCTGAGCTTCAGCGTTTCCGAGTCGGGAGTCATGCAGGATGCCCTGAACCAGAAGCGGTACATCTTTGAATCGGACTTCACCACCTCAAAGTATTTCAAGGGCAGAAAAAATCCCCTGTTCAAAAACAATTTTTTCCTGTGCGTGCCCTTGATGATCGAAAACAAGATCATCGGGGTCATCAACATCAATGACAGCGACAAGGGGTTCCTGTCGGTGTCGGACATGGATTACATTCTGAACGTTTTGGAATTTGTCGCCCTGTCCGTGAGCAACGCCCTGTTGCACGAAAAGACGGAGATGCTGTCAATCACCGACGGCCTGACGCAGTTGAACGATCACCGGCAAATGCTGCACATTTTAGGCAAGGAGTTCGACCGTTCCCAGCGGTACCAGTCCTCGCTTTCCCTGTTAATGATGGACATAGATAATTTCAAAAGGATCAACGACACCTACGGGCACCAGAAGGGAGACGAGGTTCTGGTGGCATTGGCGACGGTGATGAACCGGCTGTGCCGGTCCAACGACACCGCGGCGCGGTATGGCGGGGAGGAGTTCGCGGTCATTCTGCCTGAGACGGACAAACAGGGCGCGATGGTCATTGCGGAACGCATTCGACAGGAAATGGCAAAGATCGCTTTTGATGTGGAAAACAAGGAATTTGGTGTGACGGTCAGTGGCGGTATCGCGGAGTTGAATTTGTCCACCATGGAGTCTGTTTCGGATCTGATTCACGCTGCGGACCGGGCCCTGTACAGGGCCAAGGAAGAGGGGCGGGACCGCGTTATTCTTGGAGATTGAGGTGTCTGTCACCCTGCTCGATGCATACAAAGATTTTCCCAGCCTGCCCAGCCATCCGGAGCAGATTGCAAAGGTCATCGACGTGCTCGGAAAAACGTCGTCGGCGGATTACGATCTCCTGCACCTGATTCAGTATGATCCCGCCATCGCCGCCCGCATTCTGGCGGTCGCCAATCTGCCCGTGTACGGGTACGAGCGCCGCGTCGAGTCCCTGCAACAGGCGGCGGGCCTGCTTTCTCCCAGCTTGGTGACCAGCGTCATCCTCACCACCCCGGTGTTTGAAATGTTCCGCGACGCCGATCACACGTATCACCGGAAATTTGATCACCTGCAACTTTGGGCGCATGGCGCGGTGACGGGAATCCTGGCGGCGTTTATGGCGAACAAACTGGGTACGATGGAAGAAGACGTGTGCCTGACGCTGGGGTTGCTGCACGACCTGGGAAAGATGGCGCTCATCATCAACCATCCCAGGGAGGTGTTGGAGGCCCTGGACCGGGCAAGGAAGGATTCCCTCCCATTTTCTCAGGCGCTTCAGAACGTCGCCGGATGCACCCCTCAGGAAGTGGCGGGACGGCTGGCGGAGGAATGGCATTATCCAGTCAGCCTGATCGAATACATTCAGTCCCTGGAAAACGGCAAGGCCGCCCGGGAGACCGGTCCCGTAGCCATCGTGCGGCTGGCAAACCGGCTGGCGGAAGACTGGGGATACGGCGATGGGCTGCACCTGCCGGAAAACGAACCGCTTGACCCGTTGGTGGCGGCGCTTGGTATATCGCTTTCGGATCTTTCGCAATGGAAGGTGGACATGCAGTCCCGGGCGGAAAATCGAGCCCGACGGATCCTCTCTAAAACGCTTTCCTGAAAAAATCCGCTATCGTGCGGAACACGGAACCGTTCAACCCCAGACTGGAGACATGTGTTTGGCGGTCCACCTTCTGGGTCAATGCCTTTAAATTTTCGGAGATGGAAACCGGGTACGAAGGGTCCGCTCTGTCCAAAGATCGAAGCGGTTCAGGCAGGGCCATCAATTGCGCCTGCGCATGGGCGCGCAGGGTTTGCAGGGAGACGGGTGGATGCAGGCGGCGCCCGCCGCGCATCATGGGTGTGATCAGGGTTTCGCCTTCCAATTCCTCATTGGCCAGACCCAGTTGATCGCTTGCAAACCGACCTCCGGCATCCCGTAACCGGAACACCTGCTTGGCGCCGGGCAGGGTGGCTTTTCCCTTGGACCGCTTGCGCCGCGGCTTGCCGTCGTACTCCTGCAACTTGTAGGCGCATTCCAGAAACGGTGCGTCGTCGGAAACGACCAGCTTCGTGCCGACGCCGAATCCCTCCACCGGAATGTCGTGTGCCACGTATTCGGCAATGGCGTGTTCGTCGAGATTGCCGCTGACGAATATCTTGATGTGTTCCAGTCCCGCTTCATCCAGCCGCCTGCGCACTTCGCGCGCCTGTGCCTGCATGTCGCCGCTGTCGAGGCGCACTCCCTGAATGCGTATCCCTTTCTTTTCAAGTTTGCGGGAAAGCCTGATGACCGATTCAGTGGCCTCAAAAACGTCATACGTATCGAGCAGAAGAGTGGTGTTCTGCGGCCATGAACGACAGAACTCATAAAACGCCGCTTCCTCGCTGTCATGCGCCTGCACATAGGAATGCGCCATCGTGCCGTAAACCGGAATGCGGTTGGTGGCTTCAGCGAGCACGGTGGCGGTTCCGGCGAATCCGGCGAGGAACGATGACCGTGCCGCCAGCCATCCCGCTTCGGCGCCGTGGGCGCGTCGAAGGCCGAAATCGACAAGGCGCCCCCGACCTTGCGCCGCCAGAACGCACCGCGCCGCCTTGCTGGCGACCAGAATGGAATAATGAAGCAGGTTGATAACGCGTGTTTCCACAAACTGGGCCTCCGGTAAAGGCGCGGTGATTCGCAGGACCGGCTCGTTGGCGAAGAACACCGTGCCTTCGGGCATGGCGTCCACATCTCCCGTGAAGCGAAACGTCCTTAACGAGTCCAGAAGCTCCTGGGGAAAACGCCCGCTTCGCTTCAGCACATCCAGTTCCTGCGGAGAAAAATGCAGGGCTTCCAGGTAACGCAGGACCGGCTCCACTCCCGCACACATCAGGAAGTTGCGGTGAGGCGGCAGGTCCCGCACAAAAAATTCGAACACCGCCTGCCGGGTCATCCCCTGGTCGATATAACTTTTAACCATGGTGAACTGGTAGAGATCGGTGAGAAGCGCACTGGCCTGGGCGGGGTCGAGACAGACGTTATTCACCGTTGCGAAACGGCAACCGAGCTCCCGCATTTCGTTCAACGCGCGCGCTTCGTCCTCCGGGTTCACGTTGACGGCGCGAATGGCGTCCTCCAGCAAAACCACCTCGAAAGTGTTTTTCACCGCATCGCGCACGGTGTTGAGCACGCAATAGTCGGTGGCGAGTCCGCCGACAAACAGACGGCGCACTCCCAGGGCTTTCAGTTCGGAATCGAGACCTGTTCCCTGAAAAGCGGAGTAGGCGTCGGCTTCCTCGGTTTGGGCTTTACTGATGACAACGGCGTCCGCAAGGTTCAGCTCGGCGGCGAAATCCGCACCCTCGGTGTCCTGGATGCAGTGCGGCGGCCAGGGGCCCCCCTGCTCTTCAAAGGAACAGTGCATTTCCGGATGCCAGTCCCGGCTGGCAAAGATCGGAAGGGATGCGGCGCGGAAAGAATCGCCGTACCGGTTGAGGGGTGCGATGACCCGGTCACCATGGGGCACGGCCAGGCTGCCGCCGGGCAGAAAGTCGTTTTGCAGATCGACGATCAGCAGGGCGTCTCCGGATTGTGGCGTCAGGTCCTTCATGCAGGCACCCGAAGTGGAATGATGGTTCCATTCTAACGCACCCGCATGCAGGATCAACCCGACGCTGAGGTTGTGGGTGTAAAAAGAGGGGGGAGTTCGTATCAGCCCGTGCGGGCGAGGGCGGCTTCGCAATTCAATAGAAAATGCACGATCGACCGCGCACAGCCGTTCAGGTCGGCGACGCTGAGACTTTCGCCGGGTTCGTGCATGCGGCATTCCTGATCGTAGGGCGCGATGACCAGTGGCGGAATGTCGTCCAGTGCTTTCATCAATTTGGCAACGAAGGGGATGGACCCGCCGCAGCCGAACAGGCAGGGTTTCACTCCATAACCGGCTTCCAGCGACTCCAGCATGAGGGTGAACGCCGGGTGCTCGATTCCTGTACTCCATGGAGATCCGCCTTTGTCATCCCCGAACTGCAGTTGCACTCCTGCTGGTGCGTTGGCCTGGAGGTGGGCCTTTACGTCTTCCGCCGTCTCGGTTTCGTTGTTGCCCGGCGCAAGACGAATTTCCACCATGGCTTTCGCCGCGTTGTCTGCAAACCGGCGGGTGGTGCCGTCGTTTTCGGCGTGCAGGGATTCGGAGGTGATCCGTTCTATGGGGCCTTCCGGCGCCATGTAAAGGTGTACGGGTCCGGCGGTGAGGCGGCCATTGCCGTCGATCAACCCGTCGATCATGCGCGCCAGTTGAATCTCCGCTACCGGGAACGGACCGCCGGAGACACCGGAATGCGGATCCTTGAGAGCAGCCTGCACAATGAGGTTCAGAGCCAGCGTTCCGGAGGCCGGGGCCTCGGCTTCTTCCACGGTGATTTTCAGGTTGAACGGATTGAGCCGGTCCAACACCTCGGTAACAGCAGACCGGAAGGCGTTCGAGTCGAGCTGGCCTTTCAGGTGAAACGTCAGTCGTGCCGCTGCCGTGCCCAGCACCACCCCGCCCGCCACGCGGTGCCCCGGCCGCACATTGGCGTAAGAGGTCCGCAGTTGGGCCTGGATCATGGCCGCCTGGTTTTCTTCCACAGTCAGCTTCACCTGGGGCAGGAGTCCGGCCATGCGGCGCTGGGTTTCGACGGTTAGAGGCACTGCCTCGTACCCTTTGCGTTCGTCGGGGGTGACGGGGATGTCGCGCCGGGCAATGGCATTGACGGCCAGTGAATGGTCCTCGTGCACGAGCGTTGCCAGGGTTTTGTAAAGGGCCGTCTGGGCGTCGAGGCCGCTTTCGTTTTCGGTCCGTGCGGTGACGTGCGTCTGTGAAATGCCGCGCAGGGAAGTGGTCAGGCCCGGTACCCCCGTCGCCGGATTGGTGACATCGGTGATGATCACGCAGTTCGCGTCGGTAAAAAAGTCCCGGTTCTGCAAAATCTGCTCGATCAGTGAGTAGGATCCGGACTCTTCTTCCGTTTCGAAGATGATTTTCAAATTGCAGGGAAGTTTCGCCAGCGTGTCTTTCGATGGGTTACGGGGATCGAATCCGATGGATTGCAGGGTGGCGTCCACCGCCATGCCAATGGCGATGACGCCGCTCAGGTCGTCGGCGGCGCCGCGCCCGAAGGCCCGGGTGCGGTCTTCGTTCCAGCGTAATTCCGTTGGCGGCACACCGTCCCATTTCAGGAAACGACCGTCGTCCATGTACGGTTGTTTGTCCAGGTGCGCGTACATGAGCACTGTGGGTTTGCCTTCCCCGGCAGTGAGCGACGCCATGAGGATGGGCGTGGCACGCTGGGGACCTTTGGGCGGGGTGTTGATGTGCACGTAATCGAAGCCGATGTCGCGCAGGTAGCGTTCCGCAACCCCTAAAATTTCCTGCATGTCGGTCGGTTCGGTGCGATCGCCTTCGAATTCGTTGACGTTGAAACTGCGGCTGTCGATGCGCACCATCTCACGCATGACGTCCATGTGACGTGAAAACAGTTCGGTGTCCGTGTCGATGCGTCGCCGGGCGTCCCGGCTCCATTCCGCAAGATCCATGGCTAATATTCGGGATTCGGGTTCGTGAGGTATTGACAACGTCGATTTCTTTACAAAAACCGACCCATCATATAATATAAAATCCGGTTAGCGGCAAATGGATTTGCCGTTTTTCAGGGGGTCCGCATGTCCCAGCGTGTTCTCAATTTTTTCCGTTTGATCCGTATTATAAAGGAACGAGGCAATTGGCCGCTCATTCGCCGGTCACGTCGGCAGTTGCTTGATTTTGTTCTGTGCCGGAACGACATTCACCGCAAGCCCCTGTGGGCGGTTCCATTTTACTGGTTGGACCTGTTGAAAGGACTGGACATGCTGGTGTGGCGGCTGGAAACGTTCGGTTTCCTCTTCCAGAACGGAGCGACTCCCGAAGAGCGGGCCCGCCTGAACCAGAACCTGAATGCCTCACATCCCTGATTCGCATTGTCTCCTTTTAAATAAACGCTGGAGACCAGGAGTGCCATGATTTCCCAGGCTCGGCCTGTCGACGCCCCGGTTTCCCTGCGAGCCTCACGCGCTCACAAAGCCGGTCTCTGGTTGACCGTTCTCACCGGCGCTGTCATTCCGGTGAGCACGTCCCTGACAGAAATCCTCACCACACTGGTGCTGGTGCTGTGGTTCGTTGCGGGTCACCACAAAACGTTTTGGACCCGTATGCGGTCGCACCCGGTGGCACGCTCCGCGGTGATATTGTACCTGATGCTCATCCTCGGGGTGCTGTACACTTCGGCGGATCTGCGTGACGCTTTCGGTATCCTGGGCAAGTACCGGGAACTGATTTTGATCGTGGCGTACCTTTCTTTTCTTGATAATGATAAAACCCGCCGCATGTGCCTTGTGGCTTTCGGCGCGGCGATGGTGCTCACGCTGATTGGATCGTTTTTCCAGTACTACATCGCGTCTCCTTCCACGGATCCCAACCTGAGGGTCGGGTTGCCATTCAAAAACAGCATCACGCACAGCCTGTTGATGGCGGTTTTTGCTTTCGGCCTGATGGTGCATGTGTTTTCCCGCCGGGAAAACCGTAACAGGATTATTGCACTTTCCGTTTTGTTGGCAGTGGTTGTGTTCAACCTGTTTTTCATGGTGGACGGACGTACCGGATACGTGTTGTTTTATCTTCTGGGATTCCTGTTCCTGTTTCAGAAGTTCAAACTGCGTTATGCGGTGATGGGTGTTGCGGTTTTGGTCGCATTTCATTTTACGCTCAGTTCGGTTTCTCCTTTGTACCAGACTCAGTGGGATTTCCTGACGCGCGGCATCGCCAAGTACATGGATCGGGGCGATGCGGCTTCCTCCATCGGTATGCGCATCGAGTTTTCAACAAACAGTTATGAGATCATGATGGAACGCCCCTTGTTCGGTCACGGTACCGGGAGTTTCCGTCAACGGTACGCGGACCACGCTGCAACAAACCAGCTGGAGCGCGTCACCGACAATCCCCACAACGAATACCTCATGCTTGGCGTGCAGACCGGGTGGATGGGCATCGGTCTGTTTTTGTATTTCATTTTCACATTGTGGCGGTATTCGTTTTCGCTCGATCCGTATCACCGCAGCCTGGCGCAGGGACTGGCGGTGATGGTGACCTTCGGGGCTCTGGCCAATTCGCTTTTGATGGACCACACCGAAGGCATGCTGATTGGCTGGCTGGCGGCAGTGCTGTACGCCCCGCTTGTGAACGACTCAAAAACAGAAAATGCTTAGCGTCATTCTCATCACCAAAAACGAAGCCGTGCGTATTCGGCAGTGCCTGGAGTCGGTGAAGTGGGCCGATGAAATCGTGGTGCTGGATTCGGGAAGCACCGACGGCACGCCGGACATCTGCCGCGAATACACCGACCTTGTCCACGATGTGGACTGGCCGGGATTCGGCCCGCAGAAAAACCGGGCGCTGGACATGGCAACGGGCGACTGGGTCCTCTCTGTGGACGCCGACGAGGTGGTGACCGATGCGCTCCGCGATGAAATCGAACGGACATTGCGCAAACCCAAATACAATGGGTATAAGATCCCGCGCTCCTCGCATTATGTGGGGCGGCGCATCCGGCATAGCGGATGGACACCCGATTACGTGGTGCGGCTGATGAAGAAAGGCTCCGGCGCGTTCACCAATTCCCTGGTGCACGAAAAACTGGAAATCGCGGGCAAGGTGGGCCGGTTCAAAAATCCGCTCATCCATTACAGCTTCGACACCTTCGAGGACGTGCTCGACAAAATGAACCGTTACTCGACCTACAACGCGCAGATGCTGTACGAGCAGGACCGCAACTCCAGCCTGATGGAAGCTGTTGCGCGCGGCATGTGGGCGTTTTTCCGCGCTTATATTTTGAAGAGGGGATTCCTCGACGGCAGGCAGGGATTCCAACTGGCGGTGTCGAACGCGGAAGGCACTTATTACAAGTATGTCAAACTCATGGAACTGTATCAAAATAAGAAGAGTGAGGAACCGTGACGGCTCTCAGCATCATATTGAGTACGTACAACCGTCCCGACGCGCTGGAGCGCGTGCTGACCAGCCTCGAAGCGCAAACCGACCGCGACTTTGAGGTCATTGTGGCGGATGACGGGTCGACGGAAAACACGCGCGCACTGGTGGAAACGTTTTCACAAAGGAACACGCTGGTGCTCAAACATGTTTGGCACGAGGACAGGGGATTCCGCGCCGGTGCCATCCGCAACAAGGCGGTGGCGGCATGTGAGGGCGAACGGCTGGTGTTTCTCGACGGCGACTGCATGGTGTTCCCGGATTTTGTCGAGCACTATATTCAACTGATGGAGCCGGGATTCTTCCTGGCGGGCAACCGCGTTCTTCTTGATGAATTGCTCACCCAGCGCACACTCGAAAAAAAACTGCCTCTGCACAAATGGAGTCTTTTGAAGTGGATTTCAGTGCGGCTTCGGGGCGGGGTGAACCGGTTGGTTCCTTTTCTGCGTCTGCCGCTGGGCCCATTGCGCAAACTGTCGCGGAACAAGTGGCAGGGAGTCAAAACCTGCAACCTCGGTGTGTGGAGGCAGGATTTCGTGGAGATCAATGGCTTTGACGAGCACTACCAGGGCTGGGGGTATGAGGACTCGGATCTCGTCATCCGCCTGCTCAACAAAGGCATTGTGCGCAAGGAAGGCCGTTTTGCCCTGCCGGTCCTGCACCTGTGGCATCCGCTTGGAAAGTCACGCGAGACAGAGGAAAACTGGAAACGGCTGGAGGCGGTCATGCAGTCCAGCACCACGCGTATCGACAACGGCCTGAGCAATCACCTTGCCTGACGGAAAAAGGCTGCCCACAAAGTTCAATTGGGAGGCCGGGCCCGGTTATTGACCACCCTGTTCATAAAAGGGGATGTTTTTTCTACAAGAAAGGCCGCTCATCAGAGCGGCCTTTTTGATTGGTCAGTGGATTGAATTTATGACAATCAGCAGTTTTTGTGCGCCCCATCGCAGATGGGGGAGGTCTTGGTGAGACCGCAATCGCAGATGGTCAACCTGCGGGGCCGTTCCAGAGTTACCTCCACCGGACTTTTACCGGTTTCCTTCCGGTCGTGCGAGCCGTCACAGTACGGTTTATTTTCCGACTCTCCGCAAGTACAATAGTACTTGGTTCCCGGTGTTTCGTTCACATAAAAAGGCTTGTTCTGGTACGCCATGCAAGTCTCCTGTTTGGTTTAATCGGTTTTCATCTGCTTCAAGTTCCGTAAGGGGATTCGGCCGGTCGCCTTCCTTTTAGATGGAAACAACGGCGGAAGGGTTTGGAATTTTTTCATGAAAATTCTCGTCACCGGTGCTACCGGGTTTGTCGGTCAACAACTGCTTCCCTTACTGAAAAACGCGGGCCACGAGATATCCGTTTTGACTCGCGATCCGGAAGGCGCGGTGGTGCGTCTGCCGGTTCTCTGCCGCCGTTACAAATGGGACCCCGCTCTCCTCGAGCCGCCCAAGGAAGCACTGGAAGGTGTGGACGCGGTCATTCATCTCGCGGGGGAAAACATCGCCACGCGCTGGACCGATTCGAAAAAAATGGAACTGGAGCGCTCGCGCGTGCTTTCGACGCGTCAACTGGTCAAGGCGATGGAAGAGATGGATGCGCGGCCCGGTATTTTCATTTCCTGCTCGGGCATCGGTTATTACGGCGACCGCAAAAGCCTGGAACTGGACGAGTCACAGACCCCCGGCAACAGCGTGCTCGCCGAGGTGTGCAAGAAGTGGGAAGCGGAAGCGTTGAAAGCCGAGGCGCTGGGGGTACGGACCGTGGTGTTGCGCATCGCCACCGTCCTGGGCACCGACGGCGGTGCAATGCGGTTCATGCTACCCGCCTTCCGCATGTGTGTGGGTGGCCGTGCCGGGAACGGCCAGCAGTGGATGAGCTGGATTCACGTCCGCGACCTGGCGCGTCTCATGCTCCACGCGCTCGATACCGAAACCCTGCGCGGACCGGTGAACGCGTGCAGCCCGGAACCCGTCACCAACGCCGAGTTCACCCGCACGCTGGCGAAAGCGGTGGGACGCCCCGCCTTCATCCCCGCGCCCGCGTTTGCACTCAGGCTGGTATTGGGGGAGATGTCCGAGGTGCTCCTGGCCTCTCAAAAAGCTATGCCCAAAAAGGCGCAGTCGTGCGGATTTCAATTCGACTACCCGGACGTGGAATCGGCGCTCACCCAACTGGCCGATGTGCGAACGCACGAAATGCGGATGGAACAGTGGGTTCCAAAACCGATTGATACCATTTTCGAATTTTACAGCGACGCCAAAAACCTGGAAATATTGACCCCGCCCTTCCTGAATTTTTCCGTCACGGGTCAGTCAACCCGGGAGATGGAGGAAGGCACACGTATCAACTACCGTTTGAAACTGTACGGTATTCCCTTCCGCTGGCAGTCGATCATCATGGACTGGTCTCCCAACAACCGCTTTTCCGATATCCAGGTGGTGGGGCCCTACTGGCTGTGGCACCACACGCACGATTTTATCGAACAGGACGGCGGTACATTGATTCGCGACCGTGCTATCTATCGCGTCCCCATGTGGACGCCGGGTGATCTGTTCATCTACCCCATTGTGCGGCGTGACCTGGAAAAAATATTTTCCTTCCGCTGGAAGAAAACCTGCGACCTGTTTGGGGAATGACCTGACTTCCTGTGGCACCTCTTGACGCAGACCGGCGATGCCGCACGTGTGTGACCTGTGGTACACTCCCCTCACTTTAATTCTTGATAATCCGATTTCCCATGCGTCCGTATTTGTTTTTCATTTTTTCAACCGCGTTTGTATTTTTATTGGCGGCGGGATCCGTTCATGCGCAACCCGATGTCCGGCAAACCGTTAAACATCCGCTCACCGGATACGCGTTTTCGTTTCCACGTGACTATTATTCGCACAACAACTACCAGGTGGAGTGGTGGTATTTTACCGGCAATCTTAACGACGCCGCCGGACGCGAGTATGGTTACCAGTGCTCGTTCTTCCGCGTTTCGCTTGCCGGCATGAAGGCTCTCCAGCAGTATCAGGATACGCCGTCCGAATGGAGCAACGAACACATTTACTTTGCCCACATGACGGTGGTCGATTTGAAGAACGGCAAATTTCATTTTTACGAACGCATCAACCGTTCCGGTCTGGGGCTCGCCGGTGCAGCGGAGGATCGGCTGGAGGTGTGGAACGAAAACTGGAAGCTGACCGGAGCAGGCAACATGCGCAAGCTCACTGCGAAGGAAGAGGGCAACGGATTCGATTTGCAACTGGCTCCGGAAAAAGCCCCCGTCATCCACGGCACCGGTGACGACAAGCCGAAATGGGACATTCCGGAGAAAGCGCCGAACTACTACTCCTTCACACGTTTGAAAACCAAAGGCACGGTTTTCATCGACGGACAGCCGGTGGAAGTGACAGGAACGAGCTGGATGGACCACGTGTTTGCGGAGCGGTTGCTTGTGCCCAAGCAGGCGGGGTGGGACTGGTTTTCGCTCAAGCTGGACAACGGAGCCGAGGTCATGCTGTTCAGAATCCGCCTGCAGGACGGAAAATACGATCCCCGTTCCGGGGGCACGCTGGTGAGGGCCGACGGCACGCAGGTGCACCTGCCCTCTGAAAAACAATCGGTGGACGTGTTGAAGACATGGACCAGCCCGAAGTCAGACGTGACTTATCCCGCCGCGTGGAAAATTGATTTACCCGAACGCAACATTGCATTGAAGGTGATTCCAGATTTGGCGGCGCAGGAATTGTTCCTGCTCCGGTCCGTCTCCAACTCGTACTGGGAAGGCAGCGTGACGGTGGAAGGCACCTACGATGGCAAGTCGGTGAGGGGCAAGGGCTACGTGGGACTGGTGGGTTACGGCGGAAACCTCTCCGCCACGTTCGGTCCATGAGCCTCGTCAGGTTCTTTTCGGAATCAAGATGCTCAGGCAGGTGAGGCCGCCGTCGGCCTTTTCAAACTCGCTCACCGGCATGGCGCGCACTTCCAATCCACGCTGTTCCACAAGCGCCCGTGTCCTGGGATTTCCTTTCGGCATCAACACGGTTCCATTGATGGTGAGGCAGTTGGCGGCATTGGACTCTCCGCGTGCGACTTCGATGCGGGAATGGTTTTCGAATGGAGTGGGGTCGACGTGTTCCGGATCGATCAGCAACAACTCACCCGTCAGGCAACTGACCGCGCTTTTCAGGTGCAGCGCGCCGTCAACAGCGACCGGAACCACCGGGCGCTGGGTGAATTTCGCAATGGCCTCAACGGCGAGGGGATTGGTGCGCGTGGACTGGCCGACAAAAATGGTGGAACCCACCTGCAGCACATCCCCCCCATCGACGAATACCGGTGGCTCCAAAATATCAATTTTGCGGTGCCGCCCCAGAACGGTTTTGAGATGAAGGGTTTCGCCCCGGCGGCTGGTCGCGTTCATCGAGGTCAGCAGTGCCACGTCATCGAGAACGATGGCGTTGTCCTCAATGAACGTGCTGTCGGGAAACGCGTCCAGGGGTTCCAGCGCCTCCACCTGCACACCCAGGCTGATCAATGTTTGTACGTAAAACCCGTGCTGGCGCAGGGCGAGCCGGAAATCGATGGGAATCCGCTTTTCCCTGCGTGAAAGGGCCCGCAGGAACGTGGCGGCGGGAGGCCGCACCAGGGCGGTCAAAGGTGTGTTCATGGCGGTTGCGTTTTAAGAACCCTGATTGTTCTACGGGTCAATCCACTGTCGGTGTGTTCATGAGGCGCGACAGGTACAGCATGGTCAGGTTCTTTTTGCATTCGCGGAAACTCTTGAGCATCGCCTTGGAAGGCATGAGGTCGTCATTGGTCCGTTCGTTCTGCGCGATGTAAACAATCCCGTCCACGAGGGTGAAATCGTGCTTGGTCAGGCGCATCTTCTTTCGCAGGTATTCGTTTGGGTAAAGGTAAATTTCGTCCAGTTTGGGCAGAAACGACTCGTCCATTTCGTACATGATGCCTTCCATCATCCCCAGGTTGCTTGGCGCGGGGACGACATTGGCCATGCCCAGTTTTTCCACACCCTGGTTGTCGACCGGGATTTTGTTGAAAGCCAGTTTGTGAGCAGAGAGGGTGACACAGAAGGATGCGTTGGCCTCCAGGCCGTGCTCCTTGAAGACCCGCGGGTTCATCAGTTCGTCGTAAGCAAACCAGTTGATGTAGTTTGGCATGGCAGGGTTCCGATTTCGGTTCGCGTTCAAAAAAGCGCCGGTTTGGAATCCAAACCGGCCGGATTGCATCTAAAAAGTCAAAAAGCAAATGGCAGAATACCCCCAATCATACGGGAAAATCGGCCTTGAAAAAAGGTGGTAAATTTATTTAAATAGGAATCCATCACAAAGAGTCAGGGTTGACTCCCATTAACGACTTACCAGCAAATTCCCGATTCGCCGCCATCGATTGTGTTTCGGGGATTCAACTTTGGTAAAGAAAAAAGGAGCTTGTTATGGCAGGCGGAAAAGTTGTTACGGTTTCGGATGACGAATTCGACCGTTCCATCCTTCAGTCGGACAAACCGGCTGTGATCGATTTCTGGGCGGAGTGGTGTCAGCCCTGCAAAATGCTGGCACCCACGGTGGAAGAGCTGGCTGGTGAGTATGACGGGAAGGTTGTGGTTGGCAAACTGAATGTGGACGACAACCCGCAAACAGCGACCAAGTACGGCATCCGCGGCATTCCCACGCTGCTGTTCTTCAAGGATGGACAGGTGGTTCAGCAGTTGGTTGGAGTGAAGTCCAAAGCCGAAATTCAAAAAGTGATCGACGAAACCCTCGCCTGAGTTTGACCCTGGCGGGGTGAAGGTCGAAGACAGATAGAGCGGGCTCGCCCCTGTTTCAGGGACGGGCCCCTTCTGTTTCCAGGACCGGGTGCAGGCCGAGGCGCTCGATCATTTCCATGTCGCGTTTCGGGTCCTGTCCCTTGGTGGTGAGGTAGTCGCCACCGAGAATGCCGTTGGCGCCGGCGGCGAACAGTTTTTCCTGGTGGTCGGTGAAAACCTCCTCGCGGCCGCCGCAGACGAACAAATCCATTTCCGGCATCACGAGTCTCAAGAGCGCGATGGTGCGGAGCGCATCGTACTCGTCCAGAACCTCCATGCCTTCCATTGCCGTGCCTTCCAGAGGTTTCAGGAAATTGATCGGGAACGACTGCGTTTTGAGTGCCTCGATGTCGAACGCCAGTTCCACGCGCTGGGCGAATGTCTCGCCCATGCCGAAGATGCCGCCGACACAGACCGGCAATCCCACCTCCTGCGCGTTGCGCACGGCGCTGACTTCATCTTCATAGGTGTGTGTGCTCACGATGTTTTCGAAATGGCTGCGCGCCGTCTCCAGGTTGTGGTGCACGCGGTCGAGTCCCGCGTCCTTCAACTCCTGCAGGTTTTCCTTGCTCATGAGTCCCAGCGAACAGCAGGTCTCGAGGCGCGTTTCCGCCTTGATGCGGCGAAGCGCTTCCTTGAGCGTGGCCATTTCTTTCGGATCGGTCATCGCCGTGCCGGAGACGACGATGGAAAACTCGTTGGAGCCAAAGGCTTCGGCCTTCTTGGCGTTGGCGACGATCTGGTCGACGTCCATCAGGCCGTATTCCGGCGACTCGGTCTCGAATTTCGAAGACTGGGCGCAGAAGCCGCAATCTTCCGGACAGCGGCCGGACTTGGCGTTGACGATGGAGCAGATCTTGACCGCGTTGCCTTTGAAATGGTCGCGGATGCGGTTCGTGCCTTCAAACAGGTAATCCAGCTCCTCCCGGTTGAGGCTTTCCAGTTCCAGCGCGTCTTTTCGGGTGATGCCCTTGCCGGACAACACGTTATCTATCAATGTATCGATGAATGCCGTTCTCATGGAACACCAGTTTTGTTGGATGAAGGGTTTATCTGGAAAAACAACCCAAAATACTAGCACAGCGCCGGGCAAAGGCAAACGGAAAAGGGGGTTGCCTCAATCGCGCACCTGCCGGTAATCGTCCACAAGGTTTTTGAGTTCCGTTACTTGCGTGACCGGCGGCAGGCACGAGCCGTGCTGGCAGACGTGGGCGGTGGTTTGGCCCTGCAGGGGTTCCTTGCCGGCCAGCAGAGGCACCCGCTGGGCGTCGGCGTCGCCGTCCAGCGCAAACGCGAACACCGTGTTAGGAAAAAACCGCCGGCGCATGAGCGGCCAGAAGGCTTCCATTCCCTTGTCCGAGTTCACCCCGCGAACCGCCACCTGTTTGCAGCCGCCCAGGTAAAGGTGCAGGGCCTGCATCATGAACGAGGAGTTGATGCCGTATTCGGTGACCTCGTCGGAGAAGGCGAGGAAGATTTTTTCGGCGCGGCGTTCGTAGTCCACGTTCTGGGTGAGCGCGGCGAGTTTCAACAACGCCATGGCGGCACTGCTGTTGCCGGAAGGCTCGACGCCGTCGTAACCGGACACCTGGCGGACGATCAACTCCTCCGCGTCGCTTGCGGTTTCGTAATACGCGCCTTCGTTGCCGAATTTTTCCTCCACCGTTTTCATCAAGGTCTCGGCCTTGTCGATGTAATCCGGGTTGTACGTGGCTTCATACAGGTCACAGCAGGCGAGTGCGATGGAGGTGTAGTCGCAGAGATACCCGTCGTAGCGTGCCTCGCCCTCGCGCCAGCGGCGGAGCAGTTTGCCTTGCGGCGTGCGCAGGTTGTTCCAGATGAAGTGGAGCGCTTTTTCGGCTTTGGCGATGCGGTCGGCGTCGTCCAGCACCCGTCCCACCTGCGCCATGGCGCGGATCATGAGTCCGTTCCACGACGTTAAGATCTTGTCGTCGAGGAGCGGCCGGATGCGTTGGCTTCGCACCGCCAGCAGTTTTTCCCGCGCTTCGGCGATTCTGGTCTCAACATGGTCCAGCGGCAGGCCGAGGTCTTTGGCGATCTGTTCCGGCGAACGTTTGACGTGCAGGATGTTCTTGCCTTCCCAGTTGCCGTTGGGCAGCACGTTGTAATAGGGGATGGCGATGCTCGCCGTCTCGCGGCCCAGCACCTTTTCAATTTCCTCCTGCGTCCACACGTAGAACTTGCCTTCGACGCCTTCGCTGTCCGCATCCTCCGCGCTGTAAAATGCCCCTTCCGCGGAGGTCATGTCGCGGTCGATGTATTGCAACACGTCGTTGGCGTAGTCGGCGAACTCCCGCTTGCCGGTCACCTGATAGGTCTCGATGAGTGCGGTGACGAACAGGGCGTTGTCGTACAGCATTTTTTCGAAATGCGGCACCAGCCATTGGTGATCGGTGCTGTAGCGGGCGAGGCCGCCGCCGATCTGGTCGTAGATGCCGCCGTGTTTCATGGCACGCAGGGTGTTCTCCACCATCTCCAGGCTCAGTGCATCGCCGGTGCGGTGGTGATGACGCAACAGCAAGGACAGGCCCATGGAGGGCGGAAACTTGTTCTGCTGCTGAAACAGAAATCCGTGGTGGAGCCGGTCGTAGGACTGCGAGTAGAACTCGCGGGTTTTGTTTTCGCCGTGAAAGCCGAGGTCATCCGCCGTGGCTTCGGTGTTCTGCTCCTGTTTGGAGACGTCCTTGAGGTAATTGATGAGCGCGGTGCTCTGCTTCTCCACTTTTTCAGGTTCCTCGCGCCAGGTTTTGTCGAGAAAGCTGAGCACTTCCAGGAACGACGGCAGGCCGTAGCGTCCGACGGAGGGATAGTACGTACCGCCGTAAAACGGAATGCCGTCCGGCGTGACGAACACGTTCAGCGGCCAGCCGCCCTGCTGGCCGAAGGCCTGCACGGATTTCATGTAAATGCTGTCCACGTCCGGGCGCTCTTCGCGGTCCACCTTGATGGGAACGAAATGCGCGTTCAGGTATTCCGCGATTTCCGGGTCTTCGAACGATTCCCGTTCCATCACGTGGCACCAGTGGCAGGTGGCGTAGCCGATGCTGACCAGAAGCGGCTTGTTGGCTTTCTTCGCCAGCTCGAACGCCTCCGGTCCCCAGGGATGCCAGTCCACGGGATTGTGTGCGTGCTGCAGGAGGTACGGGCTTTTTTCGTGAATCAGTTTGTTGGTGTATTTGTGTTCAGTCATAAAAAATCTGGAAGCGTTCGAAAAAATCGGGAAACGATTTGTCGACGCATTTCGGGTTCTTGATCCGGATGCCGGGGATGCGGAGCCCGGCGACGGCGAAGCTCATCGCCATCCGGTGGTCGTTGTAGGTTTCAATGGCCGCCGGTTTCAACTCTCCGGGTTCGATGGAGATGAAATCGTCGCCGGCCTCGACCTGTGCGCCCAGCCGCGTCAACTCCGTCTCCAGCGCCTGAATCCGGTCGGTTTCCTTGATGCGCAGATTGGCGATGCCGGTGACGGTGGTTTTGCCTTCGGCGAACAGCGCCACGACCGCCAAGGTCTGCACCACATCCGGCATGCTATTCATATTGATGGTGATTCCGCGAAGAGGTTTTCCCGTGACGGTGATTTTTTCATCGCCGATCTCCACTTCACACCCCATCTGTTCCAGCACGCGGGGGAACTGGATGTCGCCCTGTACGCTTCCGGGGTTGATGTGGGTGACGGTCACAGCCCCTCCCGTAACCGCCGCCGCAGCAAAGAAATAGGACGCGCTGGAGGCGTCGCCCTCCACCCGGTAAGTCTGCGCCCGGTAGCGCTGGCCCGCCGCGATGCGGAAGCGTTGATATGACTCATTGCGCACACTCACGCCGAAGGTCTTCATGATGTCGAGGGTGATGTCCACGTACGGCTTGGAAGTGAGCTCGCCTTCGATCTCGATGGTGGTGTCGTTCTGGAAATAGGGGGCGCAGATGAGGATCGACGTCAGGTACTGACTGCTTTTGTCTCCGGGTAGAGACAACGTGCCGCCACGCGGCGACCCTCCTTCAATGAGAAGCGGAGGGCACTGGTTGTTGCGCACGGATTCGGCGCGAATTCCCATTTGCCTTAAAGCTTGAAGAAGATCTTCAATGGGACGTTCCTGCATGCGTTCGTCCCCGGTGAGGCGGGTCTGCCCCGGTGCGAGCGTGGAGAAGGTCGTCAAAAAACGCATGGTGGTGCCCGCATTTCCGATAAAAATTTCATCTTTCGGCGTACGCAAGGTACCGCTTGTGCCGTTCACCGTCACGGCCTCTTTTTCTTCGTTGCAGGCGATGCCGAACTGCTCCAGGGCCTGCCTCATGTAACGCGTGTCGTCACTGAACAAGGGACGCTCCAGGCGCACCGTGCCCTCTGCCAGCGCGGCCAGCAGAAAAGCCCTGTTGGTGTAGCTTTTCGACGAGGGGGCCTCTACGGTCCCGCGGGCCACTTTGATCGGTTTGATTTCAATCAATTATTTTCTCCAGAGTCTTTACGGGCAGGTCCGAACAATGCGGCCAACTATATCACAAAGGCCGGCTGTCTCCCATGTTCCGACACGGGGGAGGCCGTCTTGTATCGAAAATGGGGTTTTGCTATGATTGCCCTACAGCTAGGCATAACAGGTAAAATCAGATAGGTTTTTTGCGTTAATCAAGGCTGTGGAGTTCGCCCATGCAATGGCTCAAATTCACTTACTGGAAAGAATGGTGGTTCAAAAAACCTGAAACCGAAAGAAAACGTCTCAAATCTTTTATTCCTCTGGTACTCTATACCTTCGGTTTCGTTTACTTTGTGATTTACCTGTCCATCCTCAATTCGGTGAACCGCTACAAGACCGGCGACACCGTCAAAAGCTGGTTCGGGGGCGACAGGCCGGAGCTGGTGAAATTGAAGGAAGAGCAGGAGCGGGAAATCGAAAAAAGTTACAAAGCCCTGCGCAAGCAGGTCTCCGGCGGCCGCTGATGGCGGCTCCCGGATTCATGACAGCAACCCCCTGGTTTCGATGAAACGACTCATTTATTTTGCAAACTGGTTGTACCTGTTTTCCCTTTCCCTTTGGGTTGGTGGCATGTTCCTGCTTGGCATTTTGGCCGAGATCGTGGTCCGCGTGAAATTGAAGGAACAACCGCAGATGGCGAGCAACGTCATGAATGGCCTGATGGATATTTTCAATGTCCATATCATATACTGGTGCATGGGCCTCATGATCGGTGCGGTTTTGATCCGTTTTTTTGCGGACCGTCTTGGTTGGGGAGGCTACGTGGAACCCGTGGTCACCAAAAGGCGTTATACCAGGCAGGTGTTTTTGGCGATCATGGTGGTTCTGGCGATTTACATCGGCAGTGTTTTGCGCCCCGAGATGCATGCGATGGACCAGAAGAAAAAAGCCAACCCGGAAAATATCCAACTGCAACGCCAATTCGACACTTACCACAGCCGGTTGACCTGGCTGTACACCGTCAACATGATTCTCGGCCTGGGACTGTTTTGGATTCATGGCAAGGAAATGGCCCGATTCCGGGAATCCGGCCAACCTGTGCCCCCGGCTTCCGCGTCCTGAAACCCGGTACGCTGCCTGATCCCGTGAGTGAAAACATATTTGAAGTTGAAGTGGATGGTTAAGCGGACTCAAAGATTTTGCCGTTTAGTGATCTTTGTGTCACTGTTGATTGGGGTTTGGGTGTCTTGCGCAGCGGCCGCTTCCGTGGACCATGAGGAAGAGTTGGCAACGCAGGAAGCGCTCAAGATGTATTCAGACATGGTGGAAATCCCCGCCAGCACCTTCCGCATGGGATTGGGATTTCATAAAATCACCGACATGCTGGAAATGTGCTGGCAGGTGGATGACCGCTGCAACCGCTGGTGGTTCAAGGATGAGTACCCGGACCACATGGTGTACCTGGATAAGTACTGGATCGACATTTACGAGGTCACGAACCAGAAGTACCTGGAGTTTGTGGAGGCCACCGGGCATCGGCCCGCCCTGGATGACACCTGCGAAACCAAAGCCTGCTGGGAAGGCAACCTGTGGAAAGGGAAGAGCTTTCCCAAGGAGATCAAAAACCAGCCGGTCACCCAGGTCAGCTGGCACGATGCAAAGGAATACTGTGAGTGGCGTGGCAAACGGCTGCCCACTGAGGCGGAATGGGAGAAAGCGGCACGCGGGCCGATGGGGAACCTGTATCCCTGGGGCAACGACCTGCCTCCAGGAAAAGCCACTTACCGCAGAAAGTGGCGTGGCATTCACACCATGACCGATGTCGGGTCCTACCCCAACGGCGTTTCCGTATACGGCGTCCACGACATGGCGGGCAACGTGTGGGAATGGGTGGCGGACTGGTATGACCGCAAGTATTACAAAAAAAGAGTTCGCAACAATCCCCAGGGACCCGAGCGGGGGGTCTTTAAAGTGATGCGCGGCGGTTCCTGGGTGAACTACGAGGACACCCTGCACAGCGCTTTCCGCCGCTGGGGCCGTCCTTACGTCCGGTTCAACGACACCGGGTTTCGCTGCGCCAAAGATCCCATCCCAATACCGTCCACGTCGGGACAAAATAATGAAGCCAAAACGGACTGACGACCTCACCGAAGCCGAACGCGACATTCTTCGCCGCTATGTCACCGATGTGGATGCCCGTGTTTTCTCCCTCCAAAACCTGAATCCGGAAGTCATCGGGGCGGCGCTGGCCCGTTACAGCCGGGCCCCCACCGGGCTCAAGGAAACCGTGGCACGTGAATTCCTCAATTCCGACGGCACTCCGAACGACGTCAAGGGAAGCGAGATGGTGGACCGCGTCGTCAACAAGTTCGGCGACGATTCGGTGGCGGAACTGGCGGTGGCTCCGATCTGCATCGAGGAAGTCTCCAACCTGATGACCAAGATCATTGAAGACTGCCGGATTGGTGGCTCTCCCATTGAGGAATCCACCCGCTACGTTCTGTATGACCAGCAGCGCGGCGGAAGCTGGCGTTACGTGCGCCCGCGCAACGTGATGGAATCGGGCCTGGGCGAGTCGTACGTCGCGGTCATGGATTTTCTGTTCGCCACCTACGCCGCCATGGTCGAGCCCATGCAGGAGTTGTTCCGCAAACGCCTTCCTGCCGATTCGTTCGCCATCGAGGTGGAACGCGGAAATGAAGTAGCGCGTGTGTATCCGAAGGACCTGAAGGGCGATAACGAGAAACGCGCGCACCGCATCGCCTACAACTTCACCATCCGCAGCGCGGCGTGTGACGTGATCCGCTGCATTCTTCCCGCCGCCACGCAGGCCAACGTCGGTATCGTCGGCAACGGCCGCTTTTTCTCAATGCTCATTTCGAAACTGCTGACGGAAGAACTGGTGGAGGCGCAGGATCTGGCGGTGCAGATCCGCAACGCGTTGAGTCACCAGATCCCGACGTTCATCAAACGCGCTGCCCGGCGGGAGCACCGGGCCGCCGTCCATAAAAAAATGCGCGCCCGCTGTGATGAACTGTTTGCCAGCGAACCCATCGAAACGGCGCCTGAAGTGGCTTTGCTGGAGGACCGGGACGAGGATTACTTCATCAATCTCGTGGCGTCGATGATTTTTCCCTACGTGCAGCATTCGACGGAACAGATCAGGCGCGTGGTTCGGTCGCTTTCCGAAGAAGCGCGGCTGGAAATTTTTCACCTGTACATGGGAGAGCGCAAAAGCAAACGCGACCGCGCGGGCCGTGCGCTGGAATACGGCTACCCCATCCAGTTCGACATCGTCGCCGGGTTCGCCGAGTACCGCGACCTGCAACGCCACCGCATGCTCACCCAGCAGAGACAGGAAATGGGTGTCCTGCTTGGCTATTCCATTCCCGATGAGATCGAAGAGATCGGCATGATGGAGGAAGTGCAGGAATGTTTTCAGCGCGCGGAGTCCCTGCACCATGACCTCAAGCGCGCGGGCCTGCGGGAAGAGGCGCAGTACGCGTCCCTGTTCAACCACTTCATCCGCTGGAACATGGGCATGAACCTGCGCGAGCTGGGTCATTTCACGGAACTGCGCACGCAGAAGGCGGGCCATCCCAAGTACCGCCGTGTATGCCAGACGATGGCCCGGCTTTACCTCAAGCGCCACCCGGAGATGGAGCCGGTCCTGCGCTACGTCGATTACAACGACTACGACCAGAGCATCACCCGCGCCGAACAGGAAGCACGCACCGCGCGCAAGAGTCTTGCAACCGGCGTGTTCGACGACATGGACGACTGAACCGTCAATAAGGCGGCAGGGTGCGGCGGAAGCCGTGAGCCAGAACCACCCCTAGAAAAAACAAGTTCCGCAACAGCATGGGCAGGAATCCTGTCTCCGGCGGAGAGTGCGCCTGTCCCGTTTCAAAAAAATCAGCCAGCGACTCACCCAGTCCTTCCATCCATTCCACCGTCTGCGGCCATTCGATGAGATCCGTCAGCCAGAGTTCAGGGATGCCCTCCCTGCCGACCCCCGCCCCGACGATGCTACCCAGGATGGCGCCGGTGGTGTCCGTGTCGCCGCCACAGCGAATGACCGAGAGCAGGCCGTCCAGGAAACGGGTGGGATGGCTCAGCCATGCATGCAACACCACCGGCAGGGTGTGGTACATGTAACCACCGACGCCTTTTCCGAGTTCCAAGGATTCCGCGAATGCCGGTGTGTCCTCGCCCCGTTGAATGCTTTCGAAGAGGAGTTCGATCAAATCGAAGAACCGGGAGTCCGCGCGGACATGCTGTTGCAGTGTCTTTCGATAGGAAGTTGCTTCGGCCTGTTGCCGTGCTGCGTGGTGGGCCGCCCAGGCGACAGCCAGCGCACCGTATTCGGCCTGGGGATCGGTGTGGGTGAGGCGTGTGTTGCATCGCACCAGTTGGTGGAGGCGTTCCGGGTCATGGCCGTAACCGATGCCGATCAAGGCACTGCGCATGGCCGGTCCGTTGCCCGCGGAAAACACGCCGCTGCGGTGTGGAGAAAATCCGGCAGACGATTTGAGGATGGCCCGCAATGTGGCGAATCCCACCCCGGCGGGAAGCGCGGCCAGCCACTTTCGCATACGCCCGGCCATATCGCGCGCAAACCGTTCCGGATCGCCAGCCGACTGCAAGAGGGCCTGCGCGGTCATGACCTGGTGCTGGGTGTCGTCGGAGACCATGCCCCGGCCGAACACAAAATGATAGGCAGCGGGATCGGGAAACAGACGCGATTGCCGCGTGCGCGACAATCCTTCCATCGGCAGTCCAAGCGCATCGCCCACAGCGGTTCCCAGCAGGCATCCGGTCACAGCGCGTTGCCGGTCGAACGATCCGGTCATGGTTGCCTCCTCCGGACTCAGGCCGGACGGGTTTTCAGGGTCCTTCGTTAAAAATGGAGCGTTCCCGGAATACCACCGGTCGGTGGGTTTTCGGTATCGTCCACAGGTTGAGTTTTTTAGAGACGAAATCCGAGTGCACCACCTTGATGTGTGCCTCCAGCGCGTCTCCGTCTTCGCTCATCACAATCCGTTCCAGTTCCACGAAACTGGCCCCCGCACCGCGGTTGGAAAACCACAGCACCGTGTGGCGAGTGAAGTCCATGGGTGGGGGATCGGGAATCAACCAGTTGAGCAGGCGTGGAAAATCGGACATCACGTTTTCCTGCAATTCCCATAGCGCGACGAAGGCTTCCCGCGTGTAAAGGACTCCTTTGTAATGCACGTCCTCTTCCGGCAGGGGGCGCAGTCCCAGTTCCGGCGGCACATCCACGGATTGGAAGGGGAGGGTCTCCTTTTCGGCAGCCGAGGCGGCCCCCAACCCAGAAATCCCTCCCAAAAACAGGAATGCGAAAAACAACAGAGTGCCGGCGATGATCTTTAAGGATTGATTTTGGATCAGGAAAACAGGGGCTTGGCGGGGAGTGGTCCTTTTGAGGCGGCCTGGGTTAGTTGGAACCCGTGCGTTTGCGCGCCACCGTGCGGTTCCGTCCGGCATTTTTGGCATCGTACAGGCAGTCATCCGCTTCTTTGATGTAGGATTCCAGGTCGCGGCTGTCATCGTTCACGCAACTGAGGCCGAAGCTGGCGGTCACGCTCACCTGCTGACCCTTGTAATTGAATTTGGTTGAGGCCAGCTTGGCGCGCAGTTTTTCTGCGAAGACGTAGCCGTTTTCCAGGTTGGTTTCAGGGAGCAGGAAGAAAAACTCCTCTCCACCCCAGCGGCAGATGTGGTCCATGCGCCGGCAACTGTTTCGCAACAGTTCCCCGACCTGTACCAGGATGTAGTCGCCGGCGTCGTGTCCGTACTGGTCGTTGATGCTTTTGAATTTGTCGATGTCCACGATAAGCAGGGTGAATGGACGTTTGGTGCGTTCGAAACGCGCTTTCTCGTGGGCCAGCTTGTCGTTCAGGTCCCGGCGGTTGGGCAGGCCGGTGAGAGGATCGGTGCGGGTCGCCACCTCCAGTTTTTCCTTGAGTTGCAGTAACTCGTGAATCAACTGCTTTTGTTTTTCCCGGTCCGCCACCTGCTGATCGATGTTTTCCACCGTCGCGATCGTGATCTTGCCTGTGTCGTCGAAAAGAATCTGTGAGCGGATCTTGACCCAGATCATGGTGCCGTTGCGGCGGATCACCCGGCACTCGGCATCCACTTCCTCGCCCTTGTCGTTGCCCCGCCCCCATTTTCGGATGACGTCTTCCTGATCGCCCGGGTGGATGCAATCCCACCAGACCTGGCCCAGGCTTTCGGAAATGGTCCTGCCGGTAATGACTTCCCAGGCCGGATTGACGTAGGCAATCAGGTTGTCATTGTCGGTCTGAAAAATACCAATGGGTGAGGTTTGGCTCATTTCCCGGAACCGCTTCTCACCCAAACGCAACTGATTTTCCAGAACGCTCCGTTTGGTCAAATCCAGAGCGATGCCGATGATCTTGTCCGGCTTGCCATCTGCCATCTGCGGCGATTCAAACATTTCCAGCCAGATGGGTTCGTGCTGTTTATTGCTGAAAATGGTTTTGTAGTTGATCGGCTCTTTCGCGAATCCTGCTTCCAGGCAAGCACGCTGTTTGAATGTTTCGTTAACAGGGTGATTGGCGAGGTATTCGGGCCAGCGCTGCATGAAATCCTCGGGGGCATGCCCGAGAACATGAGTGACCTTGTTGCTGACGGAGGTCAGGGGGCCTTCCGGATCCCGGGTGAACAGAAAAAAAGGAAACAACCCGTCAAACAATTTGAAGAACATTTCAGGATGATCCAGCAGAAACGTTTTTTCCTGAATGATCTGGTTGGCAATGTCCCGTTTCATTTCCATACCCGGGTGCACAAATGGCCTCTTCCCTGTTTTGCAACAGGGTGACGTGGGCGAAAAGCCTATTATGTTTTGAAGAGTTTAAACAAAAATAGTGTAACACTAAATTTTTCAATCACGAACAAAAAACCAACCAAATTGATTAAATCCGGGTAGCGGGTCCGGGACCGGTCTTTTGATTATGGAATGGGGCTTGTACTGGAGAAAAAATTGAGGTCAATTGGCCTCCTTGCTAAACAGGGGAGGTTCAAATTTTTGCAACGGACGGGATGAAATTGAATCCAAACACCGTATTTTTTATTCGTACCCGTTTAATGAGACCGAAAATCCCGGTAAATGCCGAGAAAAAGGGTGAAATTGGGCGTGATTATGCTAGAGTTCCTGATTCTACGCCCGGATTTTAAAAAAATTTGGACAAGACCTCTGTTTTGGTTATCATTCGTGGGCATTTCTGAGAACCAATTATAAATAAAGGAACAATTGGCGATGAAAATTGGCATTCCCAAAGAAGTTCATCCCGGCGAGAGGCGGGTGGCCACAACCCCTGAGGTGGTGGTTCAGCTGTTGAAGCTCGGGTTTGAAGTCGCGATTGAGTCCGGTGCCGGTGCCGAAGCTAAGTTTTCCGATGAAGCGTACAAAGAGGCCGGGGCCACCGTGCTGGATGGTCCCAGGGCTGTTTGGGATCAAAGCGATATCATATTGAAAGTACGCGGACCGGAGCACCATCCGGATCTGAAGGTGGATGAAGTGGATTTGACGCACGAGGGCCAGGTGCTCATATCTTTCATCTGGCCTGCGCAAAACCAGGAATTATTGAAACGGCTGGCCGCTAAAAAAGTCACGGTGATGGCGATGGACAGCGTTCCGCGCATCAGCCGTGCCCAGAAGCTCGATGCCTTGAGCTCCATGGCCAACATCGCGGGATACCGCGCGGTGGTGGAGGCGGCGCAGTTGTTCGGCCGGTTCTTCACCGGGCAGATCACCGCGGCGGGTAAAATCCCTCCGGCCAAGGTGCTGGTCATCGGTGCCGGCGTGGCGGGCCTTTCCGCTATTGGCGCAGCCAAGAGCATGGGCGCCATCGTGCGCTCGTTCGACACCCGTCCCGAGGTCAAGGAGCAGGTCGAGAGTATGGACGCGGAGTTCCTGATGCTCGACTTCGAGGAAGAGGGCTCCGGCGAAGGCGGTTACGCCAAGGTGATGAGCGAAGAGTTCATCAGGAAGGAAATGGAACTGTTCGCGGAACAGGCGAAGGAGGTGGACATCATCATCACCACCGCGCTGATTCCCGGCAAGCCGGCTCCGAAACTGATCGTCTCTGACACGGTGAAGCTGATGAAAAACGGCAGTGTCATCGTGGACCTCGCCGCCGAGCAGGGCGGCAACTGCGAGCTGACCGAGCCGGGCAAGGTGGCCAACGTGAGCGGCGTCTCCATCATCGGCTACCTGGACCTGCCGAGCCGTTTGGCCACGCAGGCCAGCCAGTTGTACGGCACCAACCTGCGGCACCTGCTCTCCGACATGTGTAAGGAGAAGGACGGCAACCTCAACATCGATATGGAGGACGAGGTCATCCGCGGTGTCACCGTGGTGAAGGACGGCGAGATCACCTGGCCGCCGCCCGCACCGAAACTCTCGGCGGCGCCGCCCAAACCGAAGGAGGAAGCAGCTCCTCCTGTGGTGAAGAAGGAAGAGGCCGAACCTTCCGCTACGGGCATGATCATGACTTTTGTCATCGGCGGCCTGATGCTGCTCGGGCTGGGCGCGGTGGCGCCGGCTTCGTTCATGGCGCACTTCACCGTGTTTGTACTGGCGTGTTTCGTCGGTTACATGGTCATCTGGAACGTGACCCCGGCACTCCACACGCCGCTGATGAGCGTCACCAACGCCATCAGCAGTATCATCGTCATCGGCGCCCTGCTGCAGATCAGTTCGGGCGAAAACCTGATCATGTGGCTTGCCGCCGCGGCGGTCCTGATCACATCCATCAACATAGCAGGCGGATTTGCCGTAACACGCCGCATGCTGGAAATGTTCCGTAAATAGGAGGCGAAAAGATGAGTCAAGGTATCGTAACCGCCTCTTATATCGGGGCGACCATTCTGTTCATTCTGGCGCTGGGCGGCCTGAGCCATCAGGAAACCGCCAGGCGCGGCAACATCTACGGCATCCTCGGCATGACGCTGGCTTTAATCGTGACCATCGCCGGGGTCACCGCCAACATGGCCCTTCTGGTCGGCGGGTTGCTGATCGGCGGCACCATCGGCATCATCCTCGCCAAGCGCGTGCAGATGACGGAGATGCCGGAGCTGGTGGCCATCCTGCACAGCCTCGTCGGTATGGCGGCGGTGCTGGTCGGCTACGCCAACTTCATGGACCCGAACGTGCATTTCGAGGGGGTCGAGCTGACCATCCATGATGTCGAAACCTATCTGGGCATCCTCATCGGTGCGGTCACGTTTTCCGGATCGGTCATTGCCTGGGGCAAGCTGTGCGGCAAGATCACCGGCAACCCCATGCTGATCCCCGGACGGCATCTGTTCAACCTCGGCCTGTTGATCGCCACCATCGTGCTCGGCAAAATGTTTGTCGATCAGTCGGCTGCGGGTGGGGGTTTGACACCGCTGCTGATCATGACCGGCATCGCTCTTTTGTTCGGCATCCACATGGTCATGGCCATCGGTGGCGCCGACATGCCGGTCGTCGTGTCGATGCTCAACAGTTATTCCGGCTGGGCGGCTTCCGCCACCGGTTTCATGCTGAGCAACGACCTGCTGATCGTCACCGGAGCGCTGGTGGGAAGCAGTGGCGCCATCCTGAGTTACATCATGTGTCGCGCCATGAACCGCAAGTTCCTGTCGGTCATTGCCGGCGGATTTGGCACCACCACAGGTGCGCCTGCGGCTGCCGCCGGGGAGCAGGGAGAAATCCAGGCTCTGGAAGCGCCGGAAGTGGCCGAGCTGCTCAAGGAATCGAAAGAGGTCATGATCATCCCGGGCTATGGCATGGCGGTGGCGCAGGCACAGCACATCGTGCGCGAAATCACCAAGAAACTCCGCGACAAGAAAATCAACGTGCGGTTCGGAATCCACCCCGTGGCGGGTCGTATGCCGGGTCACATGAACGTTCTGCTCGCGGAGGCGCAGGTGCCGTACGACATCGTTTACGAAATGGACGAGATCAACGACGATTTTCCGGACGTGGACGTGTCGATCATCGTCGGCGCCAATGACATCGTCAACCCCTCCGCGCAGGACGACCCGAACAGCCCCATCGCCGGCATGCCGGTCATGGAATGCTGGAAAGGCAAGTACACCATCGTGCTCAAACGCAGCATGGCAACCGGGTACGCAGGTGTGCAGAATCCCCTGTTCTTCAAGGAAAACACGCGCATGCTGTTTGGCGACGCGAAGAGCAGTCTGGACGCGGTTTACGCTGCCCTGCAGGACGGTCATTGAGCAACAAAGAATGCGTTCACCCTGTCGCCGGACCCGTCAGCGGTCCAGCGGCAGGGTGAAAACCGCATTGCCTTTCAGCGACGTCACCACCGCCCGGTGATGACCCAAGTCGTACTCTATCCCCGCAGGACTCAGCACGTTTTCCTTCAGCACTTCCACCTCGCTGTAATTCCTTATCCGGTAAACCCGCCCCTGTTGCGCGTCTGTTACAATCAGATTGTATTCCCTGTCGAACACCACCCCGTACAAACTGCCGAACGATTTGCCCAGAAGCTGATGGACCGTGCCGTCGCCACGTACGCTTAGAAGCCGACCTGTGTTGCGGGTGGCGACGATCAAAACCTGGTGACGCGGATCGTAGGCGAGTCCGGCGGGACCGTCCAGGCGTGGACCCTTTGCCAGCCGGGACACGGTGTTGCCTGCGGTGGTGTCGATGCGGTAAATCGCGTTGCCGGGGGTGTCGGTTGCGTATAGAATCCCTTCCTCCCCGGCGGTGAGACCGGTGAGAGACCGCACGCCCAGGCCGGACAGATCGATGGTGCTCCGGGTTTTTCCCGTGGCGAGGTCGAAGCCGCGCACCGTATCGAGGTCGGCTGTGTACAGCACGCCGTTCATCATGGTCAGTCCTTTGGGTGCGTGCAGGGTGATGGCATTCCGGCCGGAGGCGAGAAAACGTGGAACGATCATGTTGCCGTCGGCGTCGAGGCGGGTGATGAACCCGTTGTCGTCTTTCAGATCCGCCCGGCCACCCATGTTGGCGATGAAGATGTGCCCGCTTCGGGGATCGACGGCGACTCCTGCCGGTGCGTCCAGACCGGTGGCGACAAATGCCGAAAGGGACAGGGGCAGGGCAAGCAAAATCAATAATGGCAGGACAAGGAATCGTAGCATCGGACCTGTAAGAAAATGGGCGGACCATCGGGTGCGCTTCCTGTATTATGTTAGGCACACATGATGAAACGGAACAACAACATTTATGTCGGCGTGTTTCTGCTGGGGCTGACCGGGGTCCTCATCGGCGTGGTGGTGCACAGTCCCATGCTGGCGGTGGTGGCGGGGGTCCTGGGTTCGATCATCGGCGGTTTCATCGGCTGGCTGGGCGGACGTTTCTATCTGGTCACCATCTGTGTCGGCGTGCTGATCGGGACGTTCATCGGCTACCGGACCGGCGACCGCGACATCCTCATCATCGCAGCGGGATCCGGTGCCGCGATCTCCGGTTTCGTCGCCAACTTCATCCAACTCTTTCGGCGCAAATGAATCATGAAAACGGCAACGCGTTTTCTCCTGGTAATGAGTGCGTGGTTTTGCTTTGCGGGAATGGCCCTGGCAGAGTTCGACGATCCGTCGATGGTGCTCATTCCGGAAGGCGAGTTCGTCATGGGCTCCGGCAAGGCGGAGGACGAGCCGCCGCATACGGTGCACCTCTCGGCATTTTACATCGACCAGCATGAGGTGACGCAGTTGCAGTTCGAGGCGGTGATGGATGACAATCCGTCGAACTTCGAATCGCCCAACCGTCCGGTGGAGCAGGTCACCTGGTACGAGGCGCGCGACTACTGCAGGCAGGTCGGCAAGCGCCTGCCTACGGAAGCGGAATGGGAAAAGGCGGCGCGCGCCGGGACATCTACGGTTTATTACTGGGGCGATGCCATCGACGCCGACCACGCCTGGTACTGGGACAACTCCGGCAAAACCACCCACCCGGTGGGGCAGAAGAAACCGAATCCCTACGGCTTATACGACACAGCGGGCAATGTGTGGGAGTGGGTTCTCGACAATTATTCGGACACGTATTACACGGAAAGCCCGAAACGCGATCCGCAAGGTCCGTTCGACAGCAAGTACCGCTCCATCCGCGGCGGATCGTGGCGCGATCTCGAACAGACCCTTCGCGCCACGCGGCGCAATTACGAACTGGCGGCGGGCCGGTTCGACCACATCGGTTTCCGCTGTGTCCGGGATGTGCCGTGAGGCGTGATATTCAAGTGTAGAGCGAGGCGACAAAATCGCCGTATCCGTTGTACTTCTTTGTGAGCCGCACTTCCTTGGTGCCGATCATCTCTTCTTTCGTCTGCGGCCAGCGCGGGTGCGGCACGTTGGGATCGACGTTGGCTTCCCACCCGTACTCCAGCGGTTGCAGGGTATTCCAGAATGTGGACGGTTCGTAATCGACCACTTCGATCCGCTGGATCGACTTGATGCTCTTGAAGCCGTATTTCCACGGCACCACCAGGCGAATGGGTGCGCCGTGCTGTTTCGGCAGAGGGTGACCGTAGATGCCGGTGGCGAGGAAAGTCAATTCATTCATCGCTTCTTTCATGGTGAGCGCTTCCGAGTAGGGCCACGGCTGCCAGAAGGCAAACTGTCCCTGTGCCAGGAACGGTTTGTGAAACGATTCGAAACGCACATGCGTCGCGCCGGATTGCGGCTCCACTTCATCCAGCAGGGCTTTCAACGGAAACCCCGTCCACGGCACCGCCATCGCCCACGCCTCCACGCAGCGGAGACGGTAAAATCGTTCTTCCAGGATGAATTTCTTCAGGAAGTCGTCGAAGTCGTAGGTCTTCGGCTTGTTGACGAGCCCGGTCACCTCCACCTGCCAGGGACGCGTCTGCAGGCGTTGCGCGTGGTGGTCGACGTCTTCCTTCACCTCGCTGAACTCATAAAAATTGTTGTACGACGCGGCGATGGTTTCCGATGTCAGGCGGCGGTCGAGTTTGTACCTGGTGATGCGGTTGGCCGGGTACACGGTTTTTTCGAGATCGGTGAGGTTGATCTCCGGATGCGCGTCGATCACCTCCTGCGGCGGCGAGCACGCGGGGAGCGCGCCTGCAGCGAACAGGGACACCACGCCCATGGCCTTCAACACCTCGCGCCGGTTCATGTAGATCGATTCCGGCGTGAGTTCGCCTTCCGGCATCTCCCAGCCTTTGGGAATGTGGATGTTGCTCATGACAGTATTACCTTTTTATTTTTTAGGCACCCAGTCGTCGATGCCCTGCAGGTAGGGTTTCAATCCTTTGACGATGGGCAGGGCGATGACTTCCGGCACGTCGTAGCTGTGGTTGGCGCACACCCATTTTTCGAGATCGTCGAAGCGGTCGCGGCGCGTCTTGATGATCATCAGCACTTCCGGGTCCACGTTCATTTTGCCGTCCCAGTGGTAGTACGATTTGATGGAAGGAATCACGTTCACGCAGAAGGCGAGCTTTTCCGTCACCAGACCGTTCGCCAGTTTTTCGGCTTCGTCTTCCGAACCTGCGGTGACGTAAACCACCACATGCTCGTCCATACAACCTCCGTCAGAAAACGTATTTCAGCAGAACGAATCCCAGCACCAGGAGCACGAAAAACACGATGCTGAGCACGTTGAAATACCGCTCGATGAATACCTTGATGGGCGGACCGAACTTGTACAAAAGCGCCGCCACGATAAAGAAGCGCGCTGCGCGGCTGGCGAACGACGCGCCGACGAACACCGGAAAGTTGATCTGAAACGCCCCGGCGGCCAGCGTGAACACCTTGTAGGGCAGGGGAGTGAACCCCGCCGCGGCCACGGCCCACGCATTGTATTCCTGGTACCAGCCTCCTATTTTATCGAATTGCTCCTGGAAATGATAGAACTCCACGATGCGGTTGCCCACCAGGTCCATGAACTGCCAGCCCAGCAGGTAACCGAACATTCCCCCCAGCACCGAAGCGATGGAACACACCAGCGCGAAAGAAAACCATTTTGTGGGCACCGCCACCACCATGGCGATCAGCAGGACGTCCGGCGGAATCGGGAAGAACGAGGATTCGGCAAAGGACAGCACCGCCAGCGCCGGCACGGCGTGCTTGGTCGATGACCATTGCAGAACCCAATCGTACATTTTTCGGAGCATGGGGGACCTTGAATCGGGTCAATAAGGAGGTAAAGGGTACCACAGGGTTGAACGAAACTTAAAGCATATTGACGGGATCGACATCGAGCGTGACCTTGCACTGCGTGCCCGGCGGTTTGGCAACGGCGTCGAGTCGTTTTACTTTGTGCAGGACGCTTTGCAAAACCTCCGCATCCCGCGCGCGGAAAATGAAGTGCCAGCGGAACAGGTCGTGCAAACGATACAGGGCGGCGCGGGCGGGCCCAAGCAGTTCCACTCCCTCCGCGCCACGCACCAGTGGTGCGAACTCGGCCTGCAGGCGGTCGGTGTACGCTTCGCCGTCTTTCTCGCTGGGATGCTCGATGAGAAGCGACGCCAGTCGGGAATACGGCGGGTAGTGCAGGCGTTGCCTTAAAGTGAGTTCCTTTTCGTAAAAGCCGTCGTAGTCATGCGACGCGACGTAATCGTACACGTAGTGATCCGGGTTGTGCGCCTGGATGACGACGCGGCCCGGAACCGTTCCGCGTCCGGCGCGCCCCGCCACCTGCGTCAGCAGTTGAAACGTTCGCTCGCAGGAACGGAAATCCGGTATGTGCAGGGACAGGTCGGCGTACACCACGCCGACCAGCGTCACACCGGGGAAGTCGTGTCCCTTGGTGATCATCTGCGTGCCGATGAGGATGTCGATGCGGCCTTCCCGCATGTCGCGGTACATGGCCTCGAACGCCGAACGTGTTCGGGTGGTATCGCGGTCGAGTCGGGCTGTCCGTGCGGCGGGGAACAGGGATCGCGTTTCTTCTTCCAGCTTTTGTGTGCCGAATCCACTGAAGCGGATCACCTCGCCGCCGCACTCGACGCAGTGGTCCGGCATCACGCGGGTCAGGTTGCAGTAGTGGCAGAGCAGGATTTTTGTCCGGCTGTGAAAGGTGAGGGACACGCTGCAATGCGGGCATTCAAAAACAAACCCGCATTTGCGGCAGACGACGTAGTTGGCCGTGCCGCGCCGGTTGAGAAACAGAAACACCTGCTCACCCAGGTCCATGCGCTCGAGGATGGCTTTCTTGAGTTCCAGCGAAAAAATGGAATAGTTCCTGCGTTCGTCGCGCTCCTTCCTCATGTCCACCAGGCGAACCGTCGGCATGAGCCGCGTGCCGATCCGTTTCGGCAACGTCAGGTGATGGTATTCCCCGCTTGCGGCCTTGTGGCGCGATTCGAGGGAGGGAGTGGCGGAGCCCAGCACCACCACGGCGCCCGCATTTTGTGCTCGTGCGATGGCGGTTTCCCGCGCGTGGTAGCGCGGGGTCGAGTCCTGCTTGTACGAACCGTCGTGCTCCTCGTCGATGATGATGATGCCCAGGTTGTTCAAGGGGGCGAACACCGCGGAGCGCGCACCGATGGCGATGCCCACTTCGCCCCTCCGGATTTTCTCCCATTCGAGGTAACGCTCCACCGGCGACAGGCCACTGTGCAGGATGGCGACGTTTTCCCCGAAGCGGCGGCGGAACAGGAATACCGTCTGCGGCGTCAGCGAAATTTCCGGCACCATCATGATCGCGGTGCGCCCGGCATCGAGCGCCTGCTGGATGCACCGTATGTAAATTTCCGTCTTGCCGCTACCCGTTACGCCCTGCAGCAGAAACGTGTGGGCAACCTGGGTCTCGAGCGCATCTTTCAATGCGCCGTACACCTGTTCCTGGTCCGGGGTGAACTTCAACGGACCGTCCAGCCCTTCGGTGGAAAGATCGACCTCCTCTCCACCGTATCGTGGAACCTCGACGCGGCGCGTTTCAACCAGACCTTTTTTGCGCAGCTCGCGGAGCGGCCCGGCATGTCTGGGAAACCGTTTGGACAACTCGGTAAGCGTGAGTTCACCATTTCCAAGAAGTGCGTACAGTTCTTTCTGTTTCGGACTGCGGGCGAGAAGGGTTTCCGCCTCCGCGTGTTTGGCCACGTTGTCTGTCAGACTCGCTACCGTTTCAGTTTTGTAAGGGACGGAACTTTTCCGCAACCGGGTTTCGGTGAGAAGCAGGCCTTCCAGCTTGAGCGTGGCCAGCGTGTGCGACTTGTAGTTTTTCCTGAGCGCGTGACGGATCTGTTTTCGGGAAAGCTGTTTGCGTTTCTGGATGAGCTGCAGGATCGCGAGCCCCGAAGCCGAAACCGATTTGCCCCGCAAGGCGATTTCCCCTTCCGGCGATAACGAAAACAACTCATGTTCTTCATCGTCGAGTCCGGCGGGCAGGGCGGCGCGAATGGACTCACCCCAGCTTGCGTGGTAGCGGTCTGCGAGCCAGCGGGTGAGTTCAAGCAGTTCCTGCGAAATGACCGGTTGGGTGTCCGGCGCGTCCTCGAGGTCCTTGAGTTTCAAGGATGGTTCGCACGTGTCCGCCAGTCCCACGATGTACCCGGTGATCTTTCGAGGGCCGAACGGCGCCAGCACGCGCATGCCAACCTGCACCCGGTCCTGCAGTGCGGGGGGGATGCGGTAGGTGAACGCGTCCGGGAGAGGCAGATTGAAAACCACCTGGGCGTAGGCTGGAAGGGTCATCGGCGATTCACATGGATTGAAAATGGCGAGACCGGGGTTCAATCCCTCCGGTCCCGCAAAGTGTACCAGAGTTCAGAGTGGTTTCCACGGTTCCGGATGGCCAATCGATTAAAGAATTGACAGCCTCCGGCAATTCCACTAGTCTTTTTCTTTTTTTGAAAGTCTGTTTGCAGGAACCCGACGAGGGGCGATAAAGCCCAAGGAGGTTGCATGAAGGTTGGAGACAAGATCAAATTCGATTTTGCCGGAAAAAAGAAAGACGCCGTGGTTCACAAGGTGCACGAGAGCACCGTATACCTGAAGGTGGATTTTGACAAGGATCCCGGAAAAATCGTGAAACGCAAGCTCAGCCAGATTGATGGCGGTAAGGCAAAGAAAGAAAAAAAGAGCAAAAAATAACCCGCGGGAGGTCTTCCTCCGGCGGGTCTCCTTCCAAAGAGAAACGGGGCCGTCCGGCCCCGCAATTTTCAGAAATAAATTTTAACGTTGGCGTCCTGTTTCAAAGCTTCCAGGTAGGGCCGCGTCCGCTTTTTCAATTCCTGCTCCAGTAAAATTTTCCTTATGGTTTCGCGGCTGTTTTCAACGGTTGCCTGGAATCCTTTTTCGACGTCGGTGACCTTTAAAATCTGCAAGCCGTGCGCGGTTTTAAAGATGCCGCTGATTTCGCCTTTGCCCAGTTTGAACGCCTGTTCGCGGAATGGGGCGAACATATGACTGTTCCGGGTGAACCATCCCAGGTCGCCTCCGCGGCTGGCGAGGGAATCCTCGGAATGGGTTTTGGCCATCGTTTCGAATTCTTTTCCGTTTTGCAACTGCTTGACGATGTCCTCCAGTTTCTTGCGCGCTTTCAACGCTCCAGCCGAGCCGGTTTTGGGGTCGACCTTAATGAGAATGACGCTGGCCTTCCGTTTTTCCGGTTTGGTCAGGTTGTCTTTGTTCTTTTGAAAGTACTCCTGGATGGCGTTTTCCGGAATTGTGATTTTTCCGCTCAACTCCTTTTCAATGACCGCATCCATTAACAGGTCATCGTGAAGTTTGGAGCGGTACTGCTCCATCGTCAGGTTGCGGAGTTTGAGTTGTTTCTTGAACAGATCTTCGCTTTTGAAGGTGCTTTTGATGGAAGCGACTTTCTCATCAACCTGCTTGTCCGAAATGGAAACACCGATGGCTTTGGCTTTTTCCAGAAGCAGGCTGCGATGGATTTCCTCTTCGAGCAGTTTTTTCGCGGCCACTTTCTGTTGTTGGGGAGAAAGCGCCATGCCTCGTTCCTTGTACCGTTCGACGTTTTTAACCAGCGTGGGCATGATGGTGCTTTTGGGAATTTCCTTTCCGTCCACCTGGGCCAAAACATCGGGGAGGGAGATATTGAGCCCGTCACCGTGATCGTGTCCGGAATGAGAATGAGCTGGAACCGAACCCGTGGCAAACCAGAGGACGGCGGCCACGGCCGGAAAGATTAACTGAAACCGTTTTCCTGAAATCATGAAAAACCCCGCATGCACTTGATTGAATTGATTGCAAACCTGTATTGTGAATGTAAAAAACTTACTGCGCGGTTTGGGGGATGTCAACCGAATTGTTCCCGGAGGGAACCGTTGCTGCCCATACGGATTACTGAACGGGCAGGACGGTGCGAAAACCATATATCATGTTTTTGGTGTTGGGGAAATTGCGTCCCCTCCTGACCAGGCGTGCACCGTCAATGGTATTGATCCACGATCCCCCGCGAACTACTTTCATCTTGGTCGGTTCCGGCCCTTCCGGATTCAGTTCCGGACTCTTGCGGTAGTAATCGTCGTCGTACCAGTCCAAACACCATTCCCATACGTTGCCGGCCATGTTGAATACGCCGAAGGGACTGATGCCCGCGGGATAGGCATCCACCGGGGCGGTGTGCCGGTACTTGTCTTCCACGCCAAACACGTTGACAAAGTATAAAACGAATCCCTTGGCCCACTTGTCACCCCAGGGATAGAGCCGGGTGTCGTTGCCGCGCGCGGCCTTCTCCCATTCCGCTTCGGTCGGCAGGCGGCGCCCTTTCCAGCGGGCGTAGGCCATGGCGTCGAACCAGCTGACGCCGACCACCGGGTGGTTCGGCCGGTTGAAGCGTTCGTCTTCCCAGAAAAGCGGCTTGGGGTGGCCCGTATCCTTGACGAATTTCATGTATTCGGCATTGCTCACCTCATGGCGATCAATGAAGTATGCGGAAGTGTACACGTGGTGTTGCGGACCCTCTTCCGAGGCGTTGCCGGAATTGACCCCCATTGCAAAGTAACCTTCGGGAACGTACACCATGCCTTCCGGTGCCTCGGGCGGAGTTTCGGCGTGGATGGAGTTCACCTGCGGAAAAGCGAGGGTCAGAAACAGAAACAGGGAAGTGGGAAGAAGGGCAAACCGTTTTCGGTTCATGGAGCGTCGAAGAAGCCGATGTAGGTAACCAGGTTTTTTTCCGGCTCGATCTTGAATTCCTTGTCGATATCCTCGATCTCAATCCACTTGTAATGGCCGTTCCAGCAATTGAGCGAAAGCACCGTATTGCCGTACCAGTCCGTGCACTGGTTCAGGAAGATCGGCGCTTTGCAACGGTTGCAATGCCCGTGAATTTTCATCGAATCCTGGCTTGTAAACATTTGGATACCGACTCACCTAAGTGTCCCGTATTTGTGGATCAGGACTAAATGATATGTCCAAAAAGTAAAACTCTGCAAGAATTTTTTACCAGAAACTGTTTATTTAAATTTACATATTTGCATTTTTGTCAAGCGCTTTATTTTTATATGTCCGTTTGGGGTTATGGTTTGACGCCCGCTTTCTGTGCGGAAAAGCGGGCTTGCCTGCAAAGGAAAGGACACGGGTTTCCTCACAGGGTTTCTATGTTTTCGGTGTTGGGGAGATGCGGGAATCCCGCCTGTTTCAAGAGACGCGAAACCGCTTCCACCGGGAGTCCGACTATGTTGGTCCACGAACCGGACCAGCTTTCGACCAGCTCTGCACCTTTTCCCTGGATGGCGTACGCCCCGGCCTTGTCCATGGGTTCGCCACCTTCGATGTAACGGCGGATCGTCTCAAGGTCCAACTTTTTGACAAGCACGGTGGACACCTCGGCGTGGCCCGAGTGCACGCCTTCGGGATCGATCAGCGCGACACCGGTGATCACCCGGTGCGCGCGTCCGCTCAGTTCATTCAACATCGCTTCGGCGTCTTTCACGTTTTGCGGTTTTCCGAGGAGCCGGTCCTCCAGCACCACAATCGTGTCCGCACCGAGCACGAAACTTCCGGGATGCGTGCGCGCCACGTGCTCCGCTTTCTGGTATGCCAGCGCCATTGCGTTTTCCTCCGGCGGCAGGGTGGGGTCGGTCACTTCGTCCACGGACGCGGGAATGATTTCGAACTTCAGCTCCATCTGGCGGAGCAGGTCGATGCGCCGGGGCGACTGTGAAGCGAGGATCAGTTTTGGATTGGAGTCGGTCATGGTTCCCCTTCTGGAAATTTCAGGTCAGATAATTTAGTATAGGGGCCATTCAGCAGGCAACCGAAATCCCGAATGCGGGATTCGATGAATTATTATTTTTGACAAGTTTTTTGGGGGTTGCGATGGTAGGGTTTTCTCACCAGATTCAGGTTCGGCATATTGTGGTGGACAAGCCCGAAGTGGCGGAGTTGTTGAAGTCCACCATCAATGAAATCAAAAACGCTGCGGGCCGCGTGAAGATGCTCATGCGGCTGGCGGAAAAGTACAGCCTGTGCGCGAGCAGGGAAGACGGTGGCAACCTGGGCTGGATCGTCCTTGCCGAGGACGACCCGCGCAAAAAAGCTCCCGATCCCGTCCTCGAGAACCGGGAACTGGAAGACCTCATCCGGGACGCGGTGAGGAAGATGCTCATCAATCGCGGCGAATTGTACGGTCCCGTAAAAACCGGGCAGGGGCACCACCTCATCATCATCAGCAACGAGTTCGGCTCCGAGCGCTCCACCGAGTTCACCGGATCCGCCCTGTGACGCTTCCTTCCACGGCATCCAATCAAATGAAGTTGTAGGCGAAACAGCCGCTGGAGCACCGCACCATGTAATGCGGACAGGACCGGCAGGGCTCCTTCACGCTGGTGTGATCGAACACGTGGGACAGGAACTTCGATCCCATGCGCGCCTCGGCGATGGGATTGACCTCTTTGAACTCATCCACGTTTCCAAGCTTCAGGTTGTGAAAGGGAAAGCAGTTGAAACAGTCGCCCTTCGCATCGATGTCCATCGGGCTTCCATCCGCGCAGCCGAAATAGAACTGGTGCGTTTTCCATTCCTCAAGTTCCGGAACCTGCTTGAAGCCGTGGTAGTAAAACCGTTGCACCAGGTGCTCCTCGCCGCCTTGCAGGTCGTCGAGAAAACAGGGCGGAAACGAACAGTCGAACCGGAAACACATCTGCGGGTATTTTTTGAGTAACTCGAGCATGTGTCGTCCCACCCTGGGATAGTCGCGGATGGGCAGGTAGGTGTTGTCGATCTCCCCGACGATGGGAAACGCCGGGCTGACACGGATGCGGTACTTCTGATCGCGGGGCAGGCCCAGTTCCTGATAGATGGCGTCGATCTCCCCGCATTGCGTATCCAGGTCCTGATCCCTTGAATAGAGGTTGATGCTGAAGGTCACGCCGAAGCCGTTCCGGCGCAGAAGGTGGCGTGCCACCTCGCCACAACGATGGTGGTTGGTATCCGAGATGTTGTCCCGCGTCTGCCAGTTCAGCAGGACGAAAGTCGAGATCTGTTGTTTGATGCTGCCGTGCACACTGAGTGCGGACTCCAGGAGTTCCAAAACCGGCTGTGGCATCAGCCCGTTGGTGAACAGGCCGAGGTGGGTGAAACGGGGCATCGCCCCCAGGGTGCGGGAGAAAATATCGGCGAAGCGTGGATGCAGGGTGGGCTCGCCGCCCATGAAGTTGATGACCGCGGCGTTTCGGATGCGCGGCAGCATCTCATCGATGAAGTAATCAAAATCCATGGACTTGCCGGGCGTCCGCACGGTCTCTTCCATGTACTCGTCGGCAAAACAGTAATTGCACTTCAGGTTGCAATAACTGTTCAGGATGATGTTCATGATGCGCCCTCCTGTCAGGAGGGGGGCTTGCATGCGGTCTTTAAAGGAACTGGGTCCTTGAGCGGGAAGTTCAACCGCACCGGCTAAAAACCGGCACGGGCAACCGTGGGATTGGGAATTTCAATCGGCCTGGGGAAAAAGCCTCCCGGAAAAATGAATCGGTTCAGGGTTCGAATTGTTTTTTTCTTCGGATCACCAGCCCCGTTCCGCTTTGCACCACAATGCGCAATTCGAAGGGGTTGGTCCGGCACACGTTGACGAACTTTTCGATGGCGTCGTTCTTGGCTTCTGCTTCGTCCGGGGCGTCCAGTTTGATTTCCCACGCGTGACTCAGGGTGGGGATGCGCTCGAAGCAGGCTTCTTCCAGGCGAAGGAACACTTCCTTCTCGGCTTCTTCGGCAATGCCATTGAATTCCGCTACAATGAGAACGTTGAAGGTAGCCAAAATGTCTCCTTTCTGAATCGAAAAACAACCCGATTGGATTGCAAAATCATACCACAGACAGGGTATGGAATTAAGCCCCCTGTTTCCGGATTTGCGGTTTGCCGGGGGTGTGCGGTACCAGCCGTGAGAGCCCGGCGGCCACGCTGCCCAGGATGCAGTGGGTGAGGGCGGACAAAGCCCCCGGTACTGTGGCCAGCCCGTAAAGGGCAAAATTGCTCCGTGCCAGTTCTGTTGCCAGGCCGGAGTTCTGCATCCCCACCTCCACCGAAACCGTGCGCGCGTTGGTTTCATCGCCGCCGATCCACCTCGCCAGCGCGTATGCCGTAACAAACCCCAGCGCGTGCAGGGTGACCACCGCAGAAAGCAGCGTGCCTCCGCTTTCCAGAAGCTCGGTGCGCTTGGCGGCGAGGATGTAATCGACAATGAACACGATGGACAGCACCGCAAGGAGCGGCGTGTACGGGGTGATGTGTTCCACCTGGCGGTGAAAGAAATGGTTGATGGCAACGCCTGCCGCCACCGGCAGGATCACCACCTGGAACGTATCGAGGAGAAGCCCCAGCGTGTCCACCTGGATGACCGCGCCGGTGAGGTCGCGCGCCAGCATCTCCACCAGCCACGTGGTGAGCACGGGAGTCATGAGAACGGCGAGCAGGGTGGAGCAGGTGGTGAGCGTGACCGACAGTGCCACGTTCAGCCGGGCGATGAACACGACCACGTTGGAGGCGGTGCCGCCGGGCGAACATGCAACGAGGATGAGGCCGATCATGTAATCGAGCGGCAGGGCAAACGCGCGGGCGATGGTGAATCCCAGCAACGGCATGAGGCCGAACTGCAAACCGACGCCCATCAGGACCGGGCGCGGAAACTCCAGCACGCGGCGAAAATCCTTCCAGGTCAGCGTGAGCCCCATGCTCAGCATGATGATGCCCAGGAAAAACGGGATCCAGTGTGGCTGGAACCAGGTGGCGGTTTCCGGTTTCCACAAGGCCAGCGCCGCTCCCGCCACCACCCACAGGGGAAAGGCGTTGGCCAGCGTGATGAACGTTTTTGCGATCGGGTTCAGGGGCGCCTCACAGGTTGGGGCATCGGTGCGGAATGGGAAGGATGGTCCGTCGCGGACGACGGAAGCTCGGCGGTCGCATCACTCCATCGGTTTTTGCGCGATGATGCTGGAGTACGCTTCCTTGCCATCGTCATACGCCTGGTAGCGGATGATTTTGAAGTCCTTGAACGCTTCCAGAAGTTCGTTGGTCTGGAGCGCCCACTGCGGGCGGAAATCCTGGTACTTCAGGTAATCGACGTTGTAGGTTTCGATCACCGCCATGCCGCCGGGCTTGAGCGCTTCCTTGATCTGCGGGAACAGGTTGCGTTGCATGTAGTACATCATCAGGATGACGTCGTATTCGTTTTTGGGAAGCTCGGCGGATTCCAGGTCGACCACCTCCGTCTGGATGGACACGTTGTGCTCTTTGGCGAGGTGGCGCGCCTTTTCCAGCCCGACCGGGGAGATGTCCCATCCCTCCACATCAAATCCCTGCGTGGCGAGGAACACGCCGTTCCGGCCCTCGCCCATGGCGATGTCCAGTGCCTTGCCCTTCGGCAGGAGGCCCACGTTGTTTTTGAGGAAGGGAACCGGTTGCTTGCCGAACAGGAAGGCATCGACTTCGTATTTCTTGTTCCAGCGTTCCTGGTCCTGGGGTTTGGCCCAAATGGGGCCGGTGGCGAAGAGGGCTCCCATCAGAATGGCAGCGATCAGGTGCCGGAATGCCGGATGGCGCCGGGTGGACGGGGTCATGCGCACCTCCGTAGGTGGTTGATGGAGACGATTCTACTTCAAGGCCTGAGGGGGTTCAAGGCCATTTCCCCGTTTACTTTGAGGGGGCGGGAATTGTACACTCTAGGCGATTTCTGAATCAAACCGGACCCACGAGACCTGCAACGCCCACCCGGAGGAACCCGATGCATGGCCGCAACTGGATAACTGTTTTCACCGTCACCCTGCTGGCGGGCCTGCTCCTGACTGGAAGCGTGGCCGCCGCAGACAAACCTCAGCGCGAACCCGTCGCCAAGTCCGCCGACCAGCGCTTCTGGGATATGGGCGACGGCACGGTGCTCGACACCGAAACCCGCCTCATGTGGATGAAGCGCGACTACTGGCAGACCCAGCGCGGGTGGGTGAACTGGTACACGGCCATGGAATTTGTCCAGCGCATGAACAACAAGAGCTTCGCCGGGTACGAGGACTGGCGCATGCCCACCCCGGAAGAGGCGAAAACGCTCTACAACCGCAGAAAACGAAACACCGACAAGGACGGCGACAAGATTTTCATCGATCCCATCTTTCCCGATGGCGCGGGCTGGGGCACGTGGACCAGCCAGGAACGCGGCGGCAAGGCCATCGTGGTGTCCTATAAAGACCGGGGCGGTGAAGATTACCAGGACAAGATCAACGGACCCGACGCCTTCCTCCGTCCTGTGCGCGGCCCGCTCCCCTGATTCGGCCCCGGCTGCAGGATTGCCGTTCTTTTTCTGGTTTCCTCCAGACACGGAACCCATTTTCCTTCCAAATAATCAAGCGACTGATCTAAAAGCCCCCCTTTCCCTCTTTCGGACTGATTTCTCACCTTGTATTCCGTTTCGTCGCTTCGGTAAACTAGGAATAACACTGAGTCATTTCAGGCCATATGGAAATCGGGGCCCCAACCTTCCTTTCAGGAGGCAGTCCATGAAACCAATCAAAGTTCTGGCAATGATTTTTGTGCTCACCATCTCCACCGCCGCCTGTGCCACGGCGGGTGACAACAAACCCGCCAGTCCGCTGGATGGCTACACCATCCACGTCACCGCACCTCACGTCATGGACGGCGAAGTGGTGGGACCCTTTCATCATTACTGCAAACCGATCAACGACCAGATCATCCAGTGCATCCTGTTCGAAAGCACAGAGCCCAACGCTCGAATGACGGAAGTGGAGTACATGGTTTCCAAGGACCTCGCCCGCAAGGTGATTCCGGAGTGGTCCCACAAGGCCAACTGGCATGACCACAAGCAGGAAATCGAAACCGGGCGGGTGCAGGTGAACTATCCGACGGACGAGGAAACGGTGAAGAGCCTGGTGGAGCATGTTTCCAAAACCGATGGCATTATTTTTCACCTGTGGCCCAAAGACGCGCCGATCCCGGACGGTTCCGTGGGCATCGCCCAGTCCGTTGGGCACTGGGAAATGCTGCATGGTAAAATCGGGGAATGATTCCGGTTTCATTTCCGGTTGAACGTTTTTGAAGGACGGACCGCTTCTGCGGCTCCTGACCGGTCACCGGGTCCGGCTGTCGAGATGCCGTCCGTACAAGTTAGAGAATTATGAAAACACAGGGCCTTGTTTGCTTGGGTATCGGTTTTGTGGTTTCGGCCCTGTTATGGCAGGAAGCCGCCGCATTTCATCCCAGTATCTACGCACCCCGCGTGCCGGAAGAGGAACTGGAGCGCATCCAGGAAATGGAGAGTCCGTTCCGCTCGCGGCAGGAGTACGTGGACAAGGGCGCGGAGATTTATTTTGGCAAGGGCCAGTGCGTCACCTGCCACAGCAATAACGGCAAAGGCGTGAAACTGCCGGGCCACCAGCCACGTGACTTCACAAACGCCCAATGGCAGGACCTGCGCACCGACGGCGAGCTGATGTGGGTGCTGGAGAATGGAAGTCCCGGCACCGGCATGCCGATCCGGGTGGGGACGGTGATCTCCAAGGACGAGGGCTGGTGGGTGATCCAGTTCATCCGCACCTTCCGCGAGCCGGAGAAGTGAGCACGACGGGGATTTGGAAACTTCGCTTTGTTTGGAAGGGAATCGGTCATGATCTTCAAGCAATACTACCTCGGTTGCCTGGCTCACGCTTCATACCTCATCGCGGATGAGTCCACACGCACCGCCGTGGTGGTCGATCCCCAGCGCGACATCGAGCAGTACATCGAAGACGCGCGTGCGATGAACCTCACCCTCCGTCATGTGTACCTCACGCATTTCCACGCCGATTTCGTGGCCGGGCATCTGGAGTTGCGCGACCGTTGCGGCGCTTCGATCCACCTCGGGGCCCGGGGCGATGCGGAATACGAATTCGTCCCGGAATCGGACGGCACCCGTCTGGAAATGGGGGACGTGCGGCTGGAATCTATGGAAACCCCCGGCCACACGCCGGAAGGCATCTGCCTCCTCGTTTATGATCTGAAGGAAAATAAAGATAAGCCGCAGATGGTATTGACCGGCGACACGCTGTTCATCGGCGATGTCGGCCGGCCGGACCTCATGGCGTCCGTTGGCATCACCGCCGAAGAACTGGCGTCGATGATGTACGACTCCCTGCGTGGCAAACTCATGAAGTTGCCGGACGAAACGCTGGTGTACCCGGCGCACGGGGCGGGGTCGCTTTGCGGCAAGAACCTGAGTGACGAAACGGTGAGCACCATCGGCGACCAGAAGCGGCTCAATCATGCGCTTCAGCCAATGGACCGCGAGGCGTTCATTCACATGATGACGGAAAAACTTCCCACCGCGCCGGAATACTTTCCTTACGATGCGCAACTGAACCGCAAAGAGAGGCTCACCCTCGACCGCTCTCTCGAAACCGGGATGAAGGAATTGACGCTGGATGAACTGCTGGCTCTGCAAAAAGAGGGCGCCCAAATTTTGGACACGCGGCCGGAAACGGAATTCAACGCCGCCCATCTGAAAGGTTCGGTGCAGGTGGGGCTCGGCGGCAAGTTCGCCACCTGGGCGGGCATCGTGTTGAAACCGGACATCCCCATTGTGCTCATCACCGAACCGGGAACCGAATACGAATCCGAAATGCGCCTGGGCCGCATCGGCTTCGACCGGGTATCCGGATTTTTAAAAGACGGCATGAAGGCTCTGGCGGACCGGCCGGATCTCGTGGAAAGCACCCCCGGGTGGACCCTGGAGGACTGGGACCGGGCTCAGGCCGAAGGCCGCAAGGTGCGGGTCCTGGATGTGCGGTCGCCCACGGAATACAACGAAGGCCATATCCGGGACGCCCTCAACGTGCCGTTGAACACGTTGCAGGAACGGATGGATGAGGTGCCTCGCGACGGAGACACACTGGTTCATTGCGCCGGGGGTTACCGGTCCACCATCGCCTGCAGCCTGTTGCAGAAGGCCGGTCGGACAGGTATCATCAATTTACTCGGAGGACTTGGAGCATTCCCGCTGAATCACCCCGTTAACCGCGATCTGGTGACGATTTCCGCCTAGTGCGGAGGTACGATCCAGGAGGAGCTGAGAGATGAAAGTTGTGCCCAACGCTGTTCTGCTGGCGGTGGCTCTTTTGTGGGCCGCCCAGCCGCTTGTCGTGCATGCTGAGGAGTCGTTTTACGAACCCCTTCCCAAGATGACCCATCCGAAGGACAATCCGTGGTCGAAGGAGAAGGAAGAACTGGGCAAGATGCTGTACTTCGACCCCCGGCTTTCGAGTAGTAATTTCATCAGTTGTGCGAGTTGCCACAATCCCGGTCTCGGCTGGGGCGACGGCCTGCCCACGCCCATCGGTCACGACTTCAATCGCAAAGGGCCCCGGCATGTGCCGACCATCATCAACAGCGGTTACTTCGACGCACAGTTCTGGGATGGTCGTGCGCCCTCGCTGGAAGAACAGGCGAAGGGACCCATCCCGAATCCGATCGAGATGAACCAGAACCCGAATGAGCTGGTGAAAAAGTTGAAAGCCATTCCGGGTTACGTAAAACGGTTCGAAACGGTGTTCGGCAAGGGCGGCCTGACGTTTGACAACATCGCCAAGGCCATTGCCACGTTCGAACGTTCGGTGGTTTCGAAGAATTCTCCCTACGATAAGTACAACAATGGGGATAAAAGCGCGATGTCGAAGTCGGCGATCAACGGCATGAACCTTTTTTTCGGCAAGGCCAAGTGTTCCATCTGCCACAACGGACCCGCTTTCACCGACAGTAATTTCCACAACATCGGAGTGAAGGGGAACGATATGGGGCGCTATGGCGTCACCAAGGACGATTCTGACAAGGGCGCGTTCAAAACGCCCGGCCTGCGTCATGTCAGCCGAACGGGACCCTACATGCACGATGGAAGCGAGAAGACACTCAAGGACGTAATCGAGTTTTACAACCGCGGCGGGGATGTCGATGAAAACAAAAGTCCTTTCATCACCCCGCTGGGACTGAGCAAGCAGGAAGTCAACGACCTGGTGGAGTTCATGAAGGCGCTCGAAGGCGAACCCATCGAAGTGGTGGTGCCGGAGCTGCCGCCGGAAAATTAACGGAGTTTGTTCGCCTTTGGGTGCGGGCGGAGAAGGGAGTGCCATGCAGGTTCTCGAACTGGTGTTCACAGCTTTGTTGCTGGTCCCCGCCGCCCCGCCGGGTTTGACGGATTTGCCCGGGCATTCGGGAATCTGCCCGCAAACCCGCCAGACGCCCACGGCACCGCAGGAATACCTGGAGCTGGAAAATCCGCTGGAGCCGACGGAGACCAATATCCTGGCAGGCAAAACGCTGTTCCATTTCGATGCCGAGCCGCATGCCTGCCGGGTGTGTCACGGGCTTTCGGGAAACGGACTGGGTATCATGTTCAAGGCGGTGCATCCGAAGCCGCGAAACTTCACCTGTTTTCAAACCATGCAGGATTTGCCGGACGGTCAACTGTTCTGGGTGATCCGCAACGGTTCACCGGGAACCGTCATGCCGGCGTTTGGATCGCTGGATGTGGATCAAATCTGGCAGTTGATTTTATATATACGAAACTTTTCAAAAGTAGATTCAACCAACGAACAAGGGGAACCATGAACCAACGTACTTTCTGGATGAGGGCTCTTTCCTTGTCCCTGTTCATTGCAGGTTTTGCGACGGGACCGCAGTTTTCGTACGCAGACACTCCGGGCTCCGGAGACAACGAAACAATCCAGCTCGCCATGCACCAGGGCAGTCCGCATGGCGGGGATCACGAACGACACGGTCTGCACCACGGAATGGGCCGCGGGGGCAAAGGCATCTGTCCGCAGACCCGCACCGCGCCTCAGGCTCCGAAGACGGTGTACAACCTGAAGAATCCATTGGAACCGACCAAGGAAAACATCGAGAAGGGCGAGTCCCTTTACCAATGGACGGCGGAACCCACCGCCTGCAAGGTGTGCCACGGTCCTTCGGGCAACGGCATGGGCATGATGGCCAACGGACTTCAAGCTTTGCCGCGCAATTTCACCTGCGGGGAAACCATGCAGGAGATCACCGACGGGCAGATGTACTGGATCATCAAAAACGGCACGCCCACCGGTATGCCGCCTTACCCGTTCATGGATGAGAACGAGGTGTGGAAGCTGATCCTCTACATCCGCCAGTTGTCAAAGTAAGGCCCGGATTTCAGCAGGCAGACAGGGTCCATTCACAACCGCCTACCGGGCTGGTCACACGATCCGTCCTTCAAATTCTTCCACATTGCAGGAACATGGGTTCCTGCAATGTGGAAGGTTTGCGGTTTTTGAAAGGAGCTGCCTTATGAATTGTCTGCCTGTATTCCGCATTTGTTTCCGCCTCGCCATCTCCGCTTTCCTGTTATTGCTGTTCCTGCCGGCTCCGCCTGCGAGCGCGGCGGATGAGTCGGTCGCCAGAAATCTGATCGACCACAGTTGTTCCAATTGCCACCGGTTTGAAGGCGAGGCCAAATCCCGCTTCGAGTTGCGGGCTCCTGACCTCATGTGGGCGGGCGTCAAGTTCCAGCGCCCGTGGCTGGTCCGCTGGCTGATGGGCCAGGAAGACAACGTCTATCAGAAAAATTACCGGTGGGACATCTCGCAAACTCCGGTCAATCACCCCGCCCTCACCAAAGAGCAGGCGGTAGCGATGGCGGATTATTTCGAAAAGCATCTGCAGGACCCGCGCGTCAAGAAGGACGCCATCGACCTGTCCCAATTCACCGAGCTTCACGCCCAGTTCGGGCGCGAACTGTTCAAAAAACACTCCTGCACGGGATGCCACCAGATCATGGAGGACGATGAAAAGCTCGGCGGACCCCAGAGTGCCTCGTTTTTCAATCCCGGCAAGCGTCTGAACAAGGACTGGATTTACCGTTTCAATTCCAATCCGCCGGACTTCGTGCCGCACAGCGGCGAGTTTGTCGCCGATGTCAGCGGACTGGGCCTGTATTACATCACCGGATTCCTCGCGACGGAGGGCGATTCCGACTTTCAGTTTTACGAGCCGTGGAAGAGCGAGCATTTCCAGAACGCCAGCGCTGAACGCGGGGCGACGATCTACAAGGAATACTGCGCGCAGTGCCACGGTGCGGAAGGCAAAGGCGACGGGCCGGCGGCTTCCGGACTGGATCCCAAACCCGCGGTGCATTCGGAGTTGCCTTTGAACGTCTATCCGGAGGACTACCTGTACAATGTTATTTACTACGGAGGCAAGTCGGTGGGCAAGTCGCCGTACATGCCTTACTGGGGGTTGACCCTGGGCGACCAGGGCGTGGCGGATGTCATCGCCTACCTCCGCGAAACGTTCAAGGGAAATTGAAACGCGAGCGGCAACGAGGGCCTTTCCACGGATAGGGTTCGGTATAGAAAGGCCCTCCCTTTTGAAAATGGAATTCGAATCATGAAGAAATGGATAGGGATGGGGTTGGGATGCTGGATGGCGGCGTTGTCCGCCTGCGGCGGTACCACGGAAGTGGAGATGCCGGAATTCATGGAGGAGAAGCAGGAGGCTCAGGTCACTCAGGTCTCATCGTCGGGCGTCTGTCCGCAAAAACGCAGCACCCCGCGCGCACCGTCGGCGTTCTACAAACGCACCAATCCTCTTGAGGCGACCGGCGAAAACCTGGCGCAGGGCGAGGCGCTGTATCAGCGAACGGCCAAACCCCTCACCTGCAAAACCTGTCACGGTGAGCGGGGGGATGGGTTGGGCGACCCGGATTTCGAAAGCACGCCCCCGGCGCGCAATTTCACCTGTGGTGCTACCATGCAAGGCCTTCCCGACGGGCAGTTGTTCTGGGTCATCCGGAACGGCTCGCCGGGCACGTCCATGCCCGCCCACCGGAACCTCTCGGAGACTGAAATCTGGCAGCTGGTTCTTTACCTGCGCACCTTCGCGGGTCAGTGAAGTGTCAGTAGTTTGAGCGGCGCTTTTCGTATTTGTGCGCGTGCAGGATGCGGCGGGCTTCGTCTTCCATCTGCTCCAGTAAAGAAAAGTAAATGCCGCCCAGCGTTTCTTCCGGGTGCGGCAGACCGTATTCCACGCCGTGCGAAACGTCGGAGAGGGCCAGCACTTTTTTCTGCTTCGCAAGGTAAAGCAGGCCCTGCAGGAGGATCTGCGGGTTGTCCGGATGCCACGCAAACCCGGCGCGGTAAACCAGCAGGATGTCTTCATCGTACTGTTCGCCCAGCTTCAGAAGCGTACCGCGGTTGACGGGCCGGTGCAGGTCGTCGCCCAGGGTGAGCGGCGCGAGGCGTGCGGGATCGATCTTCATCAGCGTGCGTTTGACCGGAGCCTTGTCGGCAAACACCCGGTCCACGCCCACGGGGTCCAGACCGAGATCATCCGCATACGCTTTTTGCCCGCGGGTCACCTCCGGCGTGTGATGCAGGCAGAACTCCGCTGCCGTGCAACTCTGGATCACCTTCATCGACTTGGGAAAAACAAACGGCTTGATGTTGGCGTCGGATTTGGGGGTGTCGAGAAAATCGTCCGCGCCCGCCGGGCCGGGCATCATGAGCCAGCCCGCCAGGAGCAGGCCGCAGGCGATGACCGTCCGGTTCCGCATGGCGCGTCTCCTCAATGCAGGGTGAGTTTCTTGTACTTCGACCGGCGGTTCTCCTCGCGTCCCCCCAACTCCTGCCGGCGCGTTTCCTGGTAGGCCTCGAAGTTGCCCTCGAACCAGCGCACCTTGCTGTTGCCCTCGAACACGAGCAGGTGTGTGCAGATGCGGTCCAGGAAAAAACGGTCATGACTGATCACCACCACGCAGCCGGGAAAATCGAGGATGGCGTTTTCCAGGTTGCCCAGGGTGGTGACGTCGAGGTCGTTGGTCGGTTCGTCAAGCAGGAGTACGTTGCCGCCGCGCCGTAGCAGTTTCGCCAGGTGCAGGCGGTTGCGCTCGCCTCCCGACAGGTTGCCGACCTTTTTCTGCTGGTCCCCGCCGCGGAAATTGAAACGCGCGACGTAGGCGCGGGAGTTCATGACGCGGTCGCCGACCTCGATCTGGTCGGTGCCGCCGGTGATCTCCTCGAACACGGTTTTATTGTCATCGAGTTCGTCGCGGTGCTGATCGACGTACGACAACTGCACGCTCGGTCCCACCTCCAGTGAGCCACCATCGGGTTGTTCTTCCCCGACGATCATGCGGAACAGGGTGGTCTTGCCGGTGCCGTTGGGACCGATGACGCCGACGATGCCGCCGCGCGGAATGGAAAACGTGAGGTCCTCGATCAGGGGCGTGTCGCCGTATCCTTTGCTGAGGCCGCGCGCCTCGATCACCTTGTCGCCCAACTGCGGACCGGGCGCGATCTGGATGTCCAGGCTGTTGTCGCCATTGTCCGATTTCTTCTGCGACAGTTTTTCGAATTCCTTGATGCGGCTTTTGTTTTTCGTGCGGCGCGCACCGGGATTGGTGTTGATCCATTCCAGTTCCTTCTCCAGCCGTTTGCGCAGGCTGGACTCGGACTTCTCCTTCTGCGCCAGGCGCGACGCCTTCTGCTGGAGCCACGAAGAATAGTTGCCTTCGAACGGAATGCCTCGTCCGCCCTGCAACTCCAGAATCCACTTGGTGATGTTGTCGAGAAAGTAGCGGTCGTGGGTGGAAACGATGACGTTGCCGGGGTATTCCTTCAACGTGTCTTCCAGCCAGGCGACGGTTTCCGCGTCGAGGTGGTTGGTGGGCTCGTCCATCAGGATGATGTCGGGCTTGAGTAGGAGCAGTCGGCACAGCGCGACGCGGCGTTTTTCCCCACCGGAGAGCGTGCCGGTTTTCTGGTCGTCGGGCGGCAGGACGAGCGCGTCCATCGCCACCTCGATCTGCCGGTCCAGTTCCCAGCCGTCCACCGCGTCGATTTCATCCTGCAACTTGCCCATGCGCTCCATGGCGCGTTCCATCTCTTCTTCCGGCAGGGCTTCGGCCATGCTGGCGCTGACTTCATTGAACTCGTTGATGAGTTTCTGGATCGGCTCGAATGCCTCCTCCACCACCTCGCGCACGGTCTTGTCCGGATCGAGTTGCGGTTCCTGGTGCAGGATGCCGACCTTCGTGCCTTTCAGCGGTTGCGCCTTGCCCTCGAATTCCTGGTCCTCGCCTGCCATGATGCGCAGCAGGGTGGATTTTCCGGTGCCGTTCTCGCCGACGATGCCGATCTTCGCGCCGTGATAGAAAAATAGATTGATGTCCTCGAATACCGTTTTGGCGCCGTAGGTTTTGCGCAGTTGGGAAATGGAAAAGATATATTCGCCAGCCATGATGCTTTCTTTGGTTGAAGGAGTGGATAAAGATGTTTCGAACTAGATGATCCCTGATTTTAAGATTTTTTCAAGAGGGAACGGATAAATTAAACGCCACTCCGTTCCCTGCGCTGCAGAATGACGAAATCCTTGCCATTGTCGAACACCCGTTGGAAACCGCAGGTGCGGCCGATCCAGTCGAACGTTTCCAGCCGGTAAAAACAGACGTGGGTGGGATCGCGCTGGTAGTACCAGTTGAGAAACGACGACGCGTTCGGCTGCGGGCTCATTTCCGTATAAAAGCGCGTCATCACCGCGAGAAACCCCGCGGGTTCCAACAGGCCGCCGATGCGCTCCATCTCGCGCGCCGGATTGTGAAAATGCTCAAAAGTTTCGGTGGAGACAACCACATCGAAGCGCCTGTCACCAGGCAGGTCCGGGAAGAAAATGGAATCGTATTTTTCAGCGCGATAGCCCTCGCGTTCAAGCAGGGCGGCGAGCACCGGTTCGTAACCGCATCCGTAATCGAGTGCGGTTTTCGCCTGCGGGCAGTGTTCCTTGATATGGCGGATCTTGTCCATGAACATGGCGACGTAGCCGGGATTGTCGAGGCTGTTTTCGTGTTCGCGGTAACGCATCTCCTCTTCCTCGCGGGAGGGATGCGATTCGGACGGCACGGAAATCAGGTGGCAGGTTTTGCACAGGCGGTATTCGCGTTGCAGGTTGTGGGCAAACTCCCGGGTAGGAGACGTGCAGAGAGGGCAGTCCATGGACCGGATTGTGCCACAATTTCGCCGGTTTGGCGACGCACCCCGGCGCGCCGGCGGGGAATCTGGCACCCTTTATCCATTTTGTGGTATGATCGTGCCTCGATTCGGCTCGAATCCCACTCTTCCAGGTCCCGTAAACATCCATCAAACCAGTCGGCTTGCGGTCCGTAAGAACGCGGTGCGGGACGGTTTTGGCAATCGTTGTGCATTCAGGAGATTTTTTAGATGGCAAACTACATCAGCGGCAACTCCATCCGTGCCGGTCACGTGATCGTTTACAACAAGGACCTGTACCGGGTGATGAAGGCCGAGCACCGCACCCCCGGCAACAAGCGCGCCTTCATGCAGGCCAAACTGCGCAGTTTGAAAGACGGCACCCAGACCGAGGTCAAGTTCCGCGCCGACGAGGAAATCGAGCGCGCCACGCTCGAGCAGTCGGAGATGGAGTTTCTGTACGAGGATGCGACCAGCGGCTACTGCTTCATGAACAGCGAAACCTTTGAGCAGATTTTCATCGAGGCCGACGTGCTGGGCGACGTGAAGCTGTACCTGCTTCCCAACAGCCGCGTGACCGTGGAATTTCATGACGGCCGTCCGATCGGCGTCCAGCCGCCGGAGACGGTCGAGTTGAAAGTGGTCGATACCGAGCCGCAATTACGGGGCGCGACGGTATCCGGTTCCGGCAAACCCGCGACCCTGGAGACAGGGCTGGTTGTCACCGTGCCGCAGTTTGTGGACATCGGCGAAGTCGTGCGCGTGTCCACCTCCACCGGCGCCTACCAGGAACGCGTCAAAGGCTGAAACCGGCTCGACCCCTCCACGTTTCTTCTCTTTTCGCTTCTTTCTCACCTCTGTTACTGAATACAAAGTTCCTCCCCCCAGTGGGGGAAACAAAGCCGCTGAATTTCCCGCCCTTGTTTTTTTGCAGATTCCCCCGATTGAATTGCGCCTCCTGAATGCGGTAAACTAAAGGCGTTTTTTTAATAGGTGATTGATTTTAAATAAATTAAGGCGTCCCTGCCCGGAAGTTCGCAAGCACGTTCCATTCATCACTCATAGGATTTTTCTTTCATGGAAACGCTCAATCCATCGACCATGCCCCTCAGCATCTTTGAAATGGTTTCCCGTTCCAGCACCATGGCGAAAGCGGTTCTGGTACTGCTTCTCATATTCAGCATCGTGTCCTGGGCCATCATCCTGACGAAGTTCATCGCTTACCGTAAAGCCAAGCAGGAGGACCAGAGTTTCCTGCGCGTGTTCAGCCAGAGTTCCAGCCTGGTGAACATCTACAATTTCTCGCAGAAGCTGAAGTACAGCCCGGTGGCCCGGGTGTTTCTGACCGGCTATTCGGAGCTGTACCGGTACAGCGGCAACAACGAACAGGGGCGCGAAGCCGGAATGGCTCGGGAGGTGGCGCTCTCCGAGCAGGACCTCAAAGGCATCGGCCTGTCGTTGACCAAGGCGATCAACCACGAAATCGAAAGGCTGGCGCACCGCCTGGATTTTCTGGCCACCACCGGGAGCACGACGCCGTTCATCGGCCTGTTCGGCACCGTGTGGGGCATCATGCATTCGTTCCGCATGATCGGCGTGAAGGGTTCCGCCAGCATCGGCGGCGTCGCGCCGGGCATCGCCGAGGCGTTGATCGCTACGGCGGCGGGTTTGTTTGCGGCGATTCCGGCGGTCGTGTTCTACAACTACCTGAATGCCAAGATCCGCGGCTTCACCGCGCGCATGGACGACTTCTCCCGCGACTTCCTGTTCATGTCCGAAAAGGACTTCCTCCGCAAACCCGTCGATTACTGATCCCCCAGGAAACGCATTATGGATTACCGCAAAGACCCCCGCCTGATGGCGGACATCAACGTCACCCCGTTCGTGGACGTCATGCTGGTTCTGCTGGTCATTTTCATGATCACCGCTCCGCTCATGCAGCACGGCATGGATGTGGACCTGCCGGAAGAAAGCACCGAGACGGTAGAGGTGAAGGACGTGCCGACCATCTCGATCCGTAGTAACAAGAAGGTGTATTACGACAAGGAAGAACTGGTGACGCTGGTGCAGTTGGGCGAGAAACTGCAACGCTACCTTGAAAACAACGAAAAGGGATCGGTGTATTTCCGTGCCGACCGCAACCTGGACTACGGCTACGTGGTGAAGGTCATGGCCACCATCCGCCGCGCCGGCGTGAAAAACATCGGCATGATGACCGAGCCGGGAGAATGAGTTTGCATTCTTCGCAGTTTTACAACTTCAACCAGATGCTCGTCATCAGCGTGTTCGTGCACTGCCTGATGCTGACCCTCGTGCTGTTCATGCCGAAGTCCGAGTGGGTGCAGGAGAAAATCCGCCCGGTGTTCACCGTGGACCTCGTCGAAGTTCCCGCCATTCCCGGATCGCAACCCGGCGACCTGCCGGAGGAGGGCCAGCAGCAGAAGGCCGTGTCGCCATCCCAGGAGAGTGCGGTGGAGACCCCGGTGACGCAGAAGCCGCTCACCAAAAAAACGTCGGGCACCAAAGAGGCACCGAATCCGGTTCCCCAGCCCAAAAGCAAGTTCACCTCGGGGGATAAAAGCGTAAAGCTGGAAGACCTGCCGTTCACCGGCACGCCCACGCCGAAAACCAAACCGGGGCAGTCCTTGTCCACCCTGGAGGAACTGGAACAGATGGCCAAACTGCCGCCGACGGTCAAGCAGCCCACGAATAAAAAGTCATCGCCGACATTGCTGGAAGATTCCCTGCGCGAGCTCGATGCGTTGAAAACGCCTGCGGAGTCTCCGGGTGAGAAAAAGAAACCGGGGCCCTCGCGCGTGACCGAGGCGTTGAAAGGATTCGACACCCTGCAGATGGAGAAGCACGTTCCCATTGAAATGCCGAAGCCCAATCCCGTTCCCAGGAAGGAAGACCTGAGCCTGGAGGAACTGGAATTCGCCATGCTGGCCAAACGCAAAATTCAAAGCGGCACCCCGGATACGACGGTGGCGGACCGGCGGGAGTTGCTGGAGAAACTGGAGGAGTTGCAGGAACTCAAAAAATCCAGCAAACCCGTGGTCATCCAGAAGAAAACCAGCACGCAGGAGTTTGAAACGCTTATTGTCCAGCAGATGGAATCGACCCAGCAGGTTCTGGACAAGATCGCGTCGCTCGACAAACAGCATGAGGTTGAAGTCAGTTTTGACCTGGGTGAAAGCACCCGGTCCCAGCCGGTAAAATTCAAGAGCCGCATCTGGGCGGTCAAGTCCGACACGCTGGGCAAGGGCGTTAAGGGCAAGGCAACCGGCGCGGGCAGCAAGCAGACGTTTGTGTATCAGGGACCGGTCGGGCAGGCGCAGGCGGCGGACCCGCTTTCCCAGTACGTCGGGCGCGTGCACCAGCAGATTTACAGAAACTGGAGAAACCCCCTCGGTGCGGGGCACAATGAGGTGAAGGTTTCCTTTTATATTTACCGTGCAGGCAACATCGATCAGCCGGAACTGGTGGCCAGTTCCGGCGATTCGCAGTTGGATAAATTGGCGCTCATGGCGATCAAGGATTCGGCCCCGTTCCCGAAATTTCCTTCCGCCCTGAAAGAGCCCAACCTGCATATCACCATCAACTTCAAATACATTGCGAAAAAATAATATGCGATTCGCCTTCACGATAATTGTGTGTTTCGGGCTGTTCCTGCTTCCCCTGCCGGCATTGGCCGAGTTGGACGTGGAGCTCGACCTGTATAAGGAAACGGCGACGGAAATTGAAATCGCCGTCCCTCCGTTTTATGAAACCGAACCGGGGCAGGATGCGGATCTTGCCAGGGAGGCGCGGGAGATTCTGCAAACCAACCTGCGACTGTTCGAGCTTTTCCGGCCCATGGAAACCGAAGTGTTTGCGGAACTGGCGGCAACCGAGGGCGGGCAGTCGCGTCCCCTGTTCCTCGAATGGAGCCGCATCGGCACGCAGTGGCTGGTGAAGACACAATACCGCACTGAAGGACTGAACGGAGGCGTGCAGTTTGTCTTCCGTCTGTACGACGTGGTGCACAACCGTTACCTGATGGGAAAACGTTACCAGGGTGGTCGGCAGTATGTGCGCACCATCATGCAGAGGTTTGCCGACGAGTTGATGGACCAGCTGACCGGCAAACGCGGCGTGGCGGAGACGCAAATCGGTTTCCTCGCCACCAGCGATTTCGGCAAGGAATTGTATGCGGTTGATTTCGACGGCGAGAACCTGAAACAGATTTCGGACGAACAGTCGGTGGTGCTGTCGCCGAACTGGTCGCCGGACCGCCGCACGATCGTCTTCACCTCGTACCGTGACCGCAATCCGAATATGGTCCTCATGTCCACCAACGGGGAGAAACGCCGCACGCTTCTGGACATTCCCGGCCTCAATTCCGCGCCGGCGTGGTCGCCGGACGGGTCGCGCATTGCGCTGTCGCTCAGCAAGGACGAGAACTCTGAAATCTACACGCTCAGCCGGTGGAACGAGTTGACGCGGCTGACCCGACACTTTAATATAGACACCTCACCCACCTGGTCGCCGGACGGAAAACGTATTGCGTTCACATCCGACCGCGCGGGAGCGGGACGTCCGCAGATTTACATCATGGACGCCGAGGACGGGGATCAACAGGGCGTGCGCCGCATTACCTTTGATTCCTGGTACAACGACAACCCCGCATGGTCGCCGGATGGCGATAAAATTGCCTACACTTCCCGGGTGGGGGATTACCATCAGATCCGGTTGTTCTTTCCAGAAACAGGAAAAACGGCACTTTTTACTCAGGGACCGAGTAATAAGGAAGAACCCTCCTGGTCTCCTGATGGCCGCTTTCTGGCTTACCGTGTGGCGCACGGGAGGTATTCTTCGGTTCATATCAAGGGATTCAACGGAAAACCCAGCCGCCAGCTGACGCACCTGCCCCAGGGCAGTTACAGCCCAACCTGGTCCCCTTATCCCAGACGGTATTTACAGGGAGAAAACAATTGACCCTTCTCCGGGTTGCTCCGAATAGGGAAGAACCGGGTTTTCTGCGGGTCAAATCAGCTACAGGGATTTCCAATTGAAAAATGGTGAATTAAGGAACTGCCACGGCGTTGTTCCTTTAACTGGTTGTTTTTAAAAAATTTATTTAAAAACTCGATTTGGTTTTTGGGAAAAAATTGATTACAATGCTTAGAGTTATTTTCCCTGTAAATACGGCATAGTTAAAAAATTCAAGAATCGGTTTTATAATATAGCTACATCAACATGAGGGAGTCGTTAACAAGAGGTTGAAAAATTATGAACAATTTACTCAAGGCAAAAAAAATGCGTTTGATTTGTGGCATTGCCATTTTTATTTTGGCGGTAGGAGTTACAGGGTGTGCGAAGAAGCTCGCTCCTGAAGTGGAAAACCCTCCTGAGGAGCCCGTCGAAACCGTGTCGGTGGAGCCGGAACCCACTCCGGAACCGGAAACCCAGCCGGAAGAGGGTTTCGATATCCAGATTCAGGATACTGAGGAAAGTGGAGCCTTCATTACGGAATCTGCAGAACAACCTGTGGAAGAACCGGTGGAATCGACGACCATTCCTGATTTCCAGGTAGAGGCGCCGAAGGAAGAGGAAACCACGAAGGTCGAACAAATGGACATGAGCAACGACACGTTTGTCGCCGAACCTCAGGAAAATCCGGTCATCGAGGACACCGCCAAGGTGTTTGAGCAGCCGGAGGAGCCGGAAAAGATCGAGGAGGCACGCCTGCTTGCATTCGAACCTACGGCGCAGATCGAAGACGTTTACTTCGCCTTTGACAGCTTTGACCTCGATGAAAAAAGCAAGGACCGCCTGCGCGCCAACGTGCAATGGCTCAAGCAGAACCCCAATGCCAAAGTGGAAATTCAGGGGCACTGCGACGAGCGCGGCACCAACAACTACAACCTGGGTCTCGGCGAGCGCCGGGCTTTGGCCACCAAGAAGTTCCTGGCTTCCCAGGGTGTGGATGAAAGCCGCCTGCACACCATCAGCTACGGTGAAGAAAAACCGTTCTGCTTTGAAAGCAGTGAGAATTGCTGGTGGCGCAACCGCCGCGCGCATTTTCTGATTTCTGAATGAGGTTGACGATTCAGCAGTTGGAAAATTAGCTCTTCAAGGGATCGGCCGCAACAGGGTATACTTGTTGCGGTCGATTTTTTTTGTCTTCGACTTTTCAAAGCCTGTCATCGACTTTTTCTACAAAGTTGATCCACTTTCAACCCAATCTTTTCGCGGGAAGAAACCATGAAAACCAAGCCTCTGATTTTTTTCTTAACCGCTATTTTTGTTTTGTTTCTGTTTGGCAGCAACGGATTTGCGCAATTGTTCGGTGGAGGCGATGCCTCGGATGAACAAATCCACGCGGAACTCAAAAAACTGAATACCCGGCTGGTGGAAAACCTGTTCCCGGAACTGGCGGCGGTTAAAAAGGCCCAGAGTCAGTTGGTGGACCAAATGAACAGGCTCAATGATATCACGCTCAAACGGCACAACCGGATTGCCCGTCAGGTCGAACTGCTGAACAGCAGCCTGGCTTCTTTGCAGGGGTCCATCGAGCAGAACCAGGTGATCAATCAAAAAGCCAATGTGAAACTGGATGACGACATCACCCGCGTTAAAACCCAGATGAACAGTCTGGAAGCAAAACTGACCGGTGACCTGAAAAGCCAGTTCGCGGGGCAGATCGAAGCCCTGAACCGGCAGGCGGAACAGCAGAAAGCCGATCAGCAGGCCTTCATGAAAAATCTTGAGGCAAATTTTCATGGATTGCAGAAAGGGCTGGCGCAGGACATGGACCGGATCGGACAGGCGCAGGAACAGCGTATCGGCCGCGCCGTTTCGGCGGTGACGGAGATGGCCAGCCTGCAAAAACAGAACAACCAGGTCATGACCAGCGGGTTCCAGACGCTCAACAAACATGATGAAAACATTCTCGCCGGTGTGGTGCGCCTGGAAACCGTGCAGACAGGAAACCAGGAAAAAAACCAAAAGCTCATCGACATCCTCTCCGACAGCCTCAAGCAACAGCAGTTGGAACTGGTCAAGCTGGATGAGGTCTCCGCGCGCCAGCAGGGAAATAAGCAGGACATTGAGTTGACCCGCGAGACCATGAAAAAGTTGAAGGAAATCGTGGACAAACGCCTCACCGAAACCGCGCAGGCGCAGGAGGCTTTGCGCGTCATGAACCAGCAGTTGCTCAAGCAGCAGGAAGTGATTCAGAGCAACCTGCTGGTTTCGGATGAGAAGATGAACAAACTCGCGGCGGGACTGCAATCGCTCGATTCGCAAAACGCCGCCGCAAAACAACAAATCGATACGGCGAACCAGAAGCTGGACCAGGTCCGGACTCTGGGCCAGCAGACGAATGACAAGTTTTCCAAGCTGGTGGACACCACCAAGGGTGTGCTTACCAGCACCGCCCAGATCAACGATAAGATGGATGCGGTGTCACAAAAGATCGATGCCGGGCGCACTGAAGACAACTTGAGCAATGAGAAAATTTCAAGGTTGGTTGAGATATTGAAAACCATCGCGCAGGAGCAGGACAAGCTGGCGCAGGTCCTCGGCAACCAGAACAAGATCAACCAGAATATCCAGACCGTTACCGGTTCGCTCACAGAGACGCACAAGGAGTTCCGCGACCGTCTGGAAGACTTGCGGCGCAAGGGCAACGTGGCCATTGCGCGCGGTGACGACATTTTGAAAATCCTGAATAAATGATCGAGTGAAAATGAGGGATCAAACAAAACCTGCCGCTGAACCGGGAACGAATTCATCATGGCGAAGACCCTGACGGCATTTGTATGCCAGTCCTGCGGACACCGCGTTCCCAAGTGGATGGGAAAGTGTCCCGCGTGCGAAGACTGGAACACGCTGGTGGAAGAGGTGTCCCCACCCGCGGCCGACTCCAGACGCACTCCCCGCGCCAAAAAAGAAACACCGTCCCTGCAACCCATCACGCAGGTGCTGGAAGCTCCTTCCTCACGTCTTCCCACAGGCATTGAAGAGTTCGACCGTACCCTGGGGGGCGGGCTGGTCCCGGGGTCGCTTGTGTTGATCGGTGGCGACCCGGGTATCGGCAAGTCCACCCTGGTTCTGCAAAGCATGTGGCGCGTGGCCCGCTCTGGAAAAAAAGTGTTGTACGTTTCCGGCGAGGAGTCGCCGGAACAGATCAAGCTTCGCGCCCAGCGCCTGGGTTGTCTGGATGACGACCTCATCATCGGTGCTGAGATCTGTATCGAGGAGGTTTTGCGCCTGATTGATCAGGCGAAACCGGATGTCCTGGTGCTCGATTCCATCCAGACGTTTTACACGGTAGACCTGCAATCCGCCCCGGGGAGCATCGGCCAGGTGCGCGAGGTGGCGTTCAAGGTGTTTCAGGAATGCAAGACGCGCTCGCTCCCGGTGGTCATCATCGGCCACATCACGAAGGAAGGTGCCATCGCCGGTCCCAAGTCGCTCGAACACATCGTCGATGCGGTGCTGTACTTCGAAGGCGAGCGTGGCCATTCGTACCGCATCCTGCGCGCGATAAAAAACCGGTTCGGCGCGACGCCGGAGATGGGCGTGTTCGAAATGTCGCAGGAAGGACTGACGCCGGTCGGCAACCCGTCGGAAATTTTTCTGGCCGAGCGGCCGCAGGACACCACCGGTTCGGTCATTGTCGCCACCATGGAAGGCACGCGGCCCCTGCTGGTCGAAGTGCAGGCCCTGGTCAGCGGGTCATCCTCCATCGGCATGCCGCGCCGCATGGCGACCGGGGTCGATCCCAACCGCATGACGCTTTTGGTGGCGATCATGGAAAAGCGGCTGGGCCTGAACCTCGCGGGCGAAGATATTTTCGTCAACCTTGCAGGCGGCATCAAGGTATCGGAGCCAGCGGTGGACCTGGGCATTGCCGTCGCCATCGCCAGCAGTTTTCAGAACCGGCCTGTCGATCCGGGTGTGGTGGTGGTGGGCGAAGTCGGTCTCACCGGCGAAGTGCGCTCGGTGGTTCAACTGGAGCCCCGCCTGCTGGAGGCCGCCAGTCTCGGGTTTTCCCGTTGCGTGGTGCCGCACAGTTCGCGCAAATCGCCGGGCGGCACGTCTCCCTCCCTCGACGTGGTGTGGGTGAAAACCCTTGCCGAAGCACTGGAAACGATTTTATAGTGAACGCCGTCCCATTCATTTACTTGCGACAGGAACCATCATGAAAGTGGCTGCCGTCATTCCCGCCGCCGGGCAGGGTGTGCGCATGGGGACGAACGTTCCCAAACAGTTTTTGACACTTTGCGGAAAACCCATTTTGCAGCACACACTCGAAGCGTTTGAACGGTGCGGCGTGGTGAATGAAGTCGTGCTGGCGGTTCCGGCGAGCGATCTTGACATGGTGCGCGAACTGGCGAAGTCGGTTTCCACCAAGATAAAGAATGTGGTGGTTGGAGGCAAACAACGGCAGGATTCGGTCTGTAACGGTTTTCATGCGCTGGACGCGGATACGGATATCGTGGTCGTGCATGACGGTGTGCGGCCTTTCATTCAACCGGAACACATCGAAGCTTCCATTGACGCGGCACGGGAAGACGGTGCCGCGATCGTTGCGATTCCTGTCAGCGACACGATTAAGAAAGTGGACAAGGAACAGTTCGTCGAGGGCACCGTGGACCGCAATGGATTGTGGCGAATGCAGACACCGCAGACGTTTCGCTACGCGCTGCTAAAAGAAGCATACGAAAACGCCGCTGCGGATGGTTATTACGGTACCGACGAAGGATCGCTCATCGAGCGGCTGGGCCGCCCTCTGAAAATCATTGCCGGGTCGGAGTACAACATCAAGATCACCCGGTCGGAGGACCTGGCGTTGGGAGAAAAAATCGCTGAGCTTCTCTTGAAAGGGTGACGAGGATGGAGGAGCGGAATTTGACCAAACGCATTCTCGTCGCCGCAGCGGGACTGCTTGGGCTGCTTTACCTCATCAACCCCACCGCTGGAATTTTTGAATTGATTCCGGACAACCTGCCTCTTGTGGGGAATTTGGACGAGGCCGCCGCCTGCGCTCTCGTGCTGGCCGCGCTTCGTTATTATGGCATTGATTTGACGGCGTTTCTGGGTCGTGGACTGAAACCCGGATCCGGGAATGAAAAGGACGGTCCCCGCGGTCCGTGAAGTTTTTAAACCTCAAGGCACCGGATCTGCATCCTATCCTGAAATGATCAAATGGTCGCTTGTCAAATTCATCATCCAGACACTGTGGGACCGTATTCTCGGAAGGAGGAGACAGATGTTGCAAGTTGGAACCGAAGCGCCGGATTTTCTGGTCAACGATCATAACGGAAACCGGGTGACCCTGAAAGATTTGCGGGGGCAGAAAGTGATCCTGTGGTTTTTTCCGAAAGCGGACACGCCGGGCTGCACCATGGAGGGGCAGGGATTCCGGGATGCGTTCGACCAGTTCAAGCAAAAGAACACGGTGATCCTGGGCGTCAGCCTGGACAACGAAGCCGACAACAAGGCTTTCGCTGAAAAATTCAATTTCCCGTATCCGCTCTTGTGTGACGTTGGCCGCGAAATTTCCCTCGCCTACCAGGCCATCAAAAGCAAGGACGATCAGTATGCTTCGCGCATCACCTACGTCATCGATGAAAACGGAAAAATTGCGGAAGCGATCGACCAGGTGGATACGAAAAACCACGCCAACGACCTGTGCTCCCGCATTTGACGCGGTGTTCCGGTGGTGTGGGGTATTGCCATTTCTTCTCCGGGCTTGATTTTGAAGGAATGGAAGGCTATGATTTCCATTTCATCAGCAAGCAACCGGAGTAGAAATGGCCTACAAAGATTTTCTGAAAAGTCTTCATCCCCTCGATTCCGAAGAAAAAAAGCTCAAAAAAAACCTCCTGAAAACCAAAATTTCGCCCATCGATTACACGCAGATCAAGAGCGTGGCCGACCTGGTGGACGCGTTCAAAGGCTCGTCGATCCAGGCCCGGAACGTGGGTATGTGCGCCAGCGTTTTTGAACGCATGCTGACCGACAAGGAGCGCCCGACCATCATGCTCGGGCTGGCGGGCCCGCTGATTGCGGCGGGATTGAGGAAGGTCATTCGCGATCTCATTCATTACAATATGGTCGATGTGGTGGTGTCCACCGGTGCAGTTTTGTACCAGGATTTTTACGCGGCCCAGGGCTCCGGCCATTACCGCGGAAGCCCGCATGCGGACGACCGGGTTCTGCGAGACCTGTTGATCAATCGTATCTATGACACGTATGTCGATGAGGAAAAGTTTGCGCAATACGATTCCTTGATTGGTGCCTTTGCCGACACGTTGAAACCCCGCTCCTACTCCAGCCGCGAGTTCCTGCATTACCTTTCGAAATCCATCGACGATCCGGAGTCGATTCTCGTTACCGCCCGCAAAAAAGGCGTGCCCATCTTCTGTCCCGCCATCAACGATTCCAGCATAGGGATCGGGTTGACGGAGCACTATTACGTGGCAAAACAGGAAGGCAGGAAGCCGATCACCATCGACTCCATCCGCGACAACTACGAGATCACACAGATCGTGTGCAAATCGAAACGCACCTCGGCGTTCTACGTGGCGGGGGGCGTGCCGAAAAACTACATCAACGATTCCATCGTGATGAGCTACATTTTCGGCAAAAACACCGGCGGGCACAAATACGCGATCCAGATGACTACGGATTCGCCGCACTGGGGAGGGTTGAGCGGCAGTACCCTGGCGGAGGCACAGTCCTGGGGCAAGATCAACAAGGAAGCCAACCACTGCATGGCCTTTGTTGAACCGAGCGTGTCCCTGCCCCTCATCTTCGGCTCGGCTTTCCAGAAAAAAGCCTACAAAAACCGGCCGAAGCTTTCCATCAAGTGGTCCCGCGAAAACCTGAAGGAGTTCAAGGTGAAAAAGTAAACCGGATTACGGTTCTCCGGTTCCCTCATAGGACGCCTTGTATCCCAGTATATAAAATTGGCTGAACTCGAGCGGTTCCAGTGCGGCGGGGTAAACCACGTCCACGAACCGCTTGGTGGCCGGGGATCGTTGATGCCGTTCCACCGCTTTTTCATCCTCGAAGATCATCACGTGAAGAAACCGCGTCGGGTGCCCCATCTCCTGGTTTGCCATGTAGAACAGGGTGGTGGGTTCGTTGATACGGATGTACTTCACAAACTCCTTTACCGTATGTTTGATGTCCTCGACCATTTCCGGTTCCACCTGGTAACGTGCCGTCATGCAGATTGGCATGAAGTTCCTTTCCTGTCGTTTAGCCCATGATTCATTCGGTTTCGAGGTACACGCGCACCTCGTTCACGTGGTCCAATGCTGAGAGCCGCTCCTTCAGTCCCTTCACGGTTTGAATTTCCTGCTCCCGGTTCAGCGCCGCTTCCAGCCTGACATACACTTCCAGAATGATCCGGCCATAGTGAAAATGCGTGCGGATGCGCGTTCTCTCGGCGACCCCGGGGGTTCCGGCGATCACGGGATCGGCGAGACGGATCAAATCGCCTCGGTTCACCCGGTAGATCGGCTCGAAGTTGGTGTCGTCTTCGGTATCGACGTGGACCATCACATCCTGGATGTCGGGTTCCTCGCGGATCAACCGCCGCCGCACCGCTTCGGCGACCTGGTGACCCTCCGTGACCGACGCTTCCCGGTCCACCTGGATGTGGACGTCCAACAGGAAATCGCCCCCGATCTTGCGCGAACGCAGGTCGTGCGAACGAATGACACCGGGGACGCTGTTGATGAACTGTGTGATCTCCAGCGCCTTGGACTCGCTCATCCCCGCATCCATTAAATCCTGAATGCCATCCCGCACAATGACGTATCCCACATGCAGGATGCCGATGGCGACGACGGCCGCGGCAATCGGGTCCAGAATCGGGTAACCCATCATGGCGCCGGAAATACCCACCAGTGTGGCGAGGGACAATCCCGCGTCGGCACGATGATCCCATGCCTTGGCGACGACCGACGGACTGCTCTCCTTTTCCCCCATGAGATGGGTGTACTGGTACAGCCCTTCCTTGATAATGATGGTCAATCCGGCGACGATGGCCGCAACCAGTGTCGGCACCTGTTGCGTTTCGGCCTGGATGGATTTCCACGATTCGTAAATCAAGCCGCCCCCGACGGTAATGATCACAATGCCAATGATGGTGGAGCCGATGTTCTCCACCTTGCCGTGCCCGTAGGGGTGGTTGTCGTCTGCGGGAATCTGGCTGATGCGGTACGTGAACAGCACCACCGTATCGGTCAGGAGGTCGGACAAGGAATGCACACCGTCAGCGACGAGCGCGGTACTGCGTCCCACAATGCCGGCGATGATTTTCATCACAGACAATACGAAGTTGCCGAGTGCGCCGACCAGGATGGCTTTCGTCGCCGGGGTGAGTTTGATTATGGTTTTCACGTTTAGAGTGACCTTTTGGGGTTGGCGTTTGTCCCGCCGTTCTGCATGAGGTGATTCACGATTTTCACGTTGGCGGCGGGAAATGTGTACCTGTCCAGCTTGTTCAGCGGCACCCAGCGCCATTGTTCGCAGTGCGTGGGACGCAGCCGGCCGGATTCCACCGTGCAGTCGAAAACGTGCAGGGTCACGCGGAACCGCGTGTAGGCGTGACGGATGGTCATCACCTTTTCGCGGATGGCCACATTCACGCCGAGTTCCTCGCGGATTTCCCGCACCAGGCAGGTTTCGGTATCTTCATGCGGTTCCCGCTTGCCGCCCGGAAATTCCCACAACCCCCCCATGAGGCCCTCACGTGGACGCTGCTGGATGAACACCTTGCCTTTTCTTTGGATGATGGCGGCACTCACTTCGATTTTTTTTGTTGCGGCGCGCTGTTTGGGTGGCGGAAATTTTTCCGGTTCGCCCTGCCGGTGGGCCTCGCAATGTCGAACGACAGGACACAGCAGGCACATGGGGTTCTGCGGCAGGCAGAGCGTGGCACCCAGCTCCATCAGCGACTGGTTGAAGTCGCCGGGGCGTTTTTGCGGGAGCAGGGATTCGGCATGTTCCCACAGGATGTTTTCGGATTGTTTCGTTGCGCCGTTTTCCATGAGACCAAACAGGCGTGAGAGCACGCGCTTGACGTTTCCGTCGAGCACGGGGACAGGCTGATCGTAGGCGATGCTCAACACCGCGCCTGCGGTGTAACGGCCGATGCCGGGAAGGGACAGGATGCCCTCCAGCGTATCGGGTACGTTGCCGCTGTGTTCCCGTACGATCTGCCTGGCAGCCTTGTGCAGGTTGCGCGCGCGGGAGTAGTACCCGAGTCCTTCCCAGTGTTTCAGCACCGTGTTCTCGCGGGCGCGCGCCAGTTTCTCAACTGTGGGAAACGTTTTCACCCAGCGTTCGTAATAAGGGATCACCGTTTTCACCTGCGTCTGTTGGAGCATGATCTCCGAGACCCAGATGCGGTACGGGTCCCTGGTTTCGCGCCACGGCATGGCGCGCTGGTCGGTATCGAACCACTTGAGCAAAGCGCGCTGGATGGTTTTTGCGGAAGAGGGCGTTTTCATGAAATCCGGAAACCCCCGGTAACGTTCCAACCGGAGGACGGTGACTGGAAAGGATGAATGGAGTCAGACGCCGATGGCGTCCTTGCCCCAGATCCATTTGTGCAGTTGTGTCTGGACGCGTATGGGCAGGCCGTCTTCCAGCACCCATTCGGTCAGGTCCTTTAAAGGCAATTTGTCGTAAACGGGTGAAAACAACACCTGCACTTTTTGATCGATGGCGTACTTTTTCAGCGTGTCGCGGCTCCATTCGTAATCGGTGCGGTCGGCGATGACGAACTTCACCTCGTCGTGCGGTTGCAGACGGTCGAGGTTGTCGTAGCGGTTCTGCATCACCTCGCCGCTTCCCGGACATTTTAGATCGACGATCTTGATCACCGCCGCGGGCACGCGTTCGAGAGAAAGCGATCCGCCGGTCTCCAGCATCACCGTGTAGTTGCGGTCGAGGAGCGTCTGCATCAGGCCGAAAACTTCATCCTGCAGGAGCGGCTCGCCTCCGGTGATTTCCACCAGCGAAATCTCATGCGGGGTGAGCGCGTGGATGATTTCGTCCACGCTCATGGACTTGCCGCCGTAAAAGGCGTATTCCGTGTCGCACCAGCGGCAACGCAGGTTGCATCCCGTCAACCGGACGAACAGGCAGGGAAGCCCCGCGCGGGTCGATTCCCCCTGTACGCTTTTGAATATTTCGGTCACTTTCAACATAGGATGATTTTACCCCAACCCCCGGCCCGGTTCACGCTGAAAAACCGGGGAGAGAAGAGGCTCGTGCGGCGATGCCGCTTTGGGGTGGCGGGAGGTGGAAAATTTCCCTATCATTGAAAAACTTTCCTGCATTGCGAACTTTGAACTGAAGGAAATCATGAAACCCGTTGTCACCGTCACCAACATCTTTTCCGAAACCGCACTCGAACGGCTGCGCCAGCGTTGCCAGGTGGTTTATAACGATTCAGGGGCATCCTTGCCCGTCTCCGATTTGAAACAGCGTGCCGCCGAGAGCGATGCCATGGTCACCTACCTGTCCGACCGGATCGACAGCGAAGTGCTGGGGGCCGGAAATAAATTGAAACTGGTCGCCAACTACGGTGCGGGTTTCAACAACATCGACGTCGCCCGGGCGCGGCAGAACAAAATCTGGGTGACCAACACCCCGGGGGTCCTGCACGAGACGACGGCGGACCTCACCTGGGCGCTGATGCTGGGGATCGCCCGTGCCATCGTGCCCGCCGACCGGTACACACGCGAGGGCCACTTTACGGGATGGCAGGCCAAGCTGTTTCTCGGTCATGATGTGTACGGCAAAACACTGGGGGTGATCGGCTGTGGGGAAATAGGACGCGCCGTGGCACGCCGTGCGTTGGGATTCGACATGAAGGTGCTTTACTGTCAGAGAAACCGCCTGCCGGAAGAAGAGGAGCAACGCCTGAATGCGACCTGGGTGCCACTCGAGCGGCTGCTCAGGGAATCGGATTTCGTGACGCTCCATGTGCCGTTGACGGAAGAGACGCGGTACATGATCCGCGCCGAGCAGATCGCCATGATGAAGCCGACGGCATACCTCATCAACACCGCGCGCGGCAAGGTGATGGATGACCGGGCCCTGGTCGAGGCGCTGAAGAAGGGAACGATTGCAGGGGCGGCGCTCGATGTGTTCGAGAACGAACCGGAGCTCACCGAAGGCATGACGGAGCTGGACAACATCCTCATCCCGCCGCACATCGGCAGCGCCAGCCACGCCACGCGCGAAGTGATGGCGAACCTGGTGGTGGACAACGTGTTTGATGCGCTGGACGGCACCACCCCGCGCACGCTGGTGCCCGGCTGGAACGGGGGTTGAGCTTCAGCCGGATTTCACCACCAGCCCCCGTTTGACGAAACGGAAATCCAGAACCCGCGCATTCTGTTGTTGCAACACCGCCTGAACGGCGTGTTTCTTCTGCGGCGGAACGAAGAACGCCACGCACCCGCCGCCGCCCGCTCCGCACACCTTGGCGGCCAGCGCGCCTGCCTTGCCCGCGGCGCGGATCATCGTTTCCATTTCCCTGGTGCAGATGCCCGGCGCCAGGGCTTTGCGGGCTTTCCATTCCTCCGCAAACAATTTGGCGAAGCGGTTCCAGTTTTTGTTTTTGAGGACCGATTCCATCTCACGCGCGATGTCGGCGATGCGTTGCAGGTTGTTCTTGACCGATGCCTTGCCGTTGATCGATTCCTTGTACACCGTCCAGTTGTTGATTCCGGAGTTTCGGGGTTTGCCGGTGAAGCACAACACGAAACGCCGTGTGGCATCCTCCAATTCAAAGGGAATGGGATTCGACGCCAGCCGGTCGTAATACGGTTGCACTGCCTGCAGGCCGCCGTACATGGCGGCGAAGTAGTCCTGGGTTCCTGCGGGTACGTTGATGACCTGAGTTTCTATGTTCTTGGCGATCTCGATCATCTGATCGCGCCGGTAACCCCGGCCGGTGAAGCGGTTGAGTGCGCCGTTGAGCGCGATGTTGAGCGCAGACGAGCCGCCGATGCCGGAGCCTGCAGGCGCGGCGCAGTGCGTGACGATCTCCAGACCCTTCTTCGGTGCATAAAATTTGACCAGGCGCAGAATCAGTTCCAGTGGATGCTTTTTGTCGGGCAGGTGTTTGAGACTGGAGAAGGTGGCGCGGTGGTTGAGGTCGCGCGACTCGATGATCAGTTTGCGGTCACGGCGGGAACGGATCTCCACCCGCGCGTAAAGGTTGATGGCAGCATTCAGGGTCGGCGGGTTGCCGAAGAACAGGTGCAGGGGCCACAGGTCCAGCGTGCCGCCTGAAAGGTCGATGCGTGTCGGAGCGGAACTTGCAATCATGCGTCAGCCGGGGAGGGGAGGGCGGGGTGAATCAGAGTTCGTCCTTGTCGTTGTCGGTTCCCGCTTCCAGGTCCTTCACTTTTTTGCTCAGCTTGTTCATGAGCACGGGAAACGAGTCTTTTTTGATGATCTTGTTGAACTGCGACCGGTAGTTGCGGATGAGGCTCACGCCCTCGACGATGAAATCGTACACCTGCCAGTCACTTCCGTTCTGGATCAACTTGTAATCAACGCCGATGACATCGTTTTTCCGTTTGATCTCGGTTTTGACCATCGCGTACTTGCCCTTGATGACCTCATCGACGTACAGGATTTCTTCATTCTGGTAGGATTCGATTTTTTTGGCGTAGGAGTTTTCCAGAAGCTGGCCGAACAGGTCGATGAAATCCTTGCGCTCCTGCGGGCTCAGGTCGCGCCAGTTTCTGGCCAGCGAGCGTTTGCCCATCTCGATGTAATCGAACTTGGGATTGATGATGCCGCGCAGTTTGGCACGCCGCGCCTGCGGGTCGTTTTTGTACTTGTCGTCGGTGACAACGTTGATGACCCGGTCGATGGTGGATTTAAGCCCGTCGGTCACCGCAGAAGCCCAGGCGCTGGAAACCAGGCTGAGGGTCAGTACCAAGGCCAGGGCCCCAAGAGACCGTTTGCAAACCAATGAATTTTTCATAAACGGATTCCGTGGAAATGGAATGATCAAACGTCGCCGAAAACCGCCTTGCTGATCAGGCTTTCGAGATCGAGGGCGGGTTCGGTTTCAAACAATACGCCTCCCGGCGGTACGGTTTCTTCCGAGCCGCCCATGGACAGGCTCAAAATCTTGTCGCCGATCAGGCCGCGGGTTTTCACCGAAACGATGGTGTCTTCCGGCAAGGTGATGTCATTGCGGATTTTGAGTTCCACCCGTGCCATGCCCTTGTGCAGGCCGATGTTGCCGATGTTGCCGATGACCACGCCGGCGATTTCGATTTCACCGTTCTGACGCAGCCCGGACACGGTTTCGAAGTCGGCGTACACCGAGTAGTGGTCGGTGCCGAGAATTTCTTTCTTGCCGAGCTTGAACGACAGCCATCCGAGGCTGAGGATGCCCGCCACCACGAACAGGCCCACGACGATTTCAATACGGCGGCTATTCATTTAAAGAAGTCTCCCGATTACCTTCCATTCGATTGTAAGAATACCCGATTTGAGCCGGGGTTGTCAGTTGTTAATTGATCTGGATGGGGCCGTCGAGGTCCCCGTTCAGAAACTGCCGCACGGCGGCGTTCTCAGATTGTTTCATCTCGTCCGGTGTGCCTGTTTCGTGAATGACGCCGTCGAACAGCATGGCCACACGGTCCACGAAGTCGAACACCTCCGGGATGTCGTGGCTCACCATGATTGCGGTGAATCCGAACTGCCGCTGGGTGTCGAAGATCAACTGGTGGATGGCTTTTTTCATGATGGGGTCGAGGCCGGTGGTGGGTTCGTCGAACAGGATGATTTCCGGTTGCGTGACCAGCGCGCGGGCGAGCCCCACCCGTTTTTTCATGCCGCCGCTCAGTTCCGCGGGGAACTTGTGGTTCATGCCGACGATGCCGACGTTGGCCAGGCCTTTGTCGACACGTTCCCGGATTTCCGCTTCCTTCATCTTCGTTTTTTCGCGCAGAGGAAAGGCGACGTTGTCGTACACGCTCATCGAGTCCAGCAGGGCCGCGTTCTGAAACAGCATCCCGAATTTCTTGCGCAGTTCATTGAGGTGGTGGCCGTCGGCTTTCGTGATGTCGTCGCCGTTCACCGTTACCGTGCCGGCGTCCGGTTTGAGCAGGCCGATGATGTGTTTGAGCAGAACGCTCTTGCCCGTACCGCTTCGGCCGATGACGGCGGTGATCTGTCCTTCCGGGATTTCGAGGTTCACCCCTCTCAGTACCTCCTGCGTGCCGAATTGTTTTTTCAGGTTGTGAATTCGAATCATGGGCTCAAATCATGAAGGAAGTGATGACGTAATCCCAGACGAGGATATTGACGGAAGACAGCACCACCGCGTGCGTGGTGGCCTGGCTCACGCCCTCCGCACCGTGGCCGCTGTAGCGTTCCACATAATACCCTTCGAAACAGCAGATCCACACCATGAGGAGGGCGAAACAGATGGATTTGACGATGCCGCTGTACACGTCCTTCCATTCCACGCTGAGTTCCATGCCGCTGATGAACGACCCCGCGCTGACGTCGAACATGTGCACCCCCACCATATAACCGCCGAAGATGCCGACCACGTCGAAGATGGCGGTGAGCAGGGGAATGGCGATGAGCGCCGCGACGACCTTTGGCATGACCACGTACTTGAGCGGGCTGAGCGCCATGGTGTCCAGTGCGTCCAGCTGTTCGGAGATGCGCATGATGCCGATTTCCGCGGCGATGGCACTGCCGGCCCTGCCTGTGACCATGAGCGCGGCAAGCACGGGACCGAGCTCGCGGATGATGGTCAAGGCTACAGCGGAGCCGAGCAGGCCTTCCGACCCAAATTTGCGGAGCGAGTAATAGCCCTGCATGCCGAGTACCATGCCGGTGAAGACGGCGGTGAGCAGGATGACGAACAGGGATTTGACGCCGATGAAATTGGTCTGTTTGACGATCTCGCGCAGTTTGAACGGCGGACGGAATGCCCAGCCCACCACCTGCATTAGAAAAATCAACCGCACTCCCAGTTTCTGGATGAAGTCGAGGGTGAAGCGTCCTGTCGTTTGCAGAAGGGTCATGTTTGGGGTGTGCCGTCTCCGGGAGCCGCGTTCCGGTTCCCGTCACTTGGAGGGATGCCTTGATTGCGGGTTGGGTGGTGATGCCGTCCGGCGAAGCGGCAGGTGGAACCCGGCGAATCCGCCGGGTCCGTACGTTTGCGGTAAGCCGTATCCCGTATCCCGGTTTATCCGGGTCCGGGATTGTTCCTTTTCTTAACTTCCAGTGTCAGCAGATGTTCCAGCTGCTTCATCTCCGCTTCCGGAATCTTCGTATGAAAACTCAGGTAATTGTCGGCGTCCTGCTTCATCTGGCGTAGGATTTCCACGTACTTGCCGAAGTTGATGGAAAGCTTTTCCATGACATCGGACAGGCCGGTGCGGCCCCCCTGCAGCGACTTCAGGCTGGTGGCGGCGGAAAAATAATAGGAACCGCCCTTGTCCAGGTAAGCGTCGCTGTCCCGGTACAGGTCGGACCGGAACAGACCCAGGTTCAGCAGAAGAAAGTCCGCGTTCACGCGAAACAGGGTGAAACGGTTCGATTTGCTGTTCAGCGACACGGCAATGCGTCCCGCGTCGGAATTGATATCGATGAGGTACTCGTTCAAGCAGGCGAGCGACCGGGGATTGGCCAGTTCGGAAAGCGTCAGCGTGATGTACTGGTTGACGTCTTCCTCGTACCTCAGGTCGTTGTCCTTGACCTCTTTCCAGTTGGTCTCCAGCCACTCGTCACTGCGTCCATCGGTGAAAATGGGATCGAACCCCTCGTTGGACTCGTACCCGGTTTTGATCCGGGCGCTCAGGAATTGGTGGGAGAAAAACGACTCGGTGGTGTCTTCCTCCCTCAGATCGACGTGTGTGAACTTGATCGGCATAGCATCACCCCCCACAAATCGACAGCGTTCGGTTTTCACTTCAACAGGATCTTGTGAATCCATCCAACCCTTTTATTTTAATGCGCCGCCGGTTGGAAGCCAACGGTTATTCAAAAGAATTTGAAAAATTTGATCCTGTGGGAAAACGGGTCCAGTATTTTTCCTTCCATGAGTAGGAATTTCAGCTCTTTTTGGATACAATGCTGCGTCATTCCTTTCTCAAAAACCGCAATCCCGCGAAGGCGGGTTTGCCGGGGGTATATGAGCATTCATCTCAACCCGAAATTCCAATGATCCGCAATCGTCGCGTCGTTTTTGTAGCCGTATTCTGCCTGTGCGTGGCGGTGGGCTTCTGGCTGATGTCGCGGTACCCGGCTCTCAGCAGCAAAGCCGCCATGTCCGGCACCGAGGCCTTCGAGGACAAGTTGTCGCACGAGGCGCACTTTCATGTTCCGCCGGGAGCGGACCTGACGACGCGCATTCTTTACACCACGCTCAACTGGTACGAGACGAACTGGAAGGGCATGAGTTTCGGCCTGGTGCTGGCGGGCGGGTTTCTGGCGCTGTTGTCCTACCTGCCGAAGAAACCCTCGCCCAACCGCTTCCGCAACAGCCTGCTGGGCATGCTGGTGGGAACTCCGCTCGGCGTGTGCGTGAACTGCGTCGCGCCGATCGCCAAGGGCATCTACGACGCAGGGAGCCGCATGGAAACGGCGCTGGCAGTGATGTTCAGCTCGCCCACGTTGAACATCGTCGTGCTCACCATGTTGTTTTCCATTTTTCCGTTTTACATGGCGGTGTTGAAAATCGGCGCAACGTTTCTGCTGGTGTTGCTCATCGTGCCTTTCATCTCCAAGGACGCGCCCATAAGAAAACAGGTGAACGATAAGAAGCCGAACCCGGTGTTCGACACCTGCGATGTGGAAGTGGTGCAGAAGGAAAGCTGGGGACAGGCGTTGGTCGGCGCAGTGAAGGATTTTTTCCGCTCCTTTAAATACATCTTTGTGCGGACGTTTCCGCTGATGCTCCTCGCCGGGCTGATGGGTGCGGTGTTGAGCCACCTCATCACTCTCGACCGCTTCATCGGCCTGCAGCCGGATATCCGCAACCTGAGCGTGCTCGCGGTGCTGGGAACGTTTCTGCCTTTGCCGATTGCGTTTGACATCATGCTGACGCAGGCGATGATGATGTCGAAGCTGGCGGACGGATTCGTGATGACCCTGCTGTTCACGCTGGGGACATTCAGCGTGTATTCGGCCATGGTGGTGTCGCGCACGTTTTCGACGTGGGTGGCGGTGAAGCTGTTCGTCATTGTCGCCGCCGTCGGCATGGGCGTTGGCCTGGCGGCAGACAAATTTTCCTCCTACCGCCATATCCAGTGGCTGGAGCAGTATGACGCGTTCGTCGCCAGCACCCCGAATGAGCCTGTGGTGAAAATTTCGGCCTCGCTCCAGGCCGGTGGTCCCCGACCTGAACGGATGGAGTTTGTCCCCACCAATCCACGTTCTTCCGAATTGCTTTTTGAGCAGGACGGACTTCGGGTGGAGTTCACTCCGCACGCCCGGCGCAATGGCCACGATACCGGAAAGATGTTCCGCTCGGTTCCGGGACCGGAGATGGGCATTACGTATTCCAATGAACTGACGCCGCGCAATTTTATCGATCCCTTTTATTTCGGCCGGGGCGTGGCTTCCGGCGACCTCAACCGCGACGGCTGGGTGGACGTGGTGGCGGCCACCAACAACGGCTTTGAGGTTTATCAGAATTTGGATGGACGGCGGTTTGAAAAACTGGATGTGCCGCTGGGGGTGATCGCGGGGAAAGAAGCGATCAGTGTGGCGGCGGTGGACATGGACAACGATGGATGGCTGGACGTGTTCGTCACCACCTTTGACGAGGGCAATTACCTGTGGCTGAATCCTGGAAAGCGCGGCAACGTGCCGCAGGTGCTGCGTGTCCCCAACGGGGACACGGTGCTGACCAGCGCCCTGGCATTCGCCGATGTGAACGGGGACGGATTTCTCGACATTGCCAACGGCAATTACCATCTGGGCATCCTCACCCGCACCCCCGTGACCAACGCGGGCAATCAACTGGTGCTGAACGACAACCTGAAGTTTGAAGTGAAACCTCTTCCCGGTATCCCGGGTCAGACCCACACCGTGCTGTTCACCGATCTGAACGGAGACGCGGTGCAGGACCTAACGGTGGGCAACGACTACCGTGTGGCGGATACGTATTACTTCGGGGAAGGCGGCGGGGCGTTTCGCAAGATCAGACGGCAGGACGGTGTCATCCCCATCACCACCGAAAACACGATGAGCATGGATACCGGGGACATCGACAACGACCTGTTGCCGGACCTGTACCTTGCGAACATCGGCATGAGCCGGGGCATCGATGTGGTGTCGAACATTTTCGGAACGTTCATGCAGGAACGCGGCAGAACCTTCTGCGATGGAGGCACGCAGGTGCTGGGCCGCCGGGAGTGCGACACCCTGATGCAACTCGTCACCCTGCTCAATCCGGAAAAACAGGACATACACCAACGGTGCAGTGTGCTTGGCAACCGGCGCGACATCGGCGACTGCATGGTGACGCGCATGGCCCTCCTTGCCACTCGCAACGACGATCCCGCGCTCTGCGACAAGATCGATCCCGGCCACGTGCTGGGGTACAAGATGTGCGATTTGTATTTTGAGGCAGACTGGAAACAGTACAACCGCGACGAAGAGATTCGTTTCCGCAGTATGTCCAACGTCATGCTGAAAGGGAAAGAGGACCAGACCCTGGAAGATGTTTCTGAGGCGATGGGCGTGACCACGGCGGAATGGAGCTGGAACGCGCGCTGGGTGGACCTCGACAACGACGAGTGGCAGGATCTTTACGTGGTAAACGGCGTGTTGATCACGCAGGAATACACGTCCAATAATTTCTTCCACAACCAGCAGGGCAAAACCTTTCTCCCGGCGGAGGAGGAGTTCGGACTGCAGGACTTCGACCACAGCTCCACTTACACCTACCTCGATTTCGACCGCGACGGCGACCTGGATCTGGTGGTCAATACGCTGTACGGGCCTTTCAAAGTTCACATCAACGGCGAGGACGAAAAGAACAGCATCAGCTTCCGCCTCGAGGATGGGCAGGGCAACCGCAACTGCATCGGTTGCCGCATCACCCTCCATTACGGGCCGGAAGGCGGCCGCCACCAGATGCGGGAAATCCGTGCCGGGGGCGGGTTTCACTCGTTTGACGCGGCGTTCGCACATTTCGGACTGGGCGCGCACGATTCCGTCAGCCGGGTGGAAATCCGCTGGAACGACGGCACCACGTCCACGATATCCAGACCCCTTGCGGCCGGGCGGGACTACCTCATTTCCAGAAATTGAGCCTGAGCGGGCGCTTCCCTTCAAATTATCCCCACAAACCCGGTCTTCACGGGATACAATGGGAAGATTGTGAAAAATTCGGAAATCCAATGATGGCCGTTTACCAAAGAGCCTTATGCTGGGTCCGGCGTGACCTTCGTATTCGGGATCACACCGCGCTTACAGCTGCCACCCGTCAGTCCCGCGAAGTGATCGTCGTGTTTGTGTTCGATACCAACATCCTGCGCAAACTGGAAGACAAGGATGACCGGCGGGTCACCTTCATTCATCATTCCTTGAAAGAAATGCAGGCGCGGCTGGTTAAAAAAGGGTCCGACCTGCTGGTGTGCCACGGCGATCCGGTGCTGGACATTCCCCGTCTTGCCCAGGAATTGAAAGTCGATGCGGTGTTCACCAACCGCGACTATGATCCTTACGCCAGAAAACGCGACCGCATAGTCGAACAGAAACTCAAGATCTGGGATGTGGCGTTTCATTCTTATATGGATCAGGTTGTGTTCGAATATCCGGACATCGCAACGCGGCAGGGGGAGCCGTTCAAGGTATTCACCCCGTATAAGAATGCCTGGCTGGGGACACTGCGCCCGGAACAGGTGGCGGAGGAAAAGGCAAACCTGAAACGGTTGGCACCGGCAAAAGTTTTCAAGGAATGGATCGAACCCTGGGACCTCGAATCCCTTGGTTTCAAGGAGAAGGACCTGTGGATTCAACCGGGGGAGGAGGGAGCCCGCGCCGCCTGGAGGAAATTTCAGAAACACATCCACCGATATCACAAAGACCGCGACTTCCCCGCCGTGAAGCACGGAACATCAGGCCTTTCCGTGCACCTGCGTTTCGGCACCATATCCATTCGGGAGCTCGTGCGCAATGCCATGGGCAGAAAAAATGAGGGCGCGCGAACATGGTTGTCGGAATTGATCTGGCGTGATTTTTACCAGACCATACTCGACCGCTATTCCTATGTGGTTCGCGGCGCATTCCGTCCCGAATACGACAGCATCCGTTGGCCGGGAAAAGAATCCCATTTCAAAAAATGGTGCGCGGGAGAGACGGGTTATCCTTTGATCGATGCGGCGATGCGGCACTTCGCCCGGACCGGGTGGATGCACAATCGCCTGCGCATGGTGGTGGCGTCGTTTCTGGTCAAGGACCTGCTCGTTGACTGGCGTAAGGGCGAAGCCTGGTTCGCAAGAAATCTGCTCGATTTCGAACTCGCTTCCAACAACGGCGGCTGGCAGTGGTGCGCCTCCACCGGTTGCGACGCCCAGCCGTGGTTTCGCATTTTCAATCCTGTCACCCAATCCCAGAACTTCGACCCGGAAGGACGCTTCATCCGTGAAAACGTGCCGGAACTGGCCGCGTTCTCCAACACCCACATCCACTGGCCACACGACGCACCTGATTCCGAAAAGGAAAGAGCCGGATGCCGCCTGGGTAAGGACTACCCGGACCCGATTGTGGAGCATGCCCTCCAGCGCGAAAAGGCTCTCAAATTGTTTCAGGACGTCGCCCAGGCCTCCGCCTTGACCCCCGCGGAAGAATCCTGACCTCATTTCTTCCATTCCCCTTGAACTTCTCCACCTCCTCCTCTACCTCTACGGTTTTTCCATCCCAGGTATTTGTCTAAGTTTTTAACTGATTCTTTTTGAACAAGCCCGCCGTTTACGTGAAAAATCCCGGTTTCCTCCTTATTTTTCAAAAATAATTATATTTAAATCAATTGTTTGTAATTTATTTAGACAAAATTTTTGTTTTTGTTTAAATAAATATTGACAAAACTAATTATTTGTCTAATATTGAGATTAGACAAATAATCAAAACGTGTGAATCGATTAAGACAGGTAAACGGGATTTTGAATCAGGAGGTACACCATGAAACGCTTCCACCAGATAAAAAAAACAGCAGCCCTTTTTTCCCTCGTTCTTTCCATGTCCGGCACCGCCTGGGCCTCTACGGTGCACAACCATTCCACGATTCCGGTGAAGTGGGAATTTTCCAAAACCATACAGGCCAAAATCGACCGCAGTTTTCAGGCCGCGAAGTCTCTGGGAACGCTGGGTCTCTCCAAGTTCGAGCAACGAAAGTTCGATCACTACGGGATCAAGGTGAACAACCGTTTCAAAAGTCATTACAACGGGCACGTGTTGAACGTGGAGCGGACCACGATGGGTCTCCGCATATTGGATATTGCCGACATGAGCCGCATCGCCGCAACCGAGACCATCCCGGTTCGTGAATTGGAAGGGGCTGCCTTCATGATGAAGAATGCAAGGAAGAGCCATGCCGGACATGATCATGCCGTTCGCCACATTGAGTGGACTTTCGGCAACACCACCCACGAAAAAATAATGGATCGTCTCAACAGCACATCCGGCCCGGCCTTCGTTGGATTGAGTGAGTTCGAGCACACCCTTTTGGGTGAGTATGGCATTCGCATCGGGGATGCGTTCCAGGCGGACATCATGAACCTGCCCTACATGGCCATGCGCACTTCCGGTGGGTTGTTGGTGCACCGGAAACTGCAGGGCAGGGTGGTCGCCGAGCGTCCGGTATCCAACAACGCGGACCGGTTCTGACCGGTCCGCATGGCAGGAAAGCAGCATGAATTCAACCAATTTTGATAAGAGGAGAACAGCCATGAATACGATTAGAAAAAGTTTTGCGATCATGATAATGTGCGCCCTGATTCTTGCCCCTTCGGTGAAAGCCCCCGCCAGCGAAACGAAAACCGGTGGTTACGAATGGATGCATGGACCCAACAGCACCGTGCTTCTCAAGCCCGGCTGGGTCACCAGCTGCCAGAATGATTTTGTGATTGAAAACGATTCAGAGACGGGAGCGACGGTGCGGGTTGATCTTGGTATCGAGAGGTTCAGCACCGATGCCATCACAGGCAACGGAAAGCGGTTGTATTCGATGAGGAAAAGCCTGTCTTTTGCCAAGCAGTTGGGAAAAACCGTGAACATGGATGACGTTGCCCAGGTTCGGAACGAGAGCAAGAATTCGACCGTGCGCGTGCATTGTTGAAGGACAAGGAAGGAACTGGAAAAATGAATGCCATGAGCGAAATTGCCCAATGGATACCGATCGGAGAACTGTCGCGACTGACAGGGATCAGCACCCACACCCTCCGCATCTGGGAAAAGCGGTACGGGACGCCCCAGGCGCACCGCCTTCCTTCGGGGCACCGCCGTTATCCGCGGGATGAAGTTCCCCGGCTGAGGGCGGTGGCGCAGGCATTGGATTCCGGATTCCGTGCCGGACGAGTGGTGGGAGCTTCCCTGGAAGAACTGCAGGCCTTACTTGGGGTCGGGCCCGGCAGGGCTTCCAGGGTTTCTCCGGCTATGGAGAATGCGACGTCCGGGCAGGCAAGCAGGAACCTCATTGTCGAAAAATGGATCCGGGCCGTGCATCTTTACGACGAAGCCAGCCTCACCCAGAGTTTGCACGAAGAGTGGGGGCGGCAGGGTCCCTTGTCATTCGTACTCGATTATGCGGGTCCTTTCCTGAAACGTCTGGGTCAGGGCTGGGCCATGGGAGAGCTCACTGTTTCCCAGGAGCACTTCGCGTCGGAAAGGTTATCGGATTTTCTTGCGGACAAATGGCGCACGCTCAATGACCGCAAGGAGGGATCCATTGTGGTGCTCACCACCCTGCCCGGGGAGACACACCGTCTGGGACTGTTGATGTGCGCGGTCATCACCGCGCTCACCCGTTTCAAGATTCTGTACCTGGGAGCCGACACGCCTGTGCAGGATATCAAAGATGCCACTCGAAAATCCGGAGCCCTCCTTCTGGCTGTCAGCGTATCTTCATGGATGCCCCAAAGCGAAGTGGAATCGCAACTCACTGAATTGAGAAAAGGCTTGTCCCCAAGCGTGGAACTGATCGTTGGGGGAGCGGGGGCCCCAGAAGGCATGCCTGGGATGCATCGACTTTCGCAGTTTGGTGAATACTTCGAGTGGTTGTCCGGAAAGGCACCTTCTTCCTGATTCGTTTCCCCGGTGCTGTTAAGAAGGTCCCCTTCCTTCCGGGGAAAAGCCATTAGACCTTTCCTGTGTTTTCTGCAAGAATAAAACAACGGGCCCTGCCGGGACGGTCTACTTCAAAAAATCACACCCTCCATACCCATGTTCCTGAACCGCTACCCAGGCTACAGTTTTCTGACTATCCTGCTCGCCACCTTCAACCTGTTCCATATGGGCGTCGTTCTGGCCTCGCTGGTGACGGGATTGATGAGTGGCATTCTCTGGGCTGCGGGTGACAAGTTATGGGCGCTGGTATTTCTGGTCATTGCCGCCTTCGGTCTTTCCCACCAGATCTTTTCCAGGCTGTTTCACCTGTGTTCCATCCGCGGGCTGCGGCGAAAAGGAGATGTCCTGCAGGTGAAAAACCCGCGTACCGGAGAGTGGTTGAGCTGGGATCGGGTGCTTTCCTTTGAGAAAGCCAACTTTCCATCGTCCGGAGTCAGGCGTTCCTACGCCAACTACCCGGGCATCCGTTTTGCCCTCAAACGCGATCCGGAGTCGGAAGAGGAATCATTATTGGTAGCGGAAGACCGCTTTGGCTGGGGAATGGAACCGGTGCGCGACCGGGTATTCGAGGACCTGCTTAAAAAATACCCTCAAAATGCAGTGGATGTATGACAAAGAAACCCGGTCCCGGCCCTTGTTTCCAGGGCCGGGACGAACAGGTTTCGGGAAAGGATTTTCCTGCTCACCCGGAATTGCGGAGCGCCGGTTTATTTAAATACGGCCAGCTCATCCTTTTTAGGCTTGGGATTCTCCGGCAGTTGAATGCAGCGAAGCCGGATGTCAGATTTCGGCCCGAGATTGATAATGACTGCCTCATCCTCGTTTTTCGGGATATCGTGGCCATGAAATTTTGCCGTCAGCAAGGTTCCCGGCAGGCTGAATGCGCGGCGTTCCTGCGGGTTCAGCAATTCATCGACATAGACCTTGTGTCCCAGCACCACCTTGAGATCGGCTGTCTCTCCCGCCATGTTTTCCACGATGAAGTCCGTTTTGCATCGTTGCGCTTCTCCGGGTTTGATCACCGTCATTTTGACTGTAGCCGGCGTGGTGCTGCTTTCCTGAGCCGCCGCCAGCCCGGGAACCAGCAGGCATGCGGCCATTACGATCCCTGCAATCCAATTTGTTTTTGTATTCATAACCCAACTCCCTCCTGAGTGTGGTGGGTTGGTTTCTCCGCCCTGGCCCCTCTCCCTTGCCGGGCAACAGGTGGAATCCTGTGTATGCATACCCTTCAATATGTTCCCCCTTTGCGGTTTGGCAAGCGGCGAGGCCGTGGATTTTGTTTGGGAAAACGCCATCGGAACCCGTTTTCCAGGCTAGGAAGGCCAAATGGGCCGGGATCCGTGCAAAAAATCATAAAAATCTGACAAATTTTGTCAGAGGTTGTTACGGGATGCCGATAAAAGTTGTGCCGTTTTTGGCCTTATTAACCTAAAACAATTGAAAAATAACAGGAGCGAATGGGGGATGCCGAACTTGTCGAATTTTGGCACGAATCTGGAATAAACAGGGGTAAAGGAAATCAATTTGTAGAGTAAGGGTAAACCAGATTTCAAAAAGAAAACGGAGGAACCCCAAATGAAAAAAATCATCGCAAGCATGATGATCGCGTTTTTCGTCAGTTTCCTTGGAATGACTGGCACGGCCCTGGCCCACAAGTCGGACAGGGGTGACGATGCCAGCTGGAAATCCTTCAAGCACATGGTGGTGAAGGTGAAGGCCTGGGGAAATAAAATGTGGAACGACGCCCCTGAAGAAAAGAAGGTCAAACATAAGAAAGCCTGGAAGCGGATGGCGAACAAACTGAAAGCCGCCAAGAGCAAAGCCTGTGACAAGGCCAGTGACAAGGCCAAATCCAAGGCGAATCACAAATCCCGCCTGGCTGCCTGTGAACCTGGAAATACCGAACCGCCGCCCGCTCCGACTCCGGAACCGGTGGAAGAACCGGCCCCGACCACAACCGAGCCGGCTCCGACCGCTACGGAACCCGAGCCTCAGCCTTCGGCAACCTGCGATGGTTCGGATCCTTTCAATCCGGCTTGCATGTAATTTCAGGTAAAATGCAGTAACTATATCTGCCCGGCGCCCTTTATGGGTGCCGGGTTTTTATTTTGGCCCGGCTGGTGACCCATCCCGTATAATGAAATTCCACTTGGAATGAAGCGGGAGACTCTCTATGCACTGGATCAAAAACGGAATCGGACTCATGGCGGGGGTGGCGTTTTGGGGTTTTTTTGGATTGGGCGCGGTGCAGGCGGAAATTGATCCGCAAAAAGAACGCGATATCCGCAAACTGCTCCGCGTCTCCGGAATCTACAAGCAACTGGACTACATGAAGGAAGGCGTTCTCGATGCCTACGGGACCATGATCGCCTCCGCTTATCCCAAAGTGCCGGACGCGTTCTGGAAGGATTATTACGGCCTTGTCGGCGACGAGGAAATGAAGGATCTCATCGACCGCGTGGTGCCGGTATACGACAGCCACATGTCCCATGAGGTGATCAAAAAACTCATAGGTATGTTCGAAAACCCGTTCTGGGAAGAATGGAAGCAGAAGATGCCCCTCATCAGCCGGGAAGCCGGGCTGGCCGGCAACGAGTGGAGCCAGGAACTGGTCAAGTCCGATGCATTCCGCAACCAGGTGGATGCGCTGATCGAAAAATACAAGCTGGAGGCTTTGAACTCAAAACAGGAATCGCCTCCGGTTTCAACCGAATGAGTCCTCCCAGAGGACCTCAAGCCCGTATCATGGACACTTTCGCCAGGAGAAAACCATGAACGCCGCAACGGCCCGGAAGGTGAAGGTTTTTGTCATGGTGACCGCCCTGTTGTGTCTGGCCGTTTCACCCCTGTATGCCGATCCGAAATCGTCTGAAACCGATCCCACTCCGGAATGCCAGGAGATGGCGTCCTCAAAGATGGACCATCCTGAGTCCGGTTCCACCTGTGAGCCGGTGGCCGACCTCGAATCCAAGGGGGTGGAGGACCCATCCGATGCCAAACCGGGCGCCGGGGAGGAATCCGGCCAGAAAAACGAAACGCCCCGAAAACCGCTTCCCCAATGCTCGGACCCGCTTTTTGCCGAGGCCAACCCGGCCCTGTGTTTCTGATGCGGTAAGCGCAGAGCCCTGAACCGCACCTCCCCTTGCCGCCTGCCGGTTGAGATCAGGAACGGGAATTCAACTCTGCCATTGCAGAGGACACTCCACCGGGCCATTCGAAAATGGCGAACGAAAACACCTCATACGGCCCCATATCGTCGTACAACTTCACCAGCCGCAATTCCGGGTTTTTCTCCACAACCCGGTCCAGCGGAAACATCCTCAAGCTGCCGACAAAGTAAAGCCGTTTGCCTTCCAATTCCTGAACGGGAACGACCCGCCGTTTCTTCGGCTGGTATTTGGAAGACACCGTGACGAATTCCCGCGCGCTCTTCAGCGAGTGGGGAAACGAGACCGGACGCCACGCTTCATAGAGATCGATCCCCGGCTGGTCCTTGAGATACATATAGAGCGCGTCGCTTGGAATGCCCAGCTTGAACGTGGTGAATACGGCAATGGGTCCGTTGCGACTCTCGTTCTTGAGGAAGTGGACCGCATCGGTGACGGCATAGGGTCCCTGGGGATACCGGACGTATTGCCAGTGGTCGAGTTCGGTCCAGGCGGCTGTTTCCGGTTCAGTGAGGTAGTGGATGTTCCACTTCCAGGCCGGAATCAGGCAGGCCACTCCCAGTGCAATGGCGGCCGTCCCCGCCACAAGCGGAGAACGCGGCTTCAGGGTTTCATGGACATACCGCATGAGACAACGCAGGCCTTCCGCAGTCAGGATTGCGAGCGGCGGCACGCCCACCAGGAAATAGCGCGGATAGGCCACTTCGGCCAAAATCAGGAACACAGCCGTTGGCAGAAAAAGCCACAGAAGGAGAAACGCCGCGGTTCTGGGTTGAGTACGCAGGGACACTCCCGTTCCCATCACCGCGAGAATCATAACCGGAACCGTGATGTACAACAGCCCCACCTCAAACAGTTCTCTCAGGTGGGGCAGAAGCCGCGGATGGTCGAAGGTGAGAACCGCAGCCAGAGTTTCCAGTAAAGGAACCTTGTGATGCAGGACCTTGCTTGCATTGGAAAAGAGGTAATCGGGTTCATGCAGAAGGAACGGCAGGGCCAGGAGTCCGAAAACCACACCGCTCACCGAAAGCCGTATCCAGAGTTCGAGGTTGCGGGGATGGTTGAACAAAAAAACCGCCATCACGGGCAATGCGAGAAACATCAACAACGGTGTTTTGGTGAGGAACCCCAGTCCCGCAAACATCCCCAGCGCAAATGTCCAGCGCCAGGAAGGCCTGTCATCTCTGGCCAGGCGCAACCCGGCATAAACCGTCCAGATGACGAATGTCGCAAGCAGGGCGTCGGTCAGGCCCAGACGATCATGAGTCAAAACCAGGGGCAGCGACAGGTAAATGAACGCGGCCAGTCCCGCCGTGTGGCGGGAGAAAAGGAGCGCACCGATCCGCCACAGCCCCGCTACAGCCAGTCCCCCGGCCACCACTGAAATCATCCTCGATGAGACGAGCAGGTCGTCGAACCAGCCCAGCGTGATTGCGTTCAGCCAGAAAAAGAAAGGCGGTTTTCCGTCCACCGCAGAGACAAACAGGGAAGCAGGATCGTTCCGGATGATGTCGGCCCAGCGCAGGTAAATGGCTTCATCGAACACCATCGGCAGGCCCAGAAGGGAATAGAGGCGCGTGAGGGCATAGAGCCCGATCAAAGCCGCGGGCGCGCAAAATGGATGCGTTAAGTAGGATCTCATACAACGGCTGGCAAGGATTCGGTGTGAATCTTTCAAAACAGGTTCGGGCAATTGAAGCCAAATAGCAAATATTATCCTCAATGGACAAACCGTTCCCTGTCACGGTCACCCCGGCCGGATAAAACCTCCACGATGAAAGTTCCCCGCCCCGTACAGAGGCATGCTGAAAATGATTTGTATAATCGCTTCTTAATCCGTGGATAATTGCGAATCCCTCCTGCATGGATCCTCATCTAAATATTAAGTGCCAAGCGGTTTTCCGGGACCTATATTCATAAGAAGGTTGTATGGGTTCACTTCCAACGGAGTCGCAACATGGACACAGCTTCCCAATTAGGCATCCGAAAGGTTTTTTCGGTGGAATTCGTGGTCGACTTTTTCGACCGCAGCCGTAACTTTTACATCGAGAAGATGGGCCTCGTGGAAACCCACCGGTCCACCCCTCAATGGGAGGAGCGGTTCAAAAGCAAGGCCATCTATTTTTCCGCCAATGACGTTCGCCTCATGGTCTCGACGCCTCTGTCGAACCACAGCTACACCGCGCAGTACCTCAAAATCCTCTGCCCCGGCATCCGCAACGTCACCCTGCAGGTGGAAGACCTCGACCGCGCCGTCGATTACCTGAAAGAGCATCACGCCACCTTCGTGCATCCGGAAAAGGTGGTGGAAGCGGGCCACAGCCGCCACCGCTTCGTGACCATCGCCACCCCCATCGGGTTTCTGGAAATCACGTTTCTCGAAGTCACGGGCAACGAGGAAGACATTCCCATGTTCGAGAAGGTGTCGCATCCCCCGGCGGAGCGGTCCCCCTTCAAGATTATCGACCACATGACCATCAACGCCCGTACGCTGTACCCGGTTTATAATTTTTTCGAGCATGTGCTGGACTTCAAAAAATTCTGGAGCGTGTCGTTCCACACACCGGACACCCGGTCCGGGCGCAAGGGCACGGGACTGTCGTCGCAGGTCATGTACGACCCGGGTTCGCAGGTGAAGTTCGCCACCAACGAACCGCTGTACCCGCACTTCAACGAGTCGCAGATCCAGACCTTCGTCGAACGCAACCACGGCGCGGGCATCCAGCACATCGCGCTGGCGGTGGACAACCTGCTGGAAACGGTGGAGACGCTGAAGGCCCGCGGCATTGAATTTCTCGACACGCCGGATACCTATTACGACATGCTTCCGGAACGCATCGCCAAACAGAACATCGGTAAAATCAGGGAAGAGATCAGGGACCTGAAAAAAGCGGGCATCCTGGTGGACGGCGATAACGGCGACTACCTGCTTCAGATTTTCCTCAAGGACGCGTCCGGTCTGTACCACGAAGAAAACGCGGGTCCCTTTTTCTTCGAAATCATTCAGCGGTGCGGACATCCCGGGTTCGGTGAGGGCAACTTCCGCGCCCTGTTCGAGGCCATCGAAATGCAGGAGTCGGTTTCATGAAGCTGTTGCGCTATGTGGCACCGGGGCAGCCGTCTCACGACGGCCTGCTCCATGAAGGCCACGTGTTCCCGTTGATCGGCATGAATACCGTGGAGGCGCTCAGCGCCCTGCATGCAGGCGATTCCCTGTTGCGCAAAATCGTGGAACAACCCGGCCTGCCGCTGGAAGTGGTCACGCTACTGCCGCCGGTGGAAAAACCCGGGGCGTTCATGGATTTCTACACGTTCGAACAGCATGTCAAGACCGCCCGGAGCAAGCGCGGACTGGAGATGGTGCCGGAATGGTACCAGTACCCGGTGTGGTACAACGGTTCGCCGCGCTGTTTCAGCGGACACAACACCACCGTCACCTTTCCCCCCGGTGAGAAGAAAAAGGATTTCGAGCTGGAACTGGGCGTGGTCCTCAAAAAGGAATGCCGCGGCGTTTCGGAGAAGGAGGCCACCGACTGCATCGGCGCGTACACCATCGTCAACGATTTTTCCGCGCGCGCGCTCCAGGCGGAAGTCATGAAAGTCGGGCTGGGCCCGGCGAAGGGCAAGGACTTCAACACGGGGCTCGGGCCGTGGATGGTGACGCCCGATGAAATTCCCGATCCGCGCAACCTCACCATGCGCGCCTGGGTGAACGGGGAATTGCTGACGGAAGCCAACAGCGGCTCGTCGCATTTCACTTTCGAGCAGGCCATCGTCTTCGCCTGCGAGTACCAGACGCTGTACCCCGGCGACGTGCTGGCCAGCGGTACCGTGGGCGGTGGATGCGGACTGGAACTCGACCGTTTTTTGAACAGTGGCGACGTGGTTGAACTGGAAATCGAACACATAGGGAGGCTGACCCACAAGGTCGGTTGAATCTTCATGTTCCGTTACATGCAGCTGGGCAACATCGCACCCATGCACCACACCGCGCACTACGCGGGATCGAAACTGCTCAACGAATACTGCTTCACGCGCGAAGGGTTTGAAGAGCCTTATTCAATCCTATACATGCACCACCCGCCGACCGGCGAGTCGATGCGCGAGGTCTATACCGAGGCGGCGTGGGGGCGCCCCACACCGCGCGGCGAGGCGCTTTTGGAGCGACGGCATTTCCGCGGCTGGCAGGTTCAGCCGGAAAAGCATTTCATCACCGGCCGCACCCTGCTGGCATTCAACGACGACCTCACTTACGGACTGTGTCATCCGGCAAAAGAAGAGAAAACCTTTTTCGCCAACAACGACGCCGACGAGCTGTTCTTCCTTTACGAGGGAGCAGCCACACTGCAAAGCCTGTTCGGCAAAATAAGATTGCGCGCGGGCGACTACCTCGTCATCCCGCGGTCGTGTCCGTACCGCTTCCGCTTCGACACCCCTCCCGGTCTGCTGTACGTGGAGGGCAAACGCGACATCGACATCCCCCCGGAGTTCCGCCACGACGCGGGGCAGTTCAAGATGGACGCGCCGTATTCCGAGCGCAGTTTTCAACTGCCGGAATGGGATTCCGACCTGTTTGAGAACGAGGAGCCGGTGTCCATCGTGCGCAAGCGGCAGGGCGCATTCACGCGCACACATTATTCCGAGAACTATTTCCGGCTGGAAGGCTGGGACGGTTACGTGTACCCGTACGCGATCAACCTCGACGCCATCCAGCCCAAAACCGGCCGCGTGCACCTGCCTCCCACCTCGCACCTCACGTTTGCGGGCGGGGGATTCGCAGTGATGAGTTTCCTGCCCCGGCCTCTGGACTTCGATTCCAAAGCGGTGCCGTGTCCTTTCTACCATTCGTCCGTCAACTGCGACGAGTTGCTGTTCTACCATTCCGGAAACTTCACCAGCAGGAAGGGCATCGAGCGCGGCTCGATCAGCTACCATCCATCAGGCATTCCGCACGGACCCCATCCCGGCGCGTATGCGGGGTCCATCGGGGCGAAACAGACCGAGGAGCAGGCGGTGATGGTCGATACCTTCGCGCCGATGATATTGACGGCGGAAGGCGAAGCGCTGGAAGACCCGGATTATCCCAAAAGCTGGCAGGAGACCCGCAAATGACCCAACACAACGGCTATGCCGCCATCCGTCCGGCGGACCATTTCTGGGTGGATGTGTACCACCTGATGAATTCCATCGTGCAGCCGCGTCCCATCGCGTGGATTTCCAGCATCTCCGCCGACGGCAGACGCAATCTCGCGCCGTTCAGTTATTTCAACATCTGTTCGATGAACCCGCCGATGATCTCCAATTCCATTTTCTTCAACCGCGACGGATCGGAGAAGGACACGCTGAAAAACATCAGGGCCACGCGCGAGTACGTGGTGGGTGTGGTTTCGTACGAGGCGGCGGACAAGGCGAACCTGAGCTCCGCGCCGTTCGACTACGGCGTCAGCGAGTTCGAGGAAGCCGAGGTGGCGGTGATCGAGCGCGGGGAAGGCAAACCGCCGTTCATCGCCGAAAGCCCGGTGCAACTGGTGTGCGAACTCAACCGCACGGTGCCTTTGGGAAGCGGCGCGGGCACGGGCACGCTGGTGCTGGGCGACGTGCGTGAAATTTATCTTTCCGAATCCCTTTCCTCCATCGAGTGGAAAAAGGGCATCCCTCCCGAACTGCTCAACAACGTCGGCCGGATGGGCGCGGACTTTTATGCCAAGACCACCGACCGGTTCCGCATGGAACGCCCCACGGTCAAAAAATGACGGGCCCATCTGAAAGGTCACCCCAATGAGCCGGGAAAACTCCTTCACCTACATATACAGCGCCGTGCGCACGCCCATCGGGCGGTTCAACGGCGCCCTCGCGCCGGTGCCCGCACCGGAACTGGTGGCGTTCGCCATCCGCGAAGCCCTCAAACGTGGCGGGTTCGAGGGTGAGGACATCGACGAGGTGATCCTCGGCAACGTGTTGACCGCGGGCGTGGGCCAGGCCCCGGCGCGGCAGGCGGCATTGCATTCCGGCATCCCGGACAGCGTCGGCGCTACCACCGTCAACAAGGTGTGCGGTTCCGGCATGAAGGCGGTGATGATGGCGGATCAATCGATCCGGCTGAATCAATCCGATTTTGTTGTCGCCGGGGGAATGGAGAACATGAGCCGCGCGCCGTTCCTCGTGCCGCACATGCGGCGCGGCCACAAGCTGGGAAACGCCCACATGGTGGACGGCATGATCCACGACGGGCTGTGGGACCCGCATGAGAACCGGCACATGGGTGAGTTGAGCCAGATCCTCGCGCACCGTCTCGGTTACACTCGCGAGGCGCAGGACGCGTACGCAAAAGAAAGTTACACCCGCGCGCGCAAGGCGATGGACAAGGGCATCGTGGCGAAGGAACTGGTGACCGTTCCCGTATGGCACCGGACGTATACGCAGACCGTCGATCACGACGAGCAACCGCACCTCGACAATCTGGACCAGTTCGACTCGATGCCGCCGGTGTTCGAAAAGCCGGGCGGCACCATCACCAAGGCCAACGGAGCGAAACTGAGCGACGGCGCGGCGGCGTTGATCGTCGGCAAGCCGTCAGCCAACCACAAACCGCTGGCGCGCATTTTGGGATACGCCACGCACGCGCAGTCGCCGGACACCTTCGCGCTGGCGCCGGTGGAGGCCATCCGGAAAGTGCTTGCGGCGGCGCGGCTGGAGATCCGGGACATCGACCTGTTCGAAATCAATGAAGCCTTCGCTCCGATGTCCCTTGCCGTGCACGACCAACTGGGTCTCGACCCGGAGAAGGTGAACGTGCATGGGGGATCGATTGCTCTGGGCCATCCTATCGGCGCGACGGGGGCACGCATCCTGGTTACACTGCTCAATGCGCTCCAGACGCAGGGTAAGAAGCGTGGATGCGCCAGTCTGTGCATCGGCGGCGGCGAGGCCACGGCGATGGTGATCGAACTGGTGTGACGCGATTGATCCGACTTTTTTTAAGGAGACGGTGATGAACCCGATCCTTTGGCGGCCTTCTAAACAACGGGTGCAGCATTCCCACATGGCCCGGTTCATGAAAGGTGTGAACCGGGAATTCGATCTCAACATCAAAACCTATTCCACCCTGCACCGCTGGTCGGTGAAGTGCCTCGAACAGTTCTGGGAATACTACCTGCGCCAGTCGGGGATCGATCTCACCCGCCCGCCGAAACAGACCCTTTCCTCGAAGATCCTGCCCGGTGCGGTGTGGTTCGACGGCGCGGAACTCAATTACGCGGCGAACCTGCTGAAAGGTCCGGGAAACAAAACGGCCATCATCAGCCGCTCGGAGACGCGCCCGACCACGCACATGACCTTCGACACACTCCGCCACCAGGTGGCGTGTTTCGCCTCGGCGCTGCGCCGCGCGGGAGTGGAGCAGGGCGACCGCGTGGCGGGTTACCTGCCGAACATTGTGGAGACGGTGATCGCCATGCTGGGCACGTCGGCGGTGGGCGGGGTGTGGACCTCGTGCTCGCCGGATTTCGGTTTGCAGGGCGTGCTCGACCGCTTCGGCCAGGTGGAGCCGAAGGTGCTGGTCACGGTGGACGGATACACTTACAACGGCAAGGCGCATTCCCTCGACGACCGTCTGCGGCAACTCGTGCCGAAGATAAACGGACTGCGCGATGTGGTTGTCGTGCCCTACCTCGATCCCGACTACGACCCGTCCAAGCTCGATCTTCCGTCCACGGTTCTATGGAAGGAGTTTGCGCGCGAGGGCGGCGACGTGGAATTGCGGTTCGATCCGGTGGGCTTCAACGATCCCCTGTTCATCCTTTATTCCTCCGGCACCACCGGCCTGCCGAAAGGCATCGTGCACGGGGCCGGCGGCACGCTGTTGCAACATCATAAAGAGCACGCGCTTCATACCGACATCGGTCCCGACGACGTGGTGTTTTATTACACCACCTGCGGCTGGATGATGTGGAACTGGCTGGTCTCCGCACTGGCTCGTCATGCGACCATCGTCCTCTACGAAGGCTCGCCTGCGTACCCGTCGCTCGACTTACTGTGGCAGTTGGTGGAGGAGACGGGCATCACTGTGTTCGGCACCAGTCCGAAGTATCTCGCCATCAACCGGGAACAGGGCAAGGAGCCGGGAAAAGGGGCAAATCTCTCCAGCCTGAAAGCGATCCTGTCCACCGGATCGCCTCTCGACCGCGAAGGGTTCCGTTACGTGTACCGCGCCATCAAAAAAGATGTGCAGTTGTCGTCGATCTCCGGGGGCACCGACATCATCTCCTGCTTCATGCTGGGGAACCCCATGCTTCCGGTGCGCGAGGAAGAAATCCAGTGCCTGGGGCTGGGCATGGACGTGGCGGCGCTCGGCCCCGGGAACAAACCCGTAGTTGGTGAACAGGGAGAACTGGTGTGTCGCTCGCCCGCGCCTTCCATGCCGGTGGCGTTCTGGAACGACCCGGACGGGTCGCGCTATCGCAGTGCGTATTTCGAGAAAGTGCCCGGCGTGTGGGTGCATGGCGACTACATCAGCATCACCAGGGAAGGCGGCGTGATCGTGTACGGACGGAGCGACGCCACGCTCAATCCGGGCGGGGTGCGCATCGGCACTGCGGAGATCTACCGTGTGGTGGAGAACCTTCCGGAGGTGCAGGACAGCGTGGTGATCGGCGTGGAGGAGGAGGGGGACATCCGCCTTCTCCTGTTCGTGGTGCTGGCGGAAGGGGTGGAACTCGATGATGCCCTGCAGGCGCGTATCCGTCATGCCCTCAAGACCGAAGAATCGCCGCGGCATGTGCCGCACGAAATGTTCCAGGTGCGGGAGGTGCCGAAAACCATGAATGGCAAGAAGGTGGAACTGGCCGTGCGCGGGATTTTTGCCGGCACCCCTCCGGCCAACCGGCACGTCATCGTCAATGCCGGGTGCCTCGCGGAATATGAAGAACTGTACGGCCGCAGGCTGGCGGTGCGGGGCGGGTGAGGCGCCCTTCAAAAAGTCGAAAAAACCGGCCCGTTGGGGCACGCCCGCGAGCCGATTGATTTTCTTTGCTTACTTCGGTAGTCCTAACTGTTTCAGGCTCCCACCACGAGCGGATAATGGTTCCGCATGGCTTCCCGGTTGTGGCGGTCGCGGTCGAGCCCCATCCAGAATGTGTAGATCGCGTCCAGCGCCTTTTCTCCCGCCAGCAGGAACTTTTCGTTGTCAAAATCCGGCTTGTGGAATGCCTGCTGCAGTTCCTCCAGCACGTTGTCGCCGTGTCCCTTCTCACTGTCGAAATGGAACTCGAAGAAGTCGAGCGGGATGGCGGGGTCGCCGTAAGCGTGACAGGTTTCGTTGTAGATTTCGAGTCCGCCGATCAGTTCTTTCCAGAAGTTGTTGGCCTCCTCGGAGGTGCCGATGCCCCAGGCCGCCCAGGTTTCGATGGCGTAACTGGCACCGCGTCCGACTTCCCCGTCCTTGCTTCCGTAGGTTTCCTCCAGGCCGCGGATGAAACGCCGTGTGGAAGGCGTGGCCGTGTCCCAGCTTCCCAGCAGTTCCGGGTTCAGGCCCAGCGGTTGGGCGGTGTCGCGCAACCAGTTGATGTGGGCCCAGCGGGTTTTGAACGGCTGGTTTTCGGTGGTGCCGTCGGGGTTGATGTGCACGCCCAGTTCGTTGGCCAGGATGTAACGTGCGTGCGCCTCCGCCTCCAGGTCCGGTGCGTGCATCATGCGCATCATCTGCACGAGCAGGAACCATTTTGAAAAAACGGCGAATTGCGTGAACAGGTGAATCAGATCCTCGAGGGTGAATGTTCCCTGCCGAAACCATTTGCAGTAGGGGTTGTAAATGATGACAGGATGCTGGTGAATTCGCGTTTGAATGGTTGCCCAAAATTCGTCGAATTGCTTTTTGGAGTTCATGGCAAACCTCGATATTGTTATTTGTTACCCGCACGCACAACAAGGAACCTTTGATTTAAAAGGCTCCACCTATATAAAAGTAGGCCCCTCTCCGGGAAATTTCCATTTAAAGACGAACCTCTGGTCCCCTGGTTAGACCGCATCTTCACGATATCGGATAAGCGAAACTGAATGATGGGCGAAACGAAGGTCGGCGGGAAGTCGATTGAGAAAAACCTCATTGCAAAATGACCGGTTCGCTTGAAACCCGTTTTACAGAAAGTACCGGAATAATTGAACTCCCGGATCAGCGGAAGTCCTTTTGGTTTTGGGTTTTGGGTCAAAACTATATTGCTATGAAGTAAGGTACATTAGGGGGTTTGTCAGATAAAAAATATTCTGTTTACCTTATTTTTGGAGAAAATTTGATGGTTTTCAGATAACATAAAGGTAAGGTTTGTAATTGAGAAAAGGCAGAAATCCGTTTGGAATACGGATTCGTGTGTTCACAGGTTCCGCCAATGCAAATAAGGTTCGGAGGTGGATCGAGAGCAAAGTGGTCGGAAAACGAAGAAGCCTCAGTTTTTTTTTGAGACGTTTGGGCAATCTCCGGTGTTCGTCGAATAAGGGGTGGGAACCATTGCCAATGAATACTTCCAGGAAGATCTTTGGTCTGATTGCGCTGGTGGGCGTTCTGGTTGGAATGCTCGGTTATTTTCTTCTCAATCATTCCCAGTCCATTATCAAGGAACGCATTGCAGGCGAAATTCAGAATTTGACCGAAAGCACGCTGGAGTCTGTCAACCGCATCCTTTTCATGCGTGGTGAGGAGCTCCAGATCCTGGCTCACAGCCTGCCGATTATGGAAATGGTCGAGCAATCCAACCGGGAGTTCGACGCCTTGCCGGACCGCGACGCCTTCATCCGCCAGACGGACGAGGCCTGGCTGGCCGGACAGGATACCGAAACGGTCCAAACTCTCCTGAACAATCCCCTGTCCCGAACCTTCACCGAAAAACGCCGGTTTCTGCAAAAGAAATACGGCGTGGAGGTGTTCAACGAAATCTTCGCCACCAACCGGTATGGTGCGCTGATAGCCGCCTCCCCCCGCACGACGGATTATTACCAGGCAGACGAAAGCTGGTACCAGGAAGCACTGAAGTCGGAAGACGACGTGTATGTGGAAGACATTGCGTTCGATGAGAGCACCGATTCCTTTTCCACAACGCTGGCCGTACGCATGAGGGACGACGAGAACCGGTTTGTGGGAATGATCAAGGCCGGCCTTCACATTGTGATCATCCGCAATCTGCTGGATCAGTTTAAAAAAGAGGAATCCATCCAGTCCCTCAACTATTTCCTTGTCGATGGCAAGGGCTCGGTGATTTTAAGCAGTCTGGCCAATTCCATCACAGGCGGCAGGAGTCCGGCAAGGATCCATCCTTTTGGAAAAGACCTGTCCTCGTGGGAACCCGTGTCGCGGGTGCTTGCAGGAGAGAACGGTTATTATTTCCAGGAAAAAGGGGGGCAGACATCTCTGATCACCTACCAGCGGTCCCGGAACTTTGAAAATGTTTCCGGACTCCGCTGGTCCCTCATCCTCCAAATGGACGCGAAAGAAGTTCTGGAGCCGATATCCGTTTTGCGCATGGGCCTGGGAGGCATATGGGGGGTCCTGATTCTGCTTGCGCTGGTCGTGGGCGGGATTCTTATTTTCGCCTTCGTTCAGCCCGCGGAAAAACTCATGCGAACCACCCGGCCCCGTGTCCGTCCCGGTCGGGAAAGGGTTCCATCCGATTCGGTACGTGAAAGCCCGGTGGCAGAGACCGAGCCCATCCAGGACATCTCCCTGTCCTTCAAAAACATGACGGACGAGTTGGTGTTGCACCTGGAGGAACTGGAAAAACAGGTTTCGACCAAGGCCGAAGCACTTCTCGCTGCGAAAAAGGATGCGGAAAAAGCCAACCAGGCCAAAAGCCTGTTCATCTCCAACATGAGTCATGAGATCCGCACCCCTCTCAATGCGGTGCTCGGGTATGCGCAGATCCTGGACCGCGACCCCAAACTCGATTCCAAACAAAAGGCGAAGATCAAGGGGATTTACCATTCCGGATCGCGGCTGTTGCAATTGATCAACGATGTCCTGGATATTTCCAAGATCGAGGCGCGCAAGGAAGATTTGCATATTCATCCTTTCAATCTCAATGACCTGGTCTGGGAAGTGGACTCCCGTTACGGGGCCTTGTGTCGCGGCAAGGGACTGGAATGGGCGGTCACGGGCGATGTGGATCGCCCCCTTCCTGTGTACGGGGACGAGCAGAAAATCCACCAGGTATTGAGCAACCTGCTCGACAACGCCTTCAAGTTCACGGAATCGGGCCGCGTGGAATTGCGGGTAACCCGGGCGGAGGGGGACGTTTACCGGTTCGAAGTGATCGACACCGGCCCCGGCATCGCCCCTGAAAACCAGGATGCCGTGTTCGGCATATTTGAGCAGGGGAAAGCGGGTGTGGAAAAGGGTGGGGTCGGCCTCGGACTGGCCATCTGCAGGCGACTGGTGGAACTGATGGGCGGGGACATGAAGCTGGAATCTAAAAATGGCGGCCCCACGCAGTTTTCTTTCGAACTGCCGCTGCCCCCCTCCGAGCGCCCAACGAGGGTGGGCCCGGCGGATCTGAAAAAACACGTCACCCTGGCACCCGGAATATCCCTGCGCACTCTCATTGTGGATGACGACCCCAACCATCTGGACATCATGCAGGAAATACTCCAGCGCGCCGGCATGGAAGTCAGAATCGCCGTGAACGGGCGCGAGGGACTGGCCGTGCTTGAGGAATGGAACCCCGACCTTCTTCTTATTGATTACCGCATGCCGGAAATGGACGGATTGGAAATGCTTCGCCAGATCTCCCGCAGGCATGGCCCCGACCGGTATCGAATTGTCATGGTTTCAGCCTCCGCACTGGATCACGAAAAGAAAATGTTCCTGGATAACGGGGTGACCACGGTCATCTCCAAACCGCTGGTCCGGGAGGAGCTTCTGGAGGCCATCCGTCGTATCATGTCCGTGGAGTTTGTCGCCGGCTGCCAGGACAACGGGAACGGGAGCGAGCCGGAGGAGCCGGCCATTGAGTACACCCAACTCTCCATTCCCACCGTGGTGGTGGAGGAGATGCGGGAGGCGCTGGCGAAAGGGCTTTTCGATGATTTCGAAAAACTGCTCCCGGCGATCGCGCATATGGGTCTGGAGGAAGAAAAACTTGCCGCCCGATTGCAGCGCATGGCCGAGGCGTGTGACAAAGCCTCCATCACCGCTGAACTGGACAAGATCCCCCCGCATCATTAAGAACCTCCTGTCTTCTGCTCCCGGCAAACCAGGCGGAATCTGCCCCGATGGTTGTTCTCTTTCCTCCCCGGGTTTCATTTGAAAAATTTGGGGTGAAACCAAACTTTCCTTGGCTTATAGTTAAATAGACTGCCGCTTATCGGCTCCCGATCCCTGACCATCGGCGGACTCTTCCCGTTGACCGGGTAGCCATCCAGCCCCGTACCGGGCCTGGCAAAAAGTTTCGACCGGCTCTTTTATCAAAGGAGGCTGGAACCATGAAACTGGGTCAAAAGCTGTACACCTTCATTCTTCTGTTTGCCCTGGGTGTGGGCATTGTTGTTTACATTCAGTTCAGCTTTGCCCAGGAAACGTTTCGCAACCAGGCGGGCAAGGAAGCCAGCCGGCTGGCCCAGATTTATCTGGACTTTCTTGAAAGCCAAATTTCACTTCGTACAGAGGGAGTTGAACGACTGGCCCATGACCGACGGGTGGTCGCCATGGCGCAGCAGTCCAATGAATATTTCGACGCCCTTTCCGATCCGGAATCCGAGATTGCGGAAATCGAGTCGGCCTGGGTGAGCGGGCAACCGCATCCCCACATCGATGACCTTTTAAAAAACGACCTCTCCAAAGTCTTCTCCAGAAAAATCCGTTTTTTTCTTAAAAAATTTGAAGAAAGCCTGTATGGCGAGATCCTTGTCGCCAATCGGCATGGAGTCATTTTCGCCGCCCACCCCAAGAGCAGTGATTTTTATCAGGCAGACGAGGATTGGTTCCGGCATTCATTGAATCGCCCGGACATCTGGATGGATGAAATCGGTTTTGACGCCAGTTCCAAGACCTTTTCTCTATCCGTGGCGACCCGGATTGTCGATGACGACCAGGTGCTGGGTGTGTTGAAGGTGGGCCTGAAACTCAATGCCCTTCGTGAAATCCTCGACCATTATAAGAGCATTTCCACTTTCAAGAGTTTCCAGTATTACCTGGTGGACAGGGATGGAGAGGGAATCTTGACCAGCCTGTCGAACGAGGAAACAGTAGGGATGCTTGCAGAGGGCGCCGGATTTTTCGGCACCCCTCTTGCCACGTGGACTCCGGTGGAGCGGTTGTTGAAAGGGCAGACGGGGTATATGTACCTGGACGAAGGCGGAGCCCAAACCCTGGTGGCTTTTGCACCTTCCCGCCGCCTGAAGGACTCCGAAGGTTTGGGCTGGGGGCTGGTTTTGGAAATGGATGCCGGGGAAGTGCTGGCTCCTTCCCGTCATCTGGAAAAACGGCTGCAATGGATTTTTGCTTTGGCGCTGACCCTGTTTTTGATTCTGGGAGGGATCTTTGTGGTGTCGATCACCCGCCCGGTCCGGGCCCTCACGGAAGGGGCGCGAAAACTGGAGAGCGGGGATTGGGATGTGAATGTGGCCACTCAATCCGCAGATGAAATGGGGGAGTTGTCCCGCGCCTTCCAGAGCATGGCCCGGGAATTGTTGAAAAATAACAAGGAACTGGAAAACCGGGTTCGCGAACGAACGGCGGAATACCAGAGGGAACAGGAAAAGGCGGAGAAAGCCAATCAAGCCAAAAGCGTTTTCCTGTCGACCATGAGCCATGAAATCCGCACGCCCTTGAACGCCGTGCTGGGTTATTCCCAGATCCTGGCGCGTGATATCCGGCTGGACCCCCTTCAAAAGAAAAAAATCCAGGCCATTTACCTTTCGGGCAAGCATCTGCTGGCCCTCATCAACGATGTTCTGGACCTTTCCAAGATTGAAGCCGGCAAACTTGAAATTTACACGGAGGATTTCGATCTGGCCGAAATGATCCGGGAAGTGGTCAGGATGAATGTGGGGGTTTGCGAGCAAAAGGGTCTCAAACTCAAAGTCACGGGCATGAACCTCGGTGAAAAGGTGGGAGTGCGCGGGGACCAGGCAAAAATCCGGCAGGTGCTGATCAACCTGGTTGGGAATGCCATCAAATTCACGGAACAGGGAGAAGTTGAATTGAAGGTTGAGCAGGGGGAGGGGAACCGGTTCGACTTCACTGTCCGGGATTCCGGGCCGGGCATCTCGGCCGAATACCAGAAACTGATATTCGAACCCTTTGGCCAGGTGGACCGTGAAAAAGGCAAGGGAGGTACGGGATTGGGACTCGCCATCTGCAAACGGTTGATAGATGGCATGGGCGGGAAACTGGAGGTGGTTTCGATGGAAGGGGAGGGATCGTGTTTTTACTATTCCCTTGACCTGCCGCCGGCAGAGGGTCCCTTGCCGCAAAAGGACGACACCCTGCATGCCGTCACCGGGCTGGCTGCCGGGTTTCAGGTGAAGGCGCTGGTCGTGGATGACAATGAGACCAATACGCAAATCCTCGTGGAAATGCTGGAAGCGCTCGAAGTGGAAACCCAGTCTGTGGAGAGTGGACGCAAGGCCATGGACCGGTTGCGGAAGTGGGTGCCGGACATCATTTTCCTGGATTACAGCATGCCGGACATGAACGGCCTGCAGGTGGTGGAGCAGATTCACCAGCGCTTCGGCAAGGACCAGATCAAAATTGTCATGGTGTCGGCCTACACGTTCACCCATTACCGGAAAATGTTTGAAATTGGCGGCAGCCATGCCGTGCTCAAAAAGCCTGTCCAAAGGGAAGAAATTCTTGAGGTCATCCAGAATCTTCTGGGTGTGGAATTTCAGCGGGCTTGATCGAAGAGGGTGCCTGAACGAGCCCCTGCCTGCTTACGGCTTTTCCTGGTTGTCCTTTCCCACTCTTGTATTTATTGAATCCAGCCTTTATGGTATTAAATTAAAACTTCAGTCCCTGTTTTGTTTTGGGGCCGCGACCTTTTGCATCGCGGCAATTTCGCATCGAAAAAATTTTGCCTGCGAAAAAAGCGGACCACCCGGTTTGCGAACCCCTTCTTGTTGAGAGCAGTGACTGGTTTGGGCATACGTTATCATTCTTGAAAACATGGGGAGGTTGTATGGCGGAAGAAAAGAAAGCGGCGAGCCCGGGAGGGACCGGTCCTCAAGCGGCGCAGAAAAAAGGCGGTCAGAACCTGAAGCTGAACTGGGACGATTCAAAAATGCAGACCACCTATGCCAATGTGGTCAACGCATCCAGCACGCGCGAGGAAGTGTCCATCTTCTTCGGCACCAACCAGACTTGGAATGTGCCGCAGGACAATGAAGTGACGATTCAGCTCAGCGACCGCATGGTGCTCAACCCGTTTGCCGCCAAACGTCTCCTGGTTCTGTTGAACAAAATCATCGCGGAATACGAAGAGCGGTTCGGCCGCCTGCCCTTGGACGGTGAAACCCGCTGAAGCACGGTTTTTGTTTCAATCAAGGGGAACACCTAAGGGTGCCGGATCGAAGACCCAACCAAAAAACCCCCGCTTTAAAAAGCGGGGGTTTTGTTTTTTTGATAGCGGCTGACGGTCCGGGGGGCTCAATCCGGTCTCACCTGCCTCGCGACAGGCTTTGAAGGAAACCTAACGGTGAGCCATCACCCAGGGGGGACTCTTCTCTGCCATGACATTGGTGCGTGCCTCAATGCGTGCCAGGTAATGCACTTGCAGGTCGCCTGCAGTGTTGTCCACGACCAGGTAGTAATCGCCGCTCTTCGGGGTGATCACCGAAAACTTGATTTCATGGGATGCCACCGACTGGAACAGCGCCCGGTCGATTTGCGGGTATTTCTGGAACCCTTCCTTGTCGAGCAACAGCACCCGGATTTCTTCATCGCTGGTCAGTTCAAAATTCAGGGTCGATCCCTGGTAGACATTCTGGAGACGGGTGGAGTTCCATTCGTGGGCCGGAATGGAGGCGGTCAACTCAACGGATTTCTTCCCGGCCCAGGCCGGTGTGCAGACCAGCATTCCCAGTAATATGGTGGCAAGCAAACGCATCATAAGTTCCCCCTTTTGGGTTGGGATTACCACGAAACAGGGCGTGATTGCGAACTTCTCCTATTTATTATCAGAAAATTCCTACAAGAATTCAACGGGAATTCTGATCATTTCTACATCGGGGTGGTGTCGAGTAAAGGGAAAAGGATGTTTGTTGCTTTTGTTTCAATATGTTCAATTTAATATCCGTTCTTCTAAGTTCGTAATTCCTTAATTTGTAAAGTTTCTAACCTCCATTTTCAAATTCATGAGGGAACGGGTTTCGGTTGACTTCCAAAGAAAATGGGAGTTTAATTCGCATACTCACGAAGACTTGTTCCCACGATTTTTCGTCTGTGAAAGGGAACAGGCTGGCAGGGTGGGGGGTGGTGAAGGCCATCTGACGCAATGCCGGGGACGAGTCGGGCGGAGCTTTCAGAGGAGCAAAGCCTAAGGGGGGACAGGGATAGCAAATCACTCCCACACGGCCTGCGCCAGGGTATCAATACTAAGGTTCGCTTTGGAGTTTTGTGGGAGGGACTCATGGCTTATCCGTTTGGGCCGGTGACGTGTGACCCGTCGTCTGTAGAAGAATACAACCCATCCTCAAGGCTTGGCCGCAAACGCTGGGGCCGGCGCCACACCCGCGTGCCGACGTCGCTTCGCCGTTCCAGTCGTGAACGCCCCGTTTTTGAAACTCTGGAACCCCGCCTGCTGCTTTCCGCCGATCTCACCTACGGCGCATTCAACGATCTCACTCTTAAATTCGATGCCGGCCTGAACCAGTATCAACTGGTTGACGACACGGATACGGTTGTGTCCTTCGACACGGCCGATCCCACCAACACCATTAACATCACGGGTACCGCCGGTGCGGATTCGTTGGGTCTCGACCTGGGGACGCTCGGCAGCGGCAAGACCATCAACTTCCTGGGGACCGGCGACGACACGCTGAAGTCCACCAAGAATTCCAACCAGACCCTCACCAACACCAGCCTCGATGCAGGCGGGCAAACGTTCACCCTGTCCGGGTTCGAAAAAGCCGAATTGACCGGCGGCGCAGGCGAGAACACGCTGGATGCGTCCGCGTTCACCGGCGACGTCACGCTGAGTGGTTTGGGCGGGGCTGATCGTCTGATCGGCGGCACCGGCAACGACACGCTCATCGGCGGTCTCGGCAACGATGTCTATGAATTCGCAGACAACTGGGGCGTGGACCAGTTGAATGAAGCGGCGGGCGAGGGCACGGACCGTCTTGATTTCACCGCCACCACCGGTACGCTTCAGGTCAACGAAGCCCTGAACAAAAGAATTTCCAGCGGCGCCCACACCCTGACGAATCTCGACACCGCCGCCGAAGAACTTGACATCGCCATCACCAGCGACATCCAGGATTCACTGGAAATCGGCATCAACGCTGCCAAGGACCTGGTCACGCGACTCACCTCATCGGTTTCGGAGTTGAGTTCCGCCCTGCCCATGCTGAATCCGGATACGGGATCGTTCTCGGCCCTGTTCGGTCTGGCCGACATGTTCCAGGAATTGCGCGAACAGATCGACGGCCTGGGCTCGGGCGTCAACCTGTCGGATGTCACCGACGCCATCACCAACCTGCCGGGTGTGGGCAGTGCCGTGGACTTGTCTCCGGGATACCAGGGCGATGCGTCCAACAATCTCGAGATCGTGGTGGACGCGGGCATTTCCAAATCCATCCTGAACCAGCTGATCGACATCGACCTCGGCACCGAAGGCGCGTTCCTGAATTTCAACATCGACGCCCAGCTGTCCGTCGACGCCACGTTCGCCGGCAGTGTCGGCATCGGCGTCACCACCGTCGGCACGCCCACGGCGTTCCTGGCCGGGGCCGAACTCGACTTCACGGTCGACGTGGATGGCAACCTTGACAGCGCCGCCCTCGACCTGGGTTTCCTCGATGTCACCGTCGATGGAGGGGCGGGGAATGAAATTTCCTATTCCGGCGGCCTGCTGGTTGCGGTCAGCGATCCGGTGGACAAAAAGATCGCGCTCTCGGAGGTCACCGATCTCGGCTTCGACCTGGCGTCCCTGGTTTCGGTCACGCCCACAGGCACCGGCTTCACCACCGGGGATCTCGATGTCACCGTCCAGTCCGGCATCAACCTGCCGGGAGACATCCCGCTGACCAGCGGCATTTTGAACATTGTGTTCCCGACGTTCACCGATTTTTACAACGGTGTCCTGCCGAGCATCAGCCTGACCAGCGGCTCCATCGACCTGTTCGATTTCAGCAACATCACCCCGTCGGATGTGGCGGGCATGCTGAGCGACCTGGTGGACACGCTGTCGGCGTTGTCCAACAGCGACCTGCTGGACATCACGATACCCCTGACCGGCGTCAAGGTGGGGGATCTCCTGGATTTCGGCGAAGCGTTCAAGCAGGACATTCTCGATCCGCTGTTTGTCAGCGGCGACGCCACCATTCCGGATTTCGACGACGACGGCATCCCGGATTTCGATTTCGACAGCATCCAGGACCTGGTCGATCAACTGGCCCCGGTGCTGGGTCTGCCCGTGGGTGCGCTTTTGGCGCGGTTCAATCCGACCAGCCGTGAATTGTCGTTCAACCTGAATTTCAGCTCCCTGCTGAACATCGGCACCTCCCCCATTTCCTTCGGGGCGAGCCTCGGGGACCTCGCAGGCATCAGCACCACCAGCCAATTCGACCTCAGCACCAGTTTCGATTTCAACCTGGACTTCGGCATCGGGCTGGCGTCGAGTGAAGACATCGAACTCCTGCCCTCGCCGTTCTCTCCCGACAACGTGGCGGAACTCAGTATTTCTCCGCAGGACGGGGCGTCGGCGTCGGACTTCTCGGTGCAGGTGGTGCGCGTGGACAACGCGACCCTGGGCAGTTACAAGCTGGCCGACCCGACGGGCGCGTTTGAGACCGGGCCTATTGAGTACAACGACCCTGACAATTTGGTGGCCTCGGCACTCAACAGTATGGCTATCGCCAACGCGCTTGATTGGCGGGTTGAAGTGACCAGGACGGTCGAGGGCAACGACAGCGTGTACACGGTGGTGTTCAAGGATGCCACCAACACCGACAAGTCGTTCAATCCCAGCGGACTCCTTCTGCCACCTCTGGACGATGGGGACAACACGCTGAAAGGCGCGGCGGACGGCGTGCTGTCTTCCACCGCCACGTTCGACATCACCCTGTTCAGCAAGGCCGTCACCCTGCTTGCGGGCACGCCTTCGGAATACACGGTGCCGGAGACGGAGCTGGGCTCCATCACCGTCACCGTCAACCGCGACACGGCCAACGCCAGCATCGACGATCTCAAGGTCGATGTGCAGACGGAGGTCAACACCCAGCTGGTCAACCAGGGTCTGACTCTTGGTTTCCTGAGCGGTGGCGAACTGTCGACGGGAGCTTTGGGCAACGGCGGTACGGTCACCGCCTCGGGCACGCCCTTCCAGACCCTGCACGAGGATGTCGAGTTCACGGTCATCATCAACGGCACCGACGAATACAGCGGCAGTCTGCGCGCCGTCGATGTTCTCGACGGACTCAACGGCGGCGCCAACGACGACGTGCTGGAGTTGGACGAATTGAACGCCACGCTGACGAACAGCCATCTGGACACGCCTCTGGAAGCGGCCATCTTCGATGTATTGGACTCCGCGGGTCTCAGTGGTTCTTACAACGTGGCGGTCACCACCGCTCCCGACGACAAACTGCAAGTGGATGTCACCGCCCCGGGCGGCGACACGGTGGAGGTGGTCTTCAAATCGCCGGTCACGGTGGACGCCGGCGGCGGACGCATTGCCCTGTCCACGGCCACCGGCAACCTGTCGGCGGAAGTGTTCAACCCGAGTGTCGGCACCACCAGCCGCATCGAGGTCAATGCCGATTACAACGACCCGGCGTTCCAGGAAATGGGACTCCTCAGTTCGCCGACGCCCTTCGACGGGGTGCTCGACGACGATATCGAATTTTCACTGGATGTGGACGGCACCACGGTGGATGTTTTCCTGTCCGCCGCCAGCACCGCGGGCAACACCAGCATCGACGACCTGCTCACCCAACTCAACACCGCGGTCGATACCGGTTTGACCAATGCCGGCCTGGCTACGGGACTGGTCGATGCGTTCCGCGTCGATCCGGAAGGCAACCGGCTGGGCATCACCGGCGATCACACGAATGTGGACCGTCTGTCGATCGATGTGCCGGATTCGTTGACCACCGGGCCCAATGCGGGCAATGCCAACGGCGCGATCACCGAACTGGGATTCGAATCGGGTGAAGGCGATCCGTTCGCGGGCGCATCCGCCGAGTTTTTCATCGACAATGTCACTCTGGACGCAATGGCCAGCATTGACGCCACCACGCTCAACCTCGTGGCCAACGTCGGGTTCCTGGAAGTGGAAGCGGACGGCAGCGGCAGCATCAGCGCCAACGCCAACCTGAGTGTCATCAATCCGCTCGACGGCGGCACGCGGGTCAACGGCGAGACGCTCATCGCCGCTGTTTCGCAGGGCAAGTTTTTGTATGAGGATCCGCCCGCTTTCGGCGGCACGCTGGACAACCTGAACACCGGATTCCTGGACGTTGCCATCGGCGGCGGCCTCACGTTCAGCCTCGACATCGACCCGACCGCGGGGCTGTTCGACGGCGCCAACAACCCGATCAGCAATTTCGACGCGACGTTGTCCATCGACGGCACCAGCCCGAACTGGCTCACCAGCCTGCCGGAAGTGAACCTCAGTTTCACCGGGCCGGACTTCGACGCCATCATCAGCGAGTTCAAGGACCTCAGTTTTCAGGACATCATCGACGGCCTGAGTTTCTTCGTCGAGTTCCTGCAGGGCCTGGACGGCACCAGCCCCGGCGGTTCCGCCATCGCCGATGCCCTGGACTACGACCTGCCGCTCGTCAACCGCAGTGTGGCGGACCTCGTGCAGATCGCCGACGAACTGGCCGACCGGCTGGATGCGCTCTCCGCCGATCCTTCCGGTTCCGTGCAGGCGTTGAACGATCTTTTGGTGGATATTTTCGATCTGCCCGCCGCGGCGAGCAACATCCTGTCGTTCAACCCGACCACGTCCGTGCTCGGTATCAACCTGGGATTCGATGCGGCGGCTTCTTTGACGCGGCCGTTCTCGCTGAACCTGGCGGACGTGCTGGCCTCGGCCGGCGCGCCGGAGTTTCTGACCGACCTTGTCAGCCTGGAAGCGGGCGGCAACCTGGGTGTGAGTGCGGGCGTCGATGTGGAACTGGCTCTCGGTCTCGATCTCACCGGCGCGGACAAGGGCCTCTTCCTGTTTACAGGAGCCAACGGGACGCGGTTGGCCGCCAACGCTTCGGCCACTGGCAACAACCTGTCGTTCCGCGCGGGACTCGGTCCCTTCCAGGTACTGGTGGATGGCGGAAGCGGCAGCCTGGGTGCGGGCATCGACGTCACGCTCAATGACGATGGCGACGGGCGTCTCGACCTGATCACGCTGGGAAGCGGCGGCGGCATCAGCCTGCCTTCCCTGGGCGACCTCAATATCGACATCACCGGTACGGCCGACGCCACCCTGCCTTTGTTCGTGGGCAGTGTGGACAACCCGATTCCCATCGGGACCGACAATGAAATCATACTGAGTGCCGATCTGGACGACCTCATCGGCGGCGTGCCGGGGGCGTTCAACGTCACCCTGCCGAACCTCGACCTGTTCTCCAACCCGCCCGGCATTTTTGAACTGCTCGCCGACCCGTCGGTGGTGGTCGATGGTCTGGATGCCGTCCTGCTTCAGATTCAGGAAGCGCTGGAAGGTCAGATCTTCGGTTTCGAACTGCCGTTTGTCGCCGACGCGCTCAAGGACAACCCGGTTTCCAATTTCATCGAGGACTTCCGCGACGATTTTCTCAACCCGCTGGCCAACACGCTGCGCGCCAACAACGTCAATCTCGACGGACTCATCAGTCTCATCCAGGACTCGATCTTCAACACGTTCAACGGTCTGGGTATTTTGAAGGACAGCGACGGCGTCGGCGGCCTCAGTGCGGACGACATCGTGCATTCCGGCGCCAGCCTGTCGAACCTGAGCGAGGACTTCATCCAGTTCGATTTCAAGCTCGGCGACTCCTTCACCCAGGCTCTGGACATTGCGTTTGATTTCGGCATTCCCGGGCTGGGACTGGAAGCGGACTTCACGCCGACCATCACTCTCGACTGGAACCTGGATTTCGGGTTCGGCCTGGATGAAACCAAGGGATTCTATTTCGTCACCAGCGATCCGGATGAACTGACCCTCAGCATCGATCTGGATCTGGGCTCCACGCAGGGCATGCCCGCGTTTGCCCGCGGCCAGTTGTTGTTCCTGGCGCTGGGCATCACCGACGGCATCGACCTCGATGACGACGGCAACCTGGAGTTCTCCGGCCTGAACCTGACCGGCGCGATCAATGTGGCCGACCCCAACGACGACGGGCGGTTGACCATCGGCGAATTGATCTCCGGAAGCATCGGCGACATCTTCCAGCCGTCGCTCACCGGCTCAGCCGATATCCTGATGCAGGCGGAAGTGGACTTCACCACGCTGGGAAGCGCCGATTTGGCGCGCGTTCTCCCGTCGATCAGCACCGGGATCATCGTTCACTGGGGCCTGTCGGCCACTCCCAACACGGGTCTCGTGGTGGACGATCCGTCCATCGTGCTGGCGGACGTCAGCCTCGACCTCGGTTCGTTCATCTCGGATTTTGCAGGACCCGTTCTCGGCAACATCGCCGATATCATCGAGCCTCTCGATTTCCTGATCGGTCCCGACGGGTTCCTGAACAAACGCATTCCGCTGTTGTCGGATCTGGCGGGCAAGACCATCACCGGCCGCGACCTGATCGAGACGTTCGACCCCACGGCGAAGATCGGTCCGTTCCTCGATGCCATCGCGGAGCTGTTCTTCCTGGTCGACCTGATCGGCGATGCCGAGGCGGCGTTGGCCACCACGGGATCGCTCAATTTCAATTTCGGCGACCTGGTGCTCACCGATCCGACCAGTTTCTTCGATGTCGGTGCGGTGAGTGGATACCTCACCGGCGACCGCATCGACCTGAGTCTGCCGAACCTCAACAAGAATTCGTTCAAAAACGTCAACTTCAAGAACATGTCGCTCAACTCGCCGAGCCAGGAGGGAAGCGGCGGCGGCCAGGCGGTCACGCGCTTCCAGTCGGGTGTCACGAGCGGCGGTTCGTTCCAGTTCAACCTGTTCGATCCGGCAACCATCTTCTCCCTCATCATGGGACAGGATGACGTCACCCTGTTCACCGCGGAGTTGCCGGAATTCGGGTTCAATTTCTTCTACAAGCAGAAGTTCCCGATCTTCGGTCCTCTGGTGGCCAGTCTGGGTGGCGGTATCGGCGGCACCATCGACCTTGGCTTCGGTTACGACACCCGTGGTCTGCAGCAGTTCATCGGTTCGTTCAACCCGGCGACGCTCATCAACGGGTTCTTCCTGAACGACCTGGATCCGATCACCGGCGAGGACCGGCCGGAAGCGACGCTCACCGCGACCATCGTCGCCAGCGCGCAGTTGGATTTCCTCATCGCCTCGGCGGGCGTCGAGGGCGGCGTCGACATCAATATTTTCTTCAACCTGGCCGACCTCGACCACGACGGCAAGATCCGCTTCGACGAGATGGCCGCGAACCTCGCCGCCAACAGCTTCAATCCGCTGTCGGTGTTCGACACCAGCGGCGTGGCGGAATTCTTCCTGCGGGCGTTCATCGAGATCAACCTGCTGGTCAAGAAGATCCGCAAGACCTTCGAGTTTGCGCGCGTCGAGCTGTTTTCGTTCGAAATCCCGTTCAACCGGCCGGGTATTCTGGCCACGCAGGACGGCGACGTGCTGACCCTGTCCATCGGCTCCAACTCCGAGAACCGGCTGAACGGAAACGTCAGCGACATTTCCGAGAAGATTCATGTGAAATCCGACGGCGGTGACGTGCTGGTGTGGTCGGATCAGTTCTTCGTCGGCGAAGGCCTGGCGCAGAGGTTCTCCGGCGTCAACACCATCATCGCCGACGGCGGCCAGGGGAATGACGAAATCGACCTGAGCGGGCTCAACTCCGGTTACGAGGTCATCGTTCACGGCGGCGTCGGCAACGACGTGATCGTCGGCAGCAAGGGCGACGACGATTTGTACGGCGATGAGGGCAACGACACGATCCTCGGCATGGGCGGAAAGGACCTCGTCGATGGCGGCGCGGGCAACGACAATCTCTACGGCGATTTCCAGGCGATCGGCCTCACCATCGAAGGCCGTTCCATCAATTCCATCTTCGGCGGTACGGAAGATGAGGACACGCTGAAAGGCGGCGCGGGCAACGACAACCTGTTTGGCAACGGCGGCAACGACACGCTGGACGCCGGCACGGGTACGGACAGCCTGGACGGCGGTGCCGACGACGATGTGTACCTGGGTCTGCTGGTGGGCGGCGCGAACACCATCGCCACCGGCACTGGATTCAACACCCTCGACTTCAGCGACGTGCGCGACCGGGTCAACTTCACCCTTCGCAACGGTCAGGTGGTGGCCTCGTGGGAAGGCAACACCATGACCGCCAGCCTGGATGAGATTTCCACCATCCTCGGCGGCCGCAGTGACGACACGTTCCATGTTTACGAAACCCGCGATGACGGAGTCACCACACTCCTGGATGGTCAGCAGAAAAATGACAAGTACATTTTTTACGCCGAGGACGGCGATCCCATCGACGCGCTGGTCAACGACCAGGGCAATGCATGGGACAACGGCAACATCATCGAGGCGCGCGGCACCACCGGCGACGACACGATTTCGCTGACAAACGCCACCATCTCGCTCGGGGTCGACCAGCTCATCACCTACGTTGCGCCTCCGGCCACCGAAAACATTTTGCAGATCAAGCTAAAGAGTCGTGCCGGACGCGACAGCATCAACGTCAAGAGTACCGCAGACACGGTGCCCGTCACGGTGTTCTCCGGCGAAGGCGACGACACCGTCACCGTCGGCGACAGCGGCACGCTGGACAACATCGGCGCGCTCCTGCGGCCGGGTCTCAACGTGCCGTTCGGACTGGGGCCGCTCATGCTGGTGGGTGAGGGCGGACACGATACGGTGGTGTTCGACGACTCCAATGACGCTGACAACGAATTCGGCAACCTGACATCCTTCATCGAAAACCGCGCCGGCAACCAGCAGGTGGAAGTGGGCGTGCTCTCCGGCCTTGGCATGACGCTGGATTCGGATGCGGGCGGCCTGACCGGACGCGTCGAGTTCGAGGGATTCGAGGCGGTGGATGTGCGGTTGGGCGGCGGTGCGGACGATTTCCGCGTCGGCGGCGACGAGGTGTTAGACGAGTTGACACTCATTCGCCAGGGCAACGTGGGCGAGTTCACGAATCTGATCGAAGGCATCGTCAGCATCTCCGGCAACTCCGGCGGCGACAAGTTCCGTATCGAGGCGACCAACGACATCGACCGCGATGCGTTGAACGCGGCGCTCGGCATCATCAGCGCCACGACCACCACCCCGGGCGGTGCGTCCAACGAGGTTCAGCGGATCAACGTCGGTGCCAGTATCGGTTACTTCACCCTGAAGTTCCGCTTCATGGAAACCGCGCCGATCGCCCTCAACGCCACGGCGGCGGAAGTGCAGGAAGCGCTGGAGGACCTGTTCATCATCGGCACCGGAAACGTCGATGTGACCAAGGATGGAAGCGATTTCGTCGTTGAGTTTGTCAACGACCTGGCCAACACCGACGTGGACCAGTTGGAAGCGAAGGTGATTCCCTTCACCGTGTTCGGCAACGGCAACGGCGACCAGTTGTTCGTGCAGTCGCTCACCGAGCGCATGTACTTTCAGGGCGGCACCGGCGACGACCTGGTGAAGCTGAACGTGGACGCCACCACGCTGGCTCCGCTTGCTTCCAATGGGGTCCAGTCCGAGATCACGCTGGACGGCGGCGAGAACAGCGATACGTATCAGCTCGGACTCATTGGCGGCGCGACCGATTCGTTGATCCACGTGTTCGATTCCGGCCTCGCGGGTACCGACGTACTCGAGGTGACGGGCACGGAGAACCCGGACCGGTTCCTGCTCCGTGCGGCGGCGGCGGAAAGCGGTCTGGCCTTCATCGCACTGATGAACACCGATCCGAATGTCGAGCGTATCAATTACAACACCAACCTGGAAGTCATTACCATCGACAGCCTCGCGGGCGAGGACGAGTTTTACATCGACGACACCCGCGCCGCCATCACCATCAATTCCGGCGCGGACAACGACTTCTTCCAGGTGGGACAGCTTTACAAGTCCCGGCGCACGCCGGAACTCGCGGGTGTGGCGCAGGAGGACGTGTTCGCCACCATCGAGACGACGCGCGGTTTCCTCAGCAACGGCATCAGCAATGACATGACAATCAACGCCGGGGACAACGAGGACGAGATCATCGTGTTCCACAACCTGGCGGTGCTCACCGTCAACGGCGATGCGGGCGATGACACCATCCTCGTGCAGGCCTTTGCGCTGGTGGGTTCGCAGGAAGACAAACGCGAGCGCACCGATGTCAGCGGCGGCGCGGATGCCGACTTCATTGCCTACGCGGTGAACGCGCCGGTCAATATCGACGGCGGCGACGGTTTCGACACGGTCATCGTGGTGGGTACGGAGTTCGGTGACGATTTCGTCATCACCGAAAACGGCGTGTTTGGAGCGGGTCTCAACGTCAACTTCACCAACGTGGAAAAACTGGAAGTCAACGGTGCGGAAGGCGACGACCGCTTTTTCGTGCAGAGCACGGGCGAAAACTTCACCACCAGCATCGTCGGCGACCGCGGCAGCGACACGTTTTTTATCAACGGCGAGACCCCGGCCAACGGCGTCATCAGCAACGATCTCAAGGGGCACAGCGGCATCATCACCCACAGCGTGGAAAGCACCCTGCCTGGCTCGGATTACGACGGCGCCAAGGTGGTGGGCGTGTCCTCGAATGTGGCCGACAACGACGAACCCGCGATCATCATCAACCAGTCGGATGGCCAGTCGCAGGTGGTGGAAGGCGGTGGAGCCGATACCTATACCGTCATCCTGTCGCGGCCGCCGCGTCCGGCAACCAAGATCAAGGTCACGGCCCTGCCGCCGGAAGGCCTGGTGTTCGTGGATGAGTTCGGCACCGAACTGCGTAACGAGACCACCGGTGCGCCCATCGGCGCGGAGTTGATCTTCGACGAGACCAACTGGAACGTCGAGCAGGAAGTGCGCTTCAAGGCCATCGCCGACGGTAATGCGGAAGGCAATCACACCGCCGCCATCCAGCACAAGGTTTCCACCATCGGTGTCAGCACCGGTCCGGTGTTCGAGGAACAGGAAATTTTCGTACCGGTGCCGGTGTTCGTTGATGTGCCCATCTTCAAGCAAATCCACCTGCCGTTCATCGGCACGATCAGTTTCTTCGTTGGATTCGAGACCCAGTTCTCTCATTTCAACAACGTCTCCGTCGGCACCGAGCTGGTGCAGGTGGGTACGGAGAACGTCGAGACGGCAGAGAGCGACGCCTTCACCGGCGTCATCGAATCGGCGACCGGACTCAAGTCCGATCCGGTTCCGGCGACGCCGACTTTGACCGATCTCGAAGGCGGGTTCCCGACGGCGGCGACCGATCCCACGCGGCCGGACGGCCTGCGCGGCGCATTCGTGACCATCATCGACGATCCGGCCAACCCGGATGCGGTCGGGCAGACGCGGCTCATTCTGTCCAACACCACCACCGAGCTGACCCTCGACCAGGCGTGGGATTCCCTGCCGTCCGACCAGGCGCGGTATGAAATCAGCCAGTTCAGCGGGCTCGTCATCCCGACGGTGGAAGTGGCCATATCGGATTCGGATGTGGCGAGCCTCGTGGTCACGGAAACGCAACGCGAGACGATCGTTTCCGAAGGCGCGTCCAGCGGATGGGACATCATTCAGGTGGCGCTCAGCCAGTCGTTGGCGGTAGGCGAAATCGTCACGGTCAACCTCGACGGCCACGGTCAGTTGGAGTTCCGCGACGCGGTGACCGATGCGGTCATCACCTCGCTCACGTTCAACAGCGGCGGGCCGGCAACGGTGAAGGAGTTCAAGGTACTGGCGGTCGATGACGGTGTGACGGAAGGCTTCCACCGCTCCGACCTCACGCTGACGGCGGCGAGCAATCAGGCCGGCTCCGATTTCAACGGCATTGAACACACGCTGGTGGCGGACATTGGCGACAACGAATTCGCGGGCGTGCTGGTCAAGCAGACCAACGGTTCCACCGACGTGGTGGAAGGCGGCGACGACGCGGCGTTCGACGGCCAGGGCACCGACAGCTACACTGTCGTACTGACCAAGGAATTGGCCGTAGGCGAGGTGGTCACGGTGGCGGTCACGGCCCAGCCCACGCGCACCTCGCGCACCGGCACCACACCGCATCCGGACAGCGTCCGCGCGTTTGAAGTCGAGGTCGAAGTGTCGCTCGACGGGATCACCTGGGCGGAAAGCGTGGACGTGGTATTCGACGACGACAATCCCTGGGATGTGGAACAAACCGTATTCGTCCGTGCGGTGGACGACAGCCGCGTGGATGGCGGCGACTCCAAGGTGTTCGCACCGATCCTCGATCTCGCCAACAACATCAAGGGACCGCTGTTCATTGTCGGCGGATTCGGCGAAGACCGCTCCGGCCTGTTCGAGCGCGAGCCGATCATGCTCCCGGGCGAGACCAACTTCAAGGAATCGATGGGCGATGTCCTCGCCGCGACGGAAGCCGACGAGTTCAACCCGGCGACGCTGACGATCGACCCGACCGATCCGGAGGTGCTCGATTTCCTCGGCCGCACGGCGGAGACGGTGACGGCGGATGATTTCCTCGAACTGACGGTGGAGATCACGCGCGGCGAAGGCAAGAACAAGATCCGCATTATCGAGGCCGCGGAGTTCGACCTCGACGGAAATGTGGTGCTCACGCTCAACAAGGCTTGGGACATTCCGTTCTCGGAGCCGGGTGTGCCGACGCCGGCCAGTGAGTTCACCATCTCCGACACCAACCCGAATTTCCTGGTGGACGAAGCGACGCAGACCGACCTGTTGTTCTTCAAGGACACCGACAACCCGACGAACTTCCAGGAATCGGCGTTCGCCAGTGGCCAGTTGTTCTTCGACGACAGCTTCGATTTTGCCGGCCACCGCATCACCGGCCTCGGCATGGGCGGAGACCGCAACATCGGTGGCGCTCTTCAGCCGGGCGGCGTCACCTTCCAGCAGCTGGAAGAAGTGGAGATCGTCCTCGGTTCCGGCAACAACCAGTTCACCATCGAGGACACGCACGCGGGCGCGACGACGCTCAAGACCGGCGACGGAGCGGACGTGGTGAATGTCAAGAGCATCAACGGCCACACCTTCGTCAACACCGGCGAGGACAGCGACACGGTCAACGTCACCAACGACGGCCAGACTCTGGAAGACCTTCTGGGTCTGCTCACCCTGAGCGGCGACATCCCGCAGGCGGAAACGGTGCACTTCGCCAACGGTTCTCCGGCTCAGGGATCGGTCCCGGCAGTGGATGCGATTCAGCATCTGAACATCGACGCCACGGGCGGCACCTTCACGCTGTCCCTGGGCGGTGAGACAACCGTGGCCCTGGCGCACGACGCCAGCGAGGTGGATGTGCAGACCGCACTGGAAAGTCTGTCTACCATCGGCGCGGGCAACGTGGCGGTCACGAAAGCGGGCAGCTTCTACCGCATCGCCTTCCAGAATGCGATGGGCGGCCAGGCGGTGGACCTGCTGGCGGTCAACGATTTCAATCTGACCAACGGCCTCGGCACGCACGACATCCTGAACATCGACGACAGCGGTTATGCCGACCCGAGCGTGGCGCTTCTCACGCAGACCACGCTGACCGGTCTCAGCACCGCGCAGACCAACGAAATCCAGACGCTGGTGGTCGATGCGACGGCGGGCACCTTCCGCCTGAGTTATGAAGGAGCCGAAACGGAAGACCTCGCGCACACCATCAGCGCCGCTGATCTGGAACAGGCTCTGGAGGACCTGGCGGGCATCGGCGACGGCAACGTCGCCGTCACGCAGAACGACGATGTGTACGTCATCCGTTTCCAGGGCGACTTGACCAACACCAACGTTGCTGAGATCGCCGTCAGCCTGAACAATCTGGAGATCACCACCGAAACCTATCCGGATACGTTCGAAACCGTTGCGGGCGACGCTTCGGTGCACACGCGGGTGGACGGCGACGCGGCGAACGCGGTCAACGACATGCAGCAACTCACGGTCAACGCCACCGGCGGCACCTACACGCTGTCGCTCCTCGGCCGCACAACCGATCCCATTGCCTACGACGCCAGCGCGGAAGTGGTGCGCAAGGCCCTGCAGGTGCTGGTTGCCGATGACGACACCGAAGAATTCAAAACCGACGTCACCGTGGACAAGTTCGGTCGTACCTACCTCATCGGGTTCCAGGGCAAGCTGAACGAGCTGAACGGTCGGCCGGGCGTGGAACTGCTGGTTGTGAACGGTTCCGGCCTGACCGGCGGCGAGGCCGATGTGGCCACGCGCATGGACGGTATCAATTATTACGGTTTCGAGACGCTGAATCTCAGCCTCGGTTCCAACAACGACATCCTGAACGTGCAAGGCACCAGCCCCGGCAGCAACGGCTTCGCCGCGGCGGGCGGCATCGCGGTGACCAACATCGATCTCGGCGCGGGCAACGAGCAGATTTTCGTTGCCTCCAACGCCGACCTCGATTTCGGTTCCGCCGACGCCTTCCAGTTCCTCACGGGTGACCTGGATGCCATTGAAGGCGCGCTCAATCTCGACACGGGCAGTGGACGCCACCGTCTGATGGTTTCCGACGAGGGCGCGACCGTGGGCGACGGCGACGTGAGCATCACCGACACGTTGCCTGCGGTGTTGAATGGTCTGTCTGCCACCGCGGACATCTGGATTCAGGGCCTGTCCCCGGCGGGCATCGCTTACGGCACCGACGGCAACTTCTATGATGGGATCACTTACTGGACCGGGTCCGGTGCGGACACCCTCTCCATCGACGGCTCACACCTGGTCAACGGCGAGCGCACCACGACCACGCTCAACACGGGTCTCGGCAACGACAATGTCACCGTGGATCTGGATGACGGCGAGGACGGGTTCTTCGTGCTCAACACCATGGGCGGTGTGGAGTCGGCCAACCCCGATCTGCTGGATGGAACGGAAACGGATGACGACGAGGTCGATGCCTCCAACTCGACCCTGCCGCTGACCATCTTCGGCGGTATCGGCAACGACACGATATTAAGCGGCAGTGCCGACGACATCATCTTCGGCGACTTCGGTCGCGTCATCTACACCAACGCCCTGGGCGGCGTGGTGGCGGTTCACGGCTTCGGCGGGCGCGGCGACCGCGTCTCCAGCGACATCTTGCCGCCCAGCCTGATGTTCAGCCTGCATCGCGATCTTGGCGGATCGGACACTATATCCGGACGCGCGGGCGGCGATGAAATCTTCGGCGGCAACAGCGGCGACACGCTGTACGGCGACGACGCGACGGAATCCTCCGGCACCGATGACACGATCGATGTCATCTTCGGCGACAACGGCGTCATCGAACTTGAAGACGGCATGTACGCCAAAATCAAAACCACGGACACGACCGACGCCACCGGCGGCGCCGACACCATCTTCGGCAACGCGGACGACGACATCGTTCTCGCCGGCGTCAACGGCAGCGTCGATGTGATCCACGGCAACGACAGCAAGGACGTGATCCTGGGTGACAACGGTGAACTGGACTTCACCGTGGACGGCGACCTGACCACGCTCGACACCGTCAGGACCACCGACACGCATCTGGGTGGCGAAGACCACATCTTTGGGTTCGGCGACGACGACCTGATCTTCGGCGGCACCGGCGACGACCAGATCCATGGCGGCACCGAGAACGACATCATCTTCGGCGACTTCGGTTACGCGGAGTTGATCAATAACATCGTGCGGTACGTGGTCACCATCGACCGCACCGAAGGCGGCGCGGACACGATCTGGGGCGACGAGCACGAGGACGTGGTGGTTGGCGGCGCCAACTCCGACCGGCTGGACGGCGGCGAAGGCCGCGACCTGCTGTTCGGCGACAACGTCGAACTCGACCGGCTGGGCGTGCTGTTCACCGATTACACCAACCCGCGCTTCCGCACTCTGACCGGCGACCGCATGTACGGCGAGACGCCGGGCGTGGACGATGGCGAGGTGCTGGTGGCTTCCACGCATTATGTGGACCCGACGGGTTCGGCGGTGTGGGCGGACTTCGACATCACCCTTCTCGACCATTCGGCCACGGATGAAGCGCTGGCTCTCAACAACTTCGGCGACGACTACATGGCGGGCGGCGCGGACGACGACCAGATGTTCGGCATGCTGGGCGACGACACCATGCAGGGTGATGGTAGCATTGATCTTGCCACCGACGTCACCGCTTACCGCACGACCCTCAACATGCTGATGGGCAACCCGTCGGTCGAAAACGCGCTCACCGACGGCGACGACTATATCGAAGGCAATGGCGGCACCGATGTCATCTTCGGAAACCTGGGCCAGGACGACATCATCGGCGGCAGTTCCAACCTGTTCAGCCTGGTCACGGCGGAACAGCGGCCGGACGGCATGGATCTCCTGTTCGGCGGCGCGGGCACGGACCTGGCGCGCAACGACATGGGCGACGATACTCTCGCGGAAGGTCATGCGCTGGATTCGGACGCCATCGCCGGTGACAACGCGAACATCTTCCGGCTGTTGCAGTCGGCCGATCCGACGCAGTTCGAATCGTTCAACTACGACATTTATTCGGCCACCCTGAGCATCGTCCCGCGGCCGGTCGAGTTCCTCGATTACACGCAGGGCGGCCCGGACATCATGGGCGTGGATGCGGCGACCCTGGGTGATATCGGCGACAACGATGAGATCCACGGCGAGTCCGGCGATGACTTCATTTACGGCATGGTCGGCAACGATGTGCTGTACGGCGAAGGTCAGGACGACGACATCATCGGCGGCTGGGGCCACGACTGGATTTCCGGCGGCACGGGCAGTGACGGCGTGCTGGGCGACGACGGGCGCATCTACACCAGCCGGAACACTTCCACCACCGAAGGCCAGTTTGCGGAACCGCTGTACGGGATTGAGACGGTGGAAACGGACCAGGAAATATCTTCCAGCAGCCCATGGTTCAACGCGACCATTCATGCCGAGGGCGAGCTCAAGAAAACGGTCAACCTGACACCGTTTAATGTGGACCCGAACACCGCCGCACAGAGCCCGCATTACCGGGCTCTTTATGCGGACGATATCATTTACGGCGGTTTGGGCGACGACTTCCTGCACGGCGGTTCCGGCGACGATGCCATCTCCGGCGCGGAAGCGCTGGCCACCTCGGCTGCGACGGTGTACCCGGACACCGGGACCATCGACCCGAACCGCACCGACGGCGTCAGCATCGTCACCGGTTACTTCACCCCGTTCAATCCGGGCAATGTGTTGAGTTTTGAGGCGCTGGTTGCGGAGGAATTCGCGTCTTACGATGAAAACGATCCGCGACGCAAGATCATGATCAACGGCTGGGAGTTCTTCCTCAACTTCGACGAGACGGAAGGCCCGATCGCGGAAGGCAGCATCCTGCCGACGGATGGCAACGACCGCATTTTCGGCGACCTGGGCAACGACTGGATCGTCGGCGGAACGGGCCGCGACCACACTTACGGCGGGTACGGCAACGACCTGTTGAACAACGACGACAACCACAACTCGACCGCGGGCACCGCCGATCCGGAAGCCAACGACGAAGTCGATGGTCCGGAATACAGTTACGAGGACATCTCCTTCGGCGGCGCGGGACGCGATGTGCTGATCGCCAACACGGCGGGCGACCGGCAGGTCGATTACCTGGGTGAGTTCAACAGTTTCATCACTCCGCATTCGCCGTTCGGACCGGGCACCGCGACGCGCGGTTTGGAGCCGGGCATGATCCAGTTCCTGTATGACTTGTCAGAAGCCGATGGCGTCGATATGACCCGCGCCGCGGATACGGGAAGCGATCCGGAACGGAACGGGGAGCCGCATGGGGAACTGGGCCTCGTCACTCAACAGGATCCGGATTGGGGTGACCAGCATGGTGCGCCGGATGACCCACAGGCGGGTAACGGCAAGAAAAAATCGGATCACAACGGACCGCGCACGGCGGAACCGAACAACACGACCGCTTCCAGCAATGAAATGCAGAAGGGCAAGAAAAACGGTCATGACAATAATGTCGAAACCACCGCCTCTACGGAACCCGAACCGACGACTACCGAAAGCCAGACGCTGGTGTTCGACGACGGATCCGGATCCTTCCAGGAGATGGCCACCACGGATGAGGGCTGGGTTCTGGATGGCTCGACCATCACCAATCCGGAGGGAGCCACCTATAATGTGTTCGACATGACCGAGGAGGAATACCTGCTGTTCATTTCGACCGTCGGCGCCATCGATGACGATGGCGACCACACCCAGGTGTTGATCGACTGGAACGCTCTTTAATTCCCGACCCGGTATCGGAACAATCGAGATGACCGGGTGCCGTTTTTGCGTTACACTGTTTCAGACCACAACCGACAAGGAATCAATGGGATTGCCCTGTGTCCCTTGAGCGCACGAAGCTTGAGGTGCGTGCAGGTGTGTTTGGAAAACCTTGTCTTCCTGTGTAAGGATTTCTGCAATGCGTCCAGAAACCGGGTCTGAAACCAGAGGCGATCCGCGCCGCGCTTTCGTCGATCCCGCTCAATGGAAGCGGTTGATCGACGCCGCCACCCCCCAGGAATTTGCGGATGCCTGGCTCTCCCTGCAATGCGGTCATATTCCCGGAATCACCCGTGGAGTGATGGTTCTGGGCGATCCCAAGACACGCGAATACGCCCCTGCTGCATTCTGGCCTGAAAAAAAAGGCATCAATCTCCATCTGACCGGCGCTGTAGAAATGGCGATGCAACAGCGCAAGGGAGTGATGCGCAATCCCGGGCAGGCCAACGGAAAAAAGGATTCATCCCGATTATCTTACCTGGCCCATCCGTTTCTTATAGGTGACGATCTGTATGGAACGGTTGCGGTGGAAGTCGCGACCAGCAACCCGAACTCACTGCGAACCCTCATGCGGCAGTTGCAATGGGGCGGTGCGTGGGTGGAGCGGTTTTACCGCCGAGAGAAAGACAAAACCCCTTCCGGTAACAAACACCTCGCCACCATTCTGGAATTGGTGGCGAGCGGTCTGGAAAAGGAACGGTTTCACGACGCGGCCAACGCAGTGGTGACAGACATGGCGGTGAAGCTGGGGTGCGAACGGGTGAGTCTCGGATTCGTTAAAGGCACTGGTATGAAGGTGGTGGCGTTGTCCCACAGCGCCAAGTTCAACAGGAAGACCAATCTCATCCGCAATATTTGCCGGGCCATGGAGGAATGTCTCGATCAGGCCGCGACCATCCTTTACCCTTCGCCTGATGCTTCTTATCCTTTCATCAACCGGGTGCATGGCGAGTTTTCCAAACAACACGGTAAATCCGGGATCTGTACGGTCCCTTTGGTGATGCATGACCGTATCATTGGTGCGTTGATGTATGAGTTGTCCGGTGGCAAACGGTTCACCCCGGAACAGACAGAAGTATGCGAGGCTATCGGCCAGATGGTCGGGCCCATCCTGTACACCAAACGACGCGATGACCGTAATATTGTCGCCAAGGTCGCAATTTCTTTCTGGAGTGGGTTGACGAGCCTGTTTGGTCCGCGAAATCTGGGATGGAAGCTGTTTTCAATCCTGCTTGCTGGCGCGATTCTGTTTTTCACTTTCGCTACCACGCAGTTCCGCGTTTCGGCTGATGCGACCCTGCAGGGAGCAGTGCAGCGGGTCATGGTATCTCCCCTGGATGGGTATGTTTCGGAAGCGCTTGTCCGTCCGGGGGACATTGTGGAAGAAGGGCAGTTGCTGTTCACGCTGGACGACAAGGACCTGGTCCTGGAACGCCTTAAATGGAAAAGTGAGCTTGAAAAATACCGGCGCCAGTACCGTGATGTGCTGGCAAAGTTCGACCGCAGTGAAATCCGCATCCTCAAAGCCCAGATCGAGCAGGCCCAGGCCAAGCTGGAGCTGGCTGAAAAGCAATTGGCCCGGACAAAAGTCAAGTCTCCCTTTCATGGCGTGGTGGTGTCCGGCGATCTGAGCCAGTCGCTGGGTGCGCCGGTGGAGCGCGGAGAGGTGATGTTCGAACTGGCGCCTCTGGATGCCTACCGCGTTCTGCTGCATGTGGATGAACGCAACATCAACCACATCAAGCTTGGGCAGAAGGGCAGGATCGTGTTGTCGGGCGCCGTGGAACAGCAGCTTCCGTTTGAAGTGAATAAAATCACGCCCGTAACAGAAACGAAAGAAGGTGGTAATTTTTTCCGTGTCGAGGCGAGTTTGGGTGCCACTCCGGCATTTTTGCGTCCCGGAATGGAGGGTGTGGGAAAAATTGAAATTGGAGAACGCAAACTCATCTGGGTGCTCACGCGTGAGATGATGGACTGGATGCGTCTTCAAATCTGGACGTGGTGGCCTTAAGCCCTTTCCCTGAATCAGGAAACCTTTATGTCCCTGGATTCGATGTACAGCCCGGTGTGGTACCGTGTGGCGCACCTGAAACCACGCCTGCGGAACCATGCGGAAGTCCACCGGCATCATTATCGAGGGCGCCTCTGGTACGTTTTGCAGGATCATTCTTCAGGGCGCTACCACCGCCTGAGCCCTGCCGCGTATTACCTTGTCGCACAAATGGACGGCAAGCGCACGTTTCAGGAAATCTGGGATCGTGCGGTGGATTTCCTCGGTGATGATGCGCCGACCCAGGATGAAATGATCCGTCTGGCGGGGCAGCTTCACACCAGCGACACCCTGCTGTGCGATGTTCCCCCGGACACATTGGAATTGTTCGGTCGTCACCAGCTCCACGAAAAAATGAAATTAAAGCAATGGTTCTGGAGTCCCCTTTCCATTCGCTTCCCCCTCCTCAATCCAGAACGGTTTCTCGCCCGCTGGCAATCAACTGTGCGTTATGTTTTCAACTGGTTTGGTTTCACCCTGTGGATTGCGGTCGTGGGCTATGCGGTATTCCTTGCGGGGGTGCATTGGGGCGGATTGACACAAAACCTGGCTGACCGTGTGATGACCCCGGAAAACCTGTTTGTGCTGTGGCTGGTTTACCCTCTGGTGAAGTTGGTCCATGAGTTCGGCCATGCGTTTGCAACGAAAGTATGGGGTGGCGAGGTGCATGAAATGGGAATCATGCTTCTTGTGTTCATCCCCGTGCCTTATGTAGAGGCGTCCAGTGCGTCGGCTTTCAGCGAGAAGTCCAAGCGCATGATCGTAGATGCGGCGGGAATCATGGTGGAACTGTTTCTTGCCGCGCTGGCCATGTTCGTTTGGGTCAACGTGGAACACGGTCTGGTCCACACCATCGCTTACAACGTGATTCTGATCGGCAGTGTGTCCACCCTTTTGTTTAACGGAAATCCCCTGTTGCGGTTTGACGGCTATTATTTTCTTTCCGACGCAATTGAAATTCCCAATCTGGGGACACGGTCCACGCAATATTTGGGTTACCTGTTCCAGCGCTACCTGTTTGGGGCTAAACATGTGAAGTCACCCGCAAACAGTTGGGGCGAACGGTCCTGGCTATTGTTTTACGGTATTGCGTCGTTTTTTTACCGGCTGTTTATCATGGGCGTGATCGTGCTGTTTGTGGCCGGAAAGTTTTTCATCGTTGGTGTGGTGCTGGCCATGTGGGCCCTCATGACCATGCTCGTTATTCCCATTTACAAAAAACTCGATTTCCTCACCCGGAGTCCGGTGATCTCCGGAAAACGCGTACGAGCCGTGGTCATGAGTGCGGTGCTGGTTGTGTCGCTTGGCTGGTTTATTTTTAAAGTTCCCTTTCCTTATGCAACCCGGGCGGAGGGTGTGACTTGGCCTCCGGAAAAATCGATCCTGCGGGCACAAACACATGGTTTCATCCAGGAGGTGAAGATCAATACAAACCAGTTTGTCAATCGGGACGATGCGATCATGGTCAGTGAAGATCCCCTGCTGATCGCGGAGAAAAAAGTCCTGCAAAAGGAATTGAAGGAACTGGAAGTACGGTATATGGCACTGCGTTTTGAGAACAGGACGCAGGCGGAAATCAAGAAGGAGGAAATGCTCGCAGTGCGGGCCCAGTTGGAACGCATGGAGGAGAAAGAGTCTCATCTGGTGATTCGCAGTCCGCTGGATGGTACCCTCATACTTCCGAATTCAGATGACTTGAAAGATCGTTTTGTAAAGAAAGGCCAGCTTTTAGGTTATGTTGTTGACTACCCGTTGAGGACCGTGAGGGTGGTTGTACCTCAAGATCGCATCGGGTTGGTGAAAGAACAAACCCGTGCCGTCCAGGTTCGCATGGCCGAACGTATCTCTGAAGTGTATACGGCCATGGTGAAACGCGAGGTTCCTGCGGCGACCGAAAAATTGCCCAGCATGGCCCTGGGTTTGCCTGGAGGGGGTGAAGTGGCGGTGGATCCCAGCGACGAGGCGGGCACGAAAGCATTCAAATCGGTTTTTCAACTCGATCTGGAATTGCCGCCCCAGGCGGGATTGAAAAGTATAGGAGAGAGGGTCTTCGTCCGGTTTGACCACGGGAAGGTCCCGTTGGCGGAGCAGTGGTACCGCATGGTTCGTCAGCTTTTGCTCAAGAGGTTCGGTGTTTAAATGTTTATTGGGAACTGGACCAGACCCGGCGTTGCCTCGGGCCTCTATCCGGAAAAACAAAAGGAACAACCGGGGTGGCTGGATACAACATGGCGCCGCCTAACGCAGTTACGTGGTCCGGAGGCCATTGCTCCCCCGCCGGAAGCACACAATTTTCTGGATCAGGTGAACCGCCTTGCAAATGAATTCCGGGAGCTTTCAGATAAAGAAATACGAAATGAAGCCCTGGCGATCCGGTCCTCCCTGCATCGTCAAGGATTCCAGCCTTATTTCGTAGCCAGAAGTTTTGCACTGGTGACGGAGTGGTTCGTGCGCAATGAAAATGTGCGTCCGGGTTCGGGTGAAATTTTAGCGGGTTGGGGCATCCTTCACCAGCGGGCTGTTGAGTCCTGTGAAACTGATGACAACGCCGTTTCAGTTGCACTGTCCTCCCTCACCGCGGCGCTTGCAGGCTTTCCGGTACATGTCATCACCGCAACGGATCACCTGGTTCGGCGCTTATCCTCACGTCTTTCCCGGATCTGCAAAGAATTGGGCGTTTCAACTGGTGAAGTGGTGGCGGGAATGGACATTCCCTCCCGTCAGGAGCAGTACCGTGCGGACATCGCATTCACAACCCACAAACAGGTTGCATTCGATTATCTGCGGGATCACCTGGCTTCTGAGGGGCGGCGAGGCCGGCTCCAGTTGCACCTCGATCGCCTGAGTGAAAAAGAGGGACGCGGGCAAACACTGGTTCTCCGCGGATTGTGTTTTGCCATTATTGATGAACTGGACACAGTGTTGATTGATGATGCCCGGGCTCCGTTGCTGATTTCCAGAAATACGGATCTACCTGGAGTAGGAAAGGTTTACGAAAAGGCCCTGGAGCTTTCAGCATTGCTTCACATCGGGATGGATTTCGACATTGACGAAGTCCAGCCTCGTGTGCACCTGAACGCAAATGGACGCATTCGTATCGCGCAAGTCACGGAGCATCTTGGAGGAATGTGGTCGGGGATAGAGCGAAGCCAGGATTTAATAACACAGGCCCTCACTGCAACTCACCTGCTTATTCGGGACCTACATTACCGAGTGGATAATGAAAAGATTCATATGGAAGAACGGGTATTGCGTGCATTGCGTATGGAGACTTCCTGGCAGAGAGGCCTTTTGCAGTTGCTGGAATTGAAGGAGGGTCTTCCCAGTACCGGAGACCGGGAAACGCTGGCCAAAATTTCATACCAGGAATTATTCCAGCGCTACCTGTATTTGGGCGGGGTGTCCCATACTCTGATGGAATCCCGAAGGGAACTCGAATTATTGTATCCATTTAAAGTAATGCGGGTTCCGATGGGAAACGGTTTTAAAAGAAAAGCGGCATCTTTTCACTTTTACCCCGACGCCGAAAGGAAATGGGAAGCTGTTGCGGAGCGTGCCGAAGCATTGCACCGCTCTGGAAAGTCTGTTTTCATTGCAGTACGATCCCTTCCCATGGGTGAGTTGCTGGCATCCATACTTGCCAAACGCGGTCTTTCCTGCCATGTTCTCACGGACAATCACAATGAAAATGAGGCATTTCGATTGAATGAGAAGGCGCGTCCGGGTTCCATCACCATTTTGTTGTATTCGGTGGCCAGGGGAATGGGCGGGACGGCCTTTGGCCAACAAGGAACTTTTGCCGGGCCACATGGTATTCTTGCCGAATGTAGCGAAACCCGCCGGCATGACCGGCAACTGATCCAGCGTTGTGGAGCGGGGAATGAACAAGGCGGACCCGATTACTTTATTTCCCTGGAGGACGATTTGGTTCAGGTGTTTGCACCTGAATGGGTTGTCCATGTTGCAAGGCGACTAGGTTTTTTGGGGAATTGGATTGCCCGTTCATTATGGATTTTGACGCAATGGGGGGTAGGCCGGCATCATGCGGCGGCGCGCGCAAAATTGAAGGATATGGATAAACAAACCAGCAAAATGCTGGCTTTTTCAGGTCGTTCGGAATAAATGAAAAATTTTTTATCGTTTTTTGTTTGGGCAGCATTATGGTTCTGGATCCTTCCCGGAGGCACTGGGTTGGCTCAAAAGGGAATGAGTGACTTCGACTGTGTCATCGAACCTTTCATGACAGTGGAGTTGAGCACCTCCATTCGTGGGACTTTGGAAGATGTGTCGGTCAAACGCGGGGACCTGGTGAAAAAAGGCCAGGTGGTGGCGCGTTTGCGATCCGGAGTCGAAAAAGCGGGAGTGGAACTGGCAAAGGCACAGGCGCAATCGAAAACGCAAATACAGATCAGTAAAGAGCGTTTTGCATTGAGCCAGAGGAAACTCCAGCGGGTTAATGAGCTTTATGAGAAAAACATGGTTCCCAAGAATGAACAGGATGAGGCGGAAACGGAAAAAATCCTGGCGGAATTGGAAGTCCTGCGTGCAGAGGAGGGACACAAGATTGCAGGGCTGGAGTTGGAGCGCGCGGAGGAGGTGCTGGACCTGCGTAGCATCGTGAGCCCTATCAACGGTGTCGTTGTGGAACGGTTGAAATCGCCGGGTGAGTTTGTGGAAGAACAACCCGTGGTTAAGTTGGCGCAGATCGATCCGTTGAATGTTGAGGTTATCGCGCCGATTGCCTACCTTGGAAAAATCAAAACAGGGATGAAGGCGACGGTGTTTCCGGAAAAGCCTGTAGGAGGAAAATACAAGGCGGAGGTAAAGATCGTGGATTCGGTGGTCGATGCCGCCAGCGGCACGTTCGGCATCCGTCTGGAATTACCCAACCCCAAGCATAAGGTTGTTGCAGGTCTCAAATGCGGCGTTAAATTTCCTCTAAAGTGATCGGCGGTGTTTGCTTGCCGGATTCAGATGCCCATCAAAAAAGCAACGAACAACCATTTCTCCAATGGTTTGAAAACCTGACAAAATCAAAAAAAGGATGTCTGAATAGTAAAGGAAAGTCTGGTGCGTTCCAAATTTCAGAAAATTCCCTTTCGAATATTGTCAGTAAGTTCAAAAAAAACAATTTAATAGGGATGTTCTTTTGGGTGGGGGAAATAAATAGCTTCTCAATTGGGATGGGTGTGACATTAACGACTATAATGAAGGGGTGGTTATAATGTAAATAGCCATTTAAAGGTTTAACCAAAAAATTTCAATTTCAAGGGGTCGTGCTTTGAAGTGATTAACTTTGAATCATAACAATAACCAGTCCCCAAATTAGCATTTTAAGTTAATTATAGGTCGCATGCGTTCAAAACCATAAACTTATAATTTGACTATGGCCTCCCTTCCAAATGATCCCGCAGCCACCCCCCCTCCAAATGAAATAACGGAAGAATACCGAATCCTCCATAGAGTCGCCCAGGTTTTAGAAGAAAACAGGGACCTAAAAAGCCTGTTGAATCAAGTTCTCCAGGAAATCACGGGGTTCAAAAAACTAAAAGTAAAACCAAAGTCTGGAATTTTTTTGGCGGATGAAGCTAAAAGGGTATTGCGGTTATTCACAACACAGGGCGATTTTTCGGAGGAATTTCTGCAGAAGGAAAAGGAAGTTCCATTTGGAAATTGTTTATGCGGTCGGGCTGCAGAATCAAAAGAACTTTTGATGAGCGAAAGTTGTTTCACAGATCCGCGTCACGAACGGACTTACACCGATATGACAGCCCACGGTCATTACATAATTCCTTTAAAAACCAGCGAAGGCCGGCTTGTGGGTATTATGTTTCTTTATACTGAAATACAACCCCGATGGTATCAACACAGTCAGGCCGTTTTATTATCCATAGGTGGTTTGGTTGCACATACTATTGAGAGAAAGAAAATTGAAAATGAATTAATTACACTTAAAGAAAAATTGGAAGTCCAAATTGAAGAACGAACGCATGACCTGATGGAAAGTCGTCGGATTTTAAATACATTAATTTCTAACCTGCCAGGAATGGTTTACCGGTCCCTGAACGATAGTCAGCGTACAATGTTATTTATAAGTGATGGGTGCTCGGCTATTACAGGTGAAAATGCTTCAGAATTTTTGGGAAAAAAAATAAAATTTCAGCAACTGATACATCCAGTTGACCAGTTAAGGGTTTATCAAACTATCAAAAAGGCTATAAAAGATAAAGAGCCCTATACTTTAATTTATAGAATCAATACTTTGTCAGGAAATGAAAAAATTGTGCGGGATCAGGGAAGAGGAATTTATTCCGAAGCGGGGGAGTTAACAGCTTTGGAAGGGTTTATTACAGATGAAACCAAGCGTTATATGATGGAAGAAGAATTGAATTTATCCCATCAGAGATTACGAAATTTGGGTAATAAATTACAGTCCATAAGGGAAGAAGAGAAAACCCGTATATCAAGAGAAGTCCATGATGAATTGGGGCAATCGCTGACCGCCCTAAAAATGAACGTCTTATATCTTAAAGAGAATAACCCATTAGATAGAATGGAGATATTGGAACGTTATGAAGCGATGACAAATATGATCGATTCTACCATCAGATCCGTACAAAAGATTGCAACAGAACTGCGGCCTCCTATATTGGACGCGTTTGGACTATCTGAAGCTATAGCATGGCAGGCAGATGAATATAGTAGTAAATTTGGACTGCATTTTGACCTAAAGGGCATGGATAGAGAAATAAAAATAGAAGAAAGTCTTCAAACTACATTGTTTCGTATATTTCAAGAGACTTTAACAAATATTGTCCGTCATGCGAATGCAAGTCGTGTTCAAGTTGCCCTGAAGGGGGAAGGAAATAATCTTGTTTTGGAGGTAGCTGATAACGGGAAGGGAATTAAGAAGGAAAGTCTGGAAAACATAAATTCACTTGGATTGGTGGGTATCCAGGAGCGGGTTCATTTGTGGAACGGAAACGTGATATTTAAAGGAAAACCCGGAAAAGGGACAAAGGTAAGAGTGGAGATTCCAGTTAATAATTAGGGAAATGTCCAATGAATGGTTTAATTAAGGTTCTGGTTGCCGATGACCATGAAGTGGTCCGTCAGGGAATAAAAACCATTCTCGCAACAACCTCAGACCTCCGTGTGGTTGGAGAGGCCAGAGACGGGGTGGAGGTATTAAAAAAAATCAAGGAAATGGAAATTGATGTTGTGCTTCTTGATTTCGATATGCCAAGAAAAAGTGGTTTGGAAATTTTAATTGAAATTAAAGCCATTAAACCCCAAATACCCGTCCTGATCCTGAGTATTTTTCCGGAAAAACATTATGGCCTTAGGTTTTTAAAGGCAGGAGCTTCAGGTTACCTTGGGAAAGCCAGCGTATCGGTACAACTGGTTGAAGCCGTAAGAAAAGTAGCACAAGGTGGTAAATTTGTGTCACCGGAAATGACGGATAGATTGATTGGCGAACTCAATAAAAGCAATAAAGAAGCCCCTCATGAAAAACTGACTGACCGGGAATTCCAGGTTTTTCATTTGATAGCTTTGGGCAGGAAAATAAAGGAAATAGCCGATGAATTGAACCTAAGTATTAATACAATAAGTACATATCGAGCCCGAATCCTTGAAAAAATGGGAATGGATAGCAATTCGGAAATTGTGAGGTATGCAATTGATAATTCATTGATTAAATAAGCCCAATTTCATTGGTTTCTTTATCCCCCCTCCTGGGCTCCCGCCCAATTGTAGTGATAACACTACAGCCCTTTTCGGAAACAACCTCAACAAAAACACAAGTCCTGCGCTTTAATTAAAATCACCCCAGAGTTACTTTGTTAAATGAGGGGAAAAATAATCGCTGAAAAACGGTGAAAAAATTGCGATTTGGTTTTTCAAAATTAACGGCAGGGGAAAATCCGGGTTGGAAAAACACAAGAGCAGAACAAAAATTAAGAAAAAAGGAGAACTGTTATGCCTAAAGGAAAAGTCTTGATTGTAGATGATGAAAAAGATGTCCGGGATGTTTTGAAGTTTCACCTGAGTGAAGGACATTACCAGGTTATTGAAGCGGAAAATGGCCAGGAGGGAATTGACCTGCTTAATTCCGAGGACAACATGAGCAATGTGGGTGTGATTTTGTGCGATATACGGATGCCTAAGGTTAACGGAATTGAATGCATTCACTATATTCGTGAAAATGCACCGGGAATTCCCATTGTTGTCATAACAGGATTTCCTGATACAAAAATGGCCGTGGATTTGCTGAAAGAAGGAGTTAAGGATTATCTGGTTAAACCGGTGGAACAGGAAAAGTTGGTAGCTACGGTGGATAAATGGGTATCAGTTGGTAAAGAGATTGAACTTTAATTTAAAAACCCGGGAGGTGTTCTTAAAACCTCCCGGGTTTTTAAATTAAAAGAATAAATGAAGCCATTCGAAAACGAATGCAATGGAATGGTCCAAACCCATATGCTGGAAAATACGGAAAAAGACATTTTATGGAAAATTCCAGATCCAATTCTGGGGATTGATTCTGAATATAATGTGGCATACATGAATCAAGCATGTGAAACGATGTTGGACGTTTCATTTGAAAAAATAAAAGGTATGAAAATTCAAGAAAAACATTTTGAAAATAAACAGGAAGCAACTGTCCTTATGTCGATTTTCAAGATGCAAGCAAGTCCAATAATAAAGGACAGAAATAAAGAGAAGGTAAAAGAAGAAATTAGGGAGAGAATTAGGGATCCTTTAATACCGAAAAAGCCACTTGGAGTTATCCGCAATTCACGAACAATTACAATTAAAAGACGGAATTATATTTATGACCGGTTTGAAGTTAATGAAAAAGAAAATAAAAAGAATATTTCATTAGTGCGGTTTTGTGAAGTCAGTCCCGAAACGGTATTTAATGAGCAATTCATTCTGGCCGAGAGAATGTCAGGGCTGGGAACGTTGGGTGCGGGAATAGCTCATGAATTCAACAATCCTCTTTACAGCATGATAGGGTTTTCGGAAATGATTTTGAAAGAAAAAGAAAAAGAAGCAATTGATATTCATGCAAAGAGGATAAAAGAAAAGGCACAGGCTCTGGTTAAAATAATTGAAAAGCTGAACAGTTATATATCATCCCCCACTGCGGAAGGACATCCAGTAATTAATTTAAACGAACGAATGGATGCTGCATTGGAAGTTGCCCTTTTAACCCATGAAAGCGAAAACGTACAAGTCGAAAAGGACTATTGTTCCCTGCCCTTAATAAAGTCAAGGGGTGATGATATACAACAAATATTTTTTAATATTATCTCCAATTCCTTAGAAGCTATGAGAGGTGGAGGTAAGCTTAAAATAATTTCAGAGTGTAGGGACAAAACAATTTTGGTATCAATTCAAGATACAGGCGAAGGTATGCCAGAAGAATTTATTAATAGGGTATTTGACCCCTTTTTTACGACAAAGGCGCCAGGGAAAGGTACGGGGTTGGGTTTGACAGCGGTTTATCAATTAGTAAAAAAAACAGAAGGAAATATCAGTATCGCTTCCCAGAAAAACAAAGGGACCACGGTGCAAATTATTTGGCCCATTGAAAAGGGTGAAGAGTCTTTTGATTAGACAAATAGTTTTAAAAATGACCTTAAGGGTATATTGAAAAAGTGAATGAAACCCCGAAAAATTGAAGTAAAAAATTAATAAATGAGGCCCTAATATGGAGACGGGCAAAAAGAATCTAGAAAATAAAAAACAGAACTCTGCAGAAAATGAAATTAGACAAAGGACCCAGGAGTACCGGGTCCTCCATGAAGTGGCTAAAACTCTTCATTCCTCAACGGATATGAAGAGCATGCTTATTGATACAATTACAGTTCTAACGCGTTTTGAAGAGTTGGAGGTTGAGAATAAGGCGGGAATCTTTCTTGTAAATGAAGAAGAACAAAAAATGGAGTTATATTGCACTATAGGAACCTTTTCTGAGGAATTTTTAAACAAGGAAAAAGAGATTCCCCTTGGTCAATGTCTGTGTGGCAGGGTTGCCGAGTCAGGTGAGATGATCGTTAGTGATAGTTGTTTTACGGATTCAAGGCATGAAAACAAATTTCAGGATATGACCGATCATGGGCACTACATTGTTCCGTTGAAAAATAAGGGGCGGATCATAGGTGTACTTTTTTTATACACAGATCCCAATCCGCCCTGGTACGTTCGGAGCAAAGAGATTCTTATGTCAATCGGCGGGCTTATAGCCGATGCCATTGTTTCCTGCAGGAGGGAAGAAGAAATTGTTGAAAGTAATCAAAAACTAAAAAGGCTAAATGAACTGAAAAATCAATTCCTCGGCATTGCTTCCCATGATCTTAGGAATCCGATTTACGTAATTCAAACCTTTAGTGAGGTTTTAAAAAACGGTACGGTTGGAACCATTAACCCCAAGCAAAAGGAGCTTTTGGAGAAAGTTTATAAATCAAGCAATTTCATGCGAGGTCTTCTGGATAATTTGTTGGACATTTCAAAAATTGAAAGCGGGCAGATTAAATTGAATAAGAAGAGCCATGATTTAAATTTAGTTGTTAAGCAACAAGTAGAAATGGCTCAAATGCTGGCAGATAAGAAAAATATTGCGATCATAAGTAACTTAGAAAGTAATGATCCCTTCCTGTTTGATGAAAATGCAATTACCCAAGCCATAATGAATTTTATTGGCAATGCGATTAAATTTTCCCCTGTCAATTCCATAATTACGGTTTCCACAAAGAACAAAGACCAAAATATTGAGTTTTCCGTTAAGGATGAAGGGCCTGGTCTATCTGAGGAAGATCAAAAATTATTATTTAAGGAATTCCAAACCCTGAGCGCCAAGCCTACTGGAGGTGAAAAAACCACCGGGTTGGGCCTGGCCATAACAAAAAAACTGGTAAGTCTTCATTCAGGGAAAGTCGGCGTTAATAGTGAGTTAGGTAAGGGGGCATGCTTTTTCTTCGTTATACCCTTTTTAAAAAATGAATAAAAAAATCTTAGGGTTTATCTTAAAAAAGGAAAAAACCATGAAAATATACCAAAAAGTCTTAAAAATCCCAATTTTGACAATATTGTTTTTATTTGGCTTCAATACGGGTGTTTCTTATTCTGCTGACATGATTGCTGAAGCGGAAATTAGTGGTTGCGCAGACAATGAGATTTCGGGAACGGGTGTTCTTATTGAAAGAGAATCCGAAGAGGGTATCAAGTCAGTTGATGTGTCCCTGATTATTAAGGGGTTGAAAGATGGGAAGCACGCGGTGCATATTCATGAATCCGGTTCCTGCAAGCCCTGTAGCGCCGCTAAGGGCCATCATGATCCTGGTCCTAACAGCAATACGAAACCGGACGCACCTGATTTCAATCATCCCTTTCATATGGGGGATCTCGTTAATATGGAGGTAAAGGATGGCGTCGGGGTTATGCAGACAACCACAAATCGGGTCACTCTTTCTGAAGGGCGCCTGAGTATTTTCGATTCAGATGGTGCTGCCTTTATTATTCATACGTACGAAGATAAATATTGTGATGATGAATCAGAGATGAGTAAAGGATGTGCGGGTGGGTCACGTGATGCTTGTGGGATTATTAAAATGCGATAGGAAAACTATGGAAATGTGATGAAAAGTTATAATGATGGGTTCCGGTTATTCCTCGTTCAAGGTTTTAAATTCTTGCGCTCCGTCATTTAAAAATTCATCCAGGGTTTGGGGCTGGAACAGGGGCCCCATTCCAGGAGCCAGCTTACTGTGATAAATGGGATCGTTTTGAAACCCCATTTGGCGGGAGCTTTCTCCGTAACCCGCAATGAAAACCAGGATCAAGGGCACCCAAATCAGTCCAAACGTCTCCCCCCACGTGAGGGAATCCTTTGCCAGCCGAACGCTCGCCCAAAACATGCCGAGGGTGATTATAAAGTTTATTGCGTAATCAATAACGTAAACCCATGTTTCATTCAGTACCCAGAAATAGAGGAATGGATCGATTCCTTCCAGGATAAGCCCCAGAAACAGTCCGATGTCCGCGATTACAAGGTTTCGAATAAAATAAGATTTCCGGTATTTAAAAAAAGTGTAAAGGCTGAGGATGCCCGCGAAGCTTAGAATACTGGCTGCGAATCCGATAACGATGCTGTAAAACTCCTTCTTCCAAAAGGAGTCGCTGGGGTCTACCATTCTTCCCATCCAGGCGCCCACCCCGATGACTGCAAGGGAAAACACAAAAGGCACCCAGGGACGATCGATGAAATCCCGGAAAGCCATGAAACGGTCCATCTTTTTTGTGCTTTCCACAGGGTGGTGCGGGAGCAAAAGCCGAAAGCGCGTACGCCCGATGCCGATAACATCTCCGGAGTTCACGGAGACAATTTTATCCTTGAAATTAGGAGTGCCGTTCACCTGCGTTCCGTTTTTGCTGGAAAGGTCTTTCAGGTAAACTTTACCCTCTTTCAACTGAACCAGCAGGTGTTCCGGGGAAACAAACAAATCGTCGACGATGACATCGCTGGAGTAGGCACGCCCGATATGGATTCGATCGCGGTTGAACACATGGCGCAACTCCACCGCCTGACCCTGAGGTGCCAGCATTTCGATGATTATTCGGTCCATTGGATGCTTCCCATAAATTTCTGTAAAAAAATTCGGGCCAGCGGTTCAGTCAGGCCGGCCATCCCTACCTGAATGATGTATTTGCGGGGTGAGTCCCCCAGTATGGCAAAGCTCACAAACACGTCATGTAGTTTGGGATACTTGATGTAACGCCGCACGCAATACGCCGCCTTCCAGTTTCGGGAAGCAAGCGCGACAAAACTGTTGTGGCAGGAGAATTTGGTGACTTCGCCGCTGGTCGCATAAGGATAAAAGTTTCCCTGTGCGTATTGGGCGGAAAAGCGTTTGTAGAATTCGAGAGAACTCAGGCTCTGGCTTTCCAGCCAGAAAAAGGAATAGCCAATGGTGCCGGTCGAAAGATTGGAAGAAAGAAAAATATTGCGATCGCTCTGGCACCGCTTGTCGCCGTAAAAGACGAACGCGTTTTGGGAAGGATCCTCCGATCGGCTTCGACCCCAGCACTTAACCACACCAGGCAGGATGCTTTGTGGGACCTTCAATGCTCCCAGGTTTTCGAACAGCCAATCGGATTTCACTGCCTTGTCGATGATGTGCTCGTAGCGCGCGAGAACCTGTTCCTGAATGACCTCCGGCCAGTTTTTGGAGCCGCGTCCGGTCTTGACGCTTTCCTTCAATTCGATCAGGTATTCCACTGGGACCAGGTAACTGAGATCGTTGCCCTCGATGGCGACGTTCACTCCCACCACCTTGCCCGAGGCATCGAAAGCGGGACCGCCGCTCATGCCCGGGTTCAGCGCCGCGGACAACAGGATGTGCTGATAGGGATGGTCGCCAACGAGTCCGTTGTACGTCCCCTCCAGGACCACCATGCCGACATCCAGCGGGTTGCCCATCGGGTACACCCCCGTCCCCTGTTTTTGTTTGGACGAGCCCAGGCGGACCGGCTTTTTACGCGACGGTTCGCCGCGAAGGATAGCCAGGTCGTGCGCCACGTCGATGGCCTCCACTTTCAGGCTGCCCACCTTGCGTCCTTTGCGGAAGTACTCGATGCGGTACTGGTCCGGTTTATCGACCACGTCCGAGATGACGTGGAAGTTGGAAGCGAACAGGCCGTCTCTGGAAATGCGGAAGCCGGAGCCGATCACGTACTTTTCGCGCGAGTGGATGTCGATGACGCGGATCTGGTACACCACTTGGCTGTTGCGCTGGAACACTTTCTGCGCCGTTCCGGTGAGCGCGCGTACCGGTTCCGTGAACGACCAGCTGAACACAATCGATAAAAAAAATGTGAGGAGAAAAAAAGAAAGGCGCGAGGATTTAAAGAAGTGGATCATTTTCGAACCGGCCCTTATAAAAGGTTGACGGTAAAAAATGATTTTATTTTCGGAATACACCCTTATATTAAAGGTAAGGGAAGGCCACCGGAGAGGCAATGAAATAAAGCCGGAAAGTACTGCAATAAGTGCAAAACGAGTTGGACCAAATGGCCGAAATAAACCTCTTCATAGATCTCATCCTCAGGGCCAGGTAAATCGTTACCCCACCCGTTACCCCAAAAAAAAGGACCTGCAGGTGATTACCCGCAAGTCCTAAAGTTTTTTGGTGAGCCGTGAAGGAATCGAACCTTCAACCTACTGATTAAGAGTCAGTTGCTCTGCCAGTTGAGCTAACGGCCCACCTTTATATAAATGTATAGATATCCGTATCGAATCCGCGTGCCGGTAAATTAGCACGGTTGCATTCAAATAACAAGATTTGCACGCGCACCGGTTTTTGCGGTTCTGAAATATCCGGAAGAAACCGGAGTGCCCGCCCTGGACCGTTTCTTCGGTGGCCGGTATTCCTTGTAGCCTCCATCGTTTTGCCGCGCGGATTCCGCTTGATAGTCCTGCCGGAATCTCCCTCACCCCAATATGAAGTTGAACACTTTGAACTGTGTTGCGCCGACCAGGGTGGACAGGCCGCCCAGAAGAAGCGACGCGAACAGGTACATGAACGCCTTGTCGCGGTCGATGCGCGTCTGCACGATGTCGGTCAAAAGCCCCAGCCCGAGCAAGCCGAAGTAGAGCACCCGCTGGATGTTCCACAGATTCTCCTCGCCTTTCAGCGGTTCCTCGCGGAAACCCGGGAACCGGAATTCGTTGTAGATGCAGGCCGCGTAGAGCGCGATGAGGAACACCACCCAGATCTTCTTGAGCAGGGTCAGGGTCTCGTCGATTTTCTGGATGCTGGGTTCGTTGTCGGCCATGGTTTCCTGGTTCCGGGGGGACGATTTCAATAAAACCTTTCGCGGGAATCCGGCATCGAATCGATAAACAGGCTGGAACCGCCGCCCGTCCTCCCGGCCCCTTCAGGAGGTCCGAACGGGACACCGTTTTTCTTGAAATATATGGTATAATCCGGCCATTCCAACGACAAATTTTTCTTGCCCACGGGATAAGACGGATTGGTTGGCCCTGCTCAAGGTTTCAGGTAAACCCTTATTTTGAAAGGATTTGTTATGGCTATTCGACTGGGAGACACTGCGCCGGATTTCTCGGCGGAAACCACGGAAGGCAATATCAATTTTCACGAGTGGCTGGGGGATAGCTGGGGCATCTTTTTTTCGCATCCCAAGGACTACACCCCGGTCTGCACAACGGAACTGGGACGGGTGGCCAACTTGAAGAAGGAATTCGAGAAGCGCAACGTGAAGGTCATCGCGCTCAGCGTCGATCCTCTCGACAGCCACAAGGGTTGGATCAACGATATCAACGAAACGCAGAACTGCTCGATGAACTACCCGATTGTTGCCGACCCGGACCGCAAGGTCGCGCAGATGTACGACATGATCCATCCCAACGCGCTGGACAACATGACGGTCCGTTCCGTGTTCATCATCGGCCCGGACAAGAAAGTGAAACTGACTCTCACGTACCCGGCGTCCACGGGCCGCAATTTCGATGAGCTGTTGCGCGTCATCGATTCCCTGCAACTGACCGCCAACTACAGCGTGGCCACCCCCGCCGACTGGAAAAACGGCGAGGACTGCGTGGTGGTTCCGGCCATCAAAACGGAAGACATTCCCGCAAAGTTTCCGAAAGGCTTCAAGGAAATCAAACCGTACCTGCGGATGACCCCGCAACCGAACCTGTAATGCCAAAGCACAATCCGGCCTGGATGGAGCGCAACCTCCATCCAGGCCGAGATTTCTCTCACCCTCTAATGAAAGTGTTATGAAGAATTCCCCCTCGTCGAACAACCCCAAAACCGCGCCCGAATCCGGCAACGCGGAAATCGATTCCCTCATCCGCCTGCTGGACGACCGCGACGCCTTTGTCCGCGAGCGCGTGCAGGCACGGCTGATAGAATTGGGCGGGGAGGCCCTCCCGTTTCTTGAAAAGGCGCGGAGCGTGGAGGACCTGGCCTTGCGTGCGGAAATCGCCCAGGTTCTAAAGCGCATCGAACCGCGTCTGATCGAACAGGAGTTTCAAGCCCTTGCCCAAATACCCGTCAGCGAGGATCTCGACCTGGAGCGGGGGGTGTGCCTCATCATGCGCTACGGTCACCCGGATGCGGACCCAATGCAGGTGGAAGAAACGCTGGACAACCTGGCTGCGGACCTGGCGCCTCGCATCCGTGTCCAGGCGCGTGCGTCGGAACTGGTGCGGGCCCTCACCGACTTTCTCTTCCACGAAAAAGGGTTTCACGGCAACAAGACCGATTACTTCAACCCCGGCAACAGCTACTTCGACACCGTGCTCTCGGCGAAGACGGGTATCCCCATCACCCTCTCCGTCCTTTGCATTCTGATCGGGCAACGGCTGGACCTGCCGATCTCCGGCGTCGGGCTGCCGGGCCATTTTGTCGTCCGCTGCGATTCGGACAAGGACCCGGTGTTCTTCGATCCCTTCAACGAGGGCCGGATCGTCACCCCTGCGGGCTGTGAAGAGATGGTGAAGGGTTTTGGCATCCAGTTTGAAGAAAATTTCCTTTTGCCCGTCACCAGCCGCGAGATCCTGATCCGGATGCTCCACAACCTGATCATGATTTACAACCGGACCAACGACACCGACAAAGCGGAACAGCTCACCGAATACAGCCGCATCCTCATGCAGAGGAAATGACCCCGTAATTTCCGAGCCCGGCACCCACCCGGGGAAGAAATCATTCGGTTTCCTGAAAACTAATGGTAGGGGGTAATTTAATGGAATACTCGGTTTTTCAAGGTAATTCAAGTCTCTAGGGCCTGATGCCGGGCCAATTCGGGGTGTGGGCCGGTTAAGGTATTGTATTTACAGATTTTAGTTTTATGTTACAATTGTATCACCATTCAATCCCATCCAAAGAGGGCCCAGGCTTGGGAACAGCCTGGTTTCAGAGGGGCGATAAACGATGAGGGTAGTCGGAAATCCACCAAGGAATATGCAGGGTTTTTACCCAGGCTCGGATGCGTTTTTGAATCTCTATTTTAAGAAACGCATCGCCAAACTGGGGAGGGCTGAGTCATGATTCCGCGTTCTATTTCCTGGAAGGCCAAGGTCGCACTGGTTTTGGCTTTGCTGTGGTCGTTCCCACACTTTGCGTTTTCCAGCATCCGCAATCACGACAAACCGGTTCACGTTTCGCCTGCATCCTTGAGTACATCGAAAGAACTGTCCAGCATTCTGGTGAGCGGCTTCGCGTTTTCCCAGCCCGCCCGCACGTTGAAGGAAACCATCCACCGTGTGTTGGAGGTGGTGACGGAAGAAGGTTTGAAGAAGGATGCGGAACAACGCCGCGTGGTATTGCGCCAGGTCATTCACGATCGGCTGAATTTCAATCGGTTTGCACAATCCACCCTTCAGGGACACTGGAAGGCCCGCACGTTTGCAGAGAAGCAGCGTTTTGTCGGCCTGTTGCAGAAACTCCTTGAGCAGTCCTTTCTGCAATTCATTGAGAACTATCAGGAAGGCACCCTGCATTATTTGCAGGAAAGCGTGAAAGGCGATTTTGCGCTGGTGAAGACCCGCGTCATCACCCCCGCCGACACGGTTTCCATCGATTACCGCATGATTCTGGAAAACGGAGAATGGCGGGTGTTCGATTTTTATATCGACGGTGTCAGCATCGCCCGCAACTACCGGGCGCAGTTCCAGAAAATTTTGAAACGCGAATCCTTCCAGAACCTCCTCGACCGCCTCGAAGACCAGACCGCCTGACAAATCACGCCAGCCCTCAATAGTCCCAACTCGTTTTTAAGGTCGCCCTTGCAACCTTTTCACAAGGTTTCTTTATCTTAGGTCGAGGGTGTAACGGAACCCTAGGAATACCTGGTGTGATTTGAGTTCTGTCCCGCCCCCGAATCCTGAAAATTGATGATCCGGCCCGTCCACAACAAAATAACGGTACTCAAGAATCAATGCGGATTTCCTGTTTCCGGATTTCAACTCCAAACCCGCAATGCCCTGGGCTGCAGGTTCGAGGTCGTAATCATCGTCGTCCGGCTTGTTTGATTTTTCCAGAGACATTTCGACCAGGCTCAATCCGACCCCGGCCCCAATGTAGGGATTCAAAGTCCCTTTTCCATTCAAGTCGAAAAGGACGTTTCCCATCGAATTGAACGCCTTGTAGGATCCGTCCAAATAGGTATTACCTGGGGAACGCCTTTCAAAATTGAAATTATGGTGCATGTAGCTGAATTCAGCTTCAAAACGTATCGGCAGATCGAATTGGACGCCGAATCCGCCCAGGAGAGTGTAGCCGGGAAAGACATCGATCCGCTCAGTGCCAATTTGGGTGTTTGGCGTATGATTGAGTCCCACTTTGGCAACGAAATAGTTTTGAGGAGCCCCGATCGCCGGCGAGGAAAGAAAAAAAACGGAGACCAAAGCCAATGAAACAATTCGTTTCATCACACCTCCTTTTTAAAGGAACGGTATCTCAAAAAACGTTTCCGGTGGCGTTGAGAACCCTCTTTTATTGGAGTCCCTACCCCCGGTTTCATCTTCCAGCCGGAAGGGATGATCGGATTGGTAACCCAGGATGCCAAGCAAACTGATACCCGGCGAAGGATCGATGTCTGCCGCTCCAAAATGTGTGTCCGGGGCAAGATGCAAACCGGTTTTACCGGAAATGTAAAATTTTTCGGCGAGGACTGTGGAGGGAACAAGGCAAACTTGAAGGAACAAAATAACAGGAATTATCTGATTCATTCGCAACCTCCCCTTGAAGAATTTTGAAAAATTCCTCTCTGTGTGTTGGGTGAGTTGTTGTGGAAGCAGGATGAGACTTTTCCACTTGCCAGTTATGTGGCCCATTTTGGCAGGCGGAATATCCTTTGCCTATGGTGAAGGAAAAATGGACACATTTCCACCGGATAATTGGGTGGCGGGGCAATCAAGTGAACCCTGAAAGGGGTGTTTTCAAATGGGGGGGATCTCACACCTTTTTAGGTGTTCGAAGAATTGAAAAGGGATCGAAAGAGGAGTGCCGGTTTCAGAACCGGTAGCGCACACCGAAGAGGACCTGCTGTGTTTCATAGGAGGTGTCGAGGTCGCGGCCGCCCAGGGTCAGGTTGGGGTCCTGCAGGTATTGCAGGCGGAACTCTCCGGTCAAAACCCACTGCGGATTGAGGTCGGTTTGAAAGCCCAGCATCAATTGCCAGGCACCGACCATGTCGCTGGTGGAATCAGGAAGGTTGCCGACAAAGTTTGCCGATTTGGTTTGCACCCGGACGACGCCCAGACCGACACCCGCTCCAATGTAAGGGGCCATCGGCAGTTTGTGGTCGCCGATCCTCAGGGGGACGTCGAAATACCCGTTGACCATCGTGGTGAACGCGGAGAAGCTTCCGGTGGACGAGACGCTGGTCTGGGGGTTCATGCCATCGAAGGAGTTGTAGTTGTAACCCAGTTCGAGTTCCACGCGGTACGGTTTGTCAAACCGGTAACCGGCCGCGCCCAGAAAACTGATTCCCGTATCGAATTGAAGCGTGGCCGCGCCCAGCGTGTTGTCGAATTTGCCGGTGCCGCCGAGCTTGGCAGAAACATAAGGATTTCCCGCCCACGCTGCATTGGCTCCGAAAACCAGTAACCATACTGCCGCCCAACCTGCAAGTCGCTTCATGACTCTCCCCAAACGAGCAAAAAGATTTAAATCATAGCCGAAGGCGCACGATTGTCAATAGCCGTTGGGGAGAGTCGTAATACCTGGGCGAACCTTACTCAAAATCGAAACGGACGCCCAGAACCAGGTCGTGGCTGTCAAGATCCGTTTGCGCACGCACCCCGCCGAACTGGAAATCCGGGTCGGTGGTCGCAAAATAGCGGTAGGAGGTGAAGAAGGAAAGACGGTTGTTGTGGCGGTACTGCAAACCGCCGATAAACTGGTATGCGAACACCGCATCGGTATCCGTGTCGGAAAAACCGAAGTTGTCTTCCAGTGAAGACGTTGCCAGGCCGAGACCCATCCCGAGGCCGACGAACGGCTGAATCTGGTGCCGGACGGGGATGTCGTAATACCCGTTGACCATCAGTGTGGCTGCGCCCACGTTCCAGTCACGAAATGCAGGCAGGGGTTCGTCCACTCCATTGTTGCGGAAAGCGACTTCACCCTCGACGCGAAAGTTGTCCGGCAGGTACATTCCCGCGGCCGCACCGCCCACTCCGCCCAGGTCCACATCCTGTTCGCCGCGCGGGTTGCCCGCAACCCGTGAGCCGGAGAAGGAGGAATCCGCATCGGTGCGGAAAGAAGGCCCGATCATCAGGCTGAAATATTTCTTATTCGCCGCGTCCACCGGGCCGGGGATGGCGAAGATGAGAGCAGTCAGGGTCACAATCAAAAAACGTTGCATGGGGTTGCGTTCTCCTTTTCAAAAGTAACGGTTTCATATAGACCGTCGGCGGCAGGTGACACCGCACGACAGCGTTCTGTCAAGTAGCTCACAACTGGCGCACCAGTTTTTCCATGTGCTCAATCTGGTGTTTGGAGGCGAACCCTTTCCCGAACCGGTGTTGCTCGTAAAACCCGGTGATCTTGCGGACACAATCCAGTTTCTCCTCGGGAAGACCGGACAGGTGTTCCATGAACTCCAGGTGAGTGGAGGAAGCGGGTTTGTGGATGCCCCGTTTCTCCAGTTTGCGAAGCATTTTCTGGTACAGTTGGGCCGCATAGGGTGGGGTGGGTATCCAGAACCATCCTTTCCAGAACCGGGTTCGCGGGAACAATAACAGAAGCGCCGTCACCACGGCAATGCCCACCCAGATTTCCGGCCGGTTCCCCAAAGCTTTCAATAGGTCGTCAAACGTCAAGGAACGGATTTTCTTGATCTGGGCGGTGAAATCGTGGGCCCGGCGGTTGAAGAACTCGACCACCCGCACCTGGTCCTTTGCGGAGTATTTGACGATGTATCTCTGCCAGTAAAGGCGCATCATGTCGTAGGTGCGGGTCAGTGCGTTGAGCTGGTTGAAACCCGCGTTGGGGTCGGGGGGAGTTGGGTCGTACGTTTTCCATCCTTTGCCGGGAATGTAGGCTTCCACCCACGAGTGTGCATTGGCCTGACGAACGATCATGTAATTGCCCATTTCGTTCCACTCCGTTCCCATGAATCCATTCACCATTCGCGCAGGGATGCCGTTGATCCGGAGCAAAAGCACCATGGCCGACGCAAAGTATTCGCAATGACCAGTCTTCCGCACAAATAGAAACTCGTCGATGGCGGAAAGCCTGGTTTCGCGTTTCATGTCCATGGAATAATCGAAGTACTGGAGGTGGTTCATGATTTTCGATGCCTTCAGCTCCGCGGGGTCCGAATCATTTACCAGCGTGGGGGCGAACTGTTTCAGCCGGTCGCTGAGTTGAGGCAGTTGCAGGTGAGGGTGCGTGCCTTTTTGCAAAAAACTCAGGTCAGGTTGGATCGGCAGGCGGAACGCATGGTAGTCCGCTCCCAGGTCGGAGATCATGGAAAACCGGCGTGGACCCATGCGGTTGTCCGTGGTTTTGAACACCTGGCCGTTATCCATCTGGATGCGTTCGAATGTACCGTCTATCTTCATCGGCACCCCGTGGGTGAAAATCACAGGGGAGTCAAAGGATTCCATGTAAACTTCCTGCTCCACCACGGTGGTCGGGTTGGGGACGTGGAAAAGGACCGTATTGGTTCCGGGCCGATGGCGGGACCGCCACACCATGGGCATGGTGGACCTCCACGTTTGGCCGTCATAGTGGTCCAGCGCCACCCCTCTCCAGAGCACTTTCGACTTCGGCCGGTAGGGTTTGCCGTCGCGTGTGAATTCGACGCGCATGACCACGCTCTGGTTTTTCTTGATCTCACCCACCTCTCCCAGCCGCACTTGGTCGGAAAATCCGGTGACCGGGGAACTGCTGGTGGCCAGTTCCAGAAATCCCAGCCCGAAACGCGGAAAACTGAAGAAGATGGTGGCGGTGATCACCAGGCTGACCAGGATCATCAACGAAGACAGCCCGAACAGGGAGCCGCGGGCGGTGTCGGCTTCCCCGATAAACCGGAAAGCCTGCGGGGCCGCGCGGCTTCCTACCTTTTCTACCATCATGTGATAAAACATCAAAGCCCAGCTGAGGATCAGGTAAAACGCAAGAAACATGAAAGCGAATACCAGGTCCTGGGTGAAAATGGCGCCGATCAAAAGACAGACGATGGATACCAGATATCCATACAGGTAGTCGTTCAACTCGGTTTTAAACAAAAATCGCGAGAGAAGAACGAACAGGAGGAAACCCGTTACCAGGTCGAGCATTTTTGGCTGGAACAGTACATAAATGGCGGGCAGGGCAATGAGTCCGATTTTCCACAGGGAGAACAGGCGATGTGGCATCACGGGGATCTTCTTGTTCCATTCCAGTATCCAAAACGTTCCCAGCATGGTGAGAACCAGGATGCCGAAAGAAAGCGGAATCACTTCTCCCAGAAGAAGGCAGGAAACGGCAAGAAAGGCCAGGAGGTAATTCAAGGAAATGAAACAGGTTCTCACGCGCATGGACAAGACCCTAGCAAATTGACAATTTCCAACCCGTTTGGCTACAATGGCGGGCGTTCCAACCAAAACGCATACCCGTACCGGTGGCGTCCCGCTTTCCGGACAATGCGGTTTTCCCCTATAGTTTAATTGAAAATCCGGGAGACAAAATGCATAACTTGATAAGAGTTGTTTTTATAACCATTTTCATGGCGTGGGGGATCAGCGCCACGGCCTGGGCGGGAGAGGTTGCGGTCATCCAAACCAAATTCGGCAATATGAAAATCGAATTTTTTGAAGACCAGGCCCCGGGCCATGTGAAGAATTTCAAGGATCTCGCCAAAAAAGGATTTTATGACGGGACCCTGTTCCACCGGGTGATTCCCGGTTTCATGATCCAGGGCGGCGATCCCAATACCAGGAACCAGTCACGCGAGATGCACGGTATGGGCGGTCCCGGTTATACCATCGATGCGGAGTTCAGCGATATCCCGCACGACCGCGGCATCGTGTCCATGGCACGCGCCCAGGACCCCGACAGTGCGGGCTCGCAGTTTTTTATCGTGGTCAAGGACGCGCATTTTCTGGATAGAAAATACACGGTGTTCGGCCGGGTGACCGAAGGAATGGAGGTCGCGGACAAGATTGTCAGTCAGCGCCGTGACCACAACGACAACCCGTTCGACCCCATTGCGATGAAAGTCATCATTAAGGACAAATAACCCAAACTGAAACGGAAGACACGTCTTTCATATAAAGGAAGGAAATTATCATGGCAAACGCAACCGCGGTGATTGAAACCGTTCACGGGACCATAGAGCTGGAATTTTTCGAGGACAAGGCTCCCGGGCACGTCAAGAACTTCAAGGACCTCGCTCAAAAGGGGTTTTACGACGGCACGACCTTTCACCGGGTGATTCCCGGTTTCATGATCCAGGGCGGCGACCCCAACAGCCGTGATGAAAACCGGTCCAAGCACGGCACCGGCGGACCGGGTTACACCATCGATGCCGAATTCAACGACGTCAGCCACAAGCGGGGCACCCTTTCCATGGCACGTTCCCAGGATCCCAACAGCGCCGGTTCGCAGTTTTTCATCGTGGTCAATGACTCCACCTTTCTGGACCGTCAATACACCGCATTCGGCCGCGTCACTTCCGGCATGGACGTGGCGGATAAAATTGTCAACGAGGCACGCGACCAGAATGACAATCCACACAACCGTATGGAGATCAAATCCATCACCATCAAGGAAGGTTGAAGGTTTTCATGGAAGATGAACTGTTTATAAACATGTACCAGTTTATTGGGGAGGACATGCTTGTGGGGCGAACCACGCCGGACGGGTCCCCATCGGCTGAATCCCTCCGTCATTACATCCTTGAAAACTGGGATAAATACGAGAAAATTTCCATTTCTCTGGAGTCCATCGTCAAGATCACCCGCACGTTTTATGACGAGGCGTTCGCCAAGCTTCTGGAAGACAAAACCCTCGAGGAGTTCAACGAGAAAATTTATTTTCCAGATGCGAAGGAGGCATTTGTGAAGGAAATGAACCAGGCCTTCAAATTACGCCTGAAGATCATTGCTTCCAAGAAGGAAAGAGAATCGGGGGACGGGCTGGGGTTTTAAAAGGAAGGGCAGTGGGTTTTCAGGAGGACCGGGCCGTCTCCCCCCTTTGCGGGGTGAGGGGTTGGGTGCCTTTACTTGATTTTCGTTTTTTCAATCAGGTCGATCATGGCGTAGGCAAACTCTTCCGCCACGTCACCATCGGCGGCGGTGACGATGCGGTCGTTTACGGTGAGCTTTTCTTCCGCAACCATCGCGCCTACGCGGTCCAGTTCCGGCAGGGTGTGTTTGTCCTGTGCCGCGGCCAGTTCCAGATTGTTGATCAACTGCGCCTCCGCCAGGCAGGGTACCGCGTTGCCCAGGGCCCCCACAACCATATTGCTTTTATATCGATCGATCAGCAGAATTCGCAGCAAATTGTCTTTCCACAAATATTTGCGCGCACCTTTTCCTCCCACCACCACGACGCCGTGAAACACCCCCTTGATCTGGCGCGTTCCCTTGCCGTCGGTGACGTAACTGTCGCCGGTGATGCCTTCAATGGAATCCACGATCAGCACATCGGGCATGACGCGGCCGCCGTTGTCACCCACGGCTTCCTTGAATTTGCATGAGGCCACGCGAACGTCCGCGCCTTCTTTCAGAAATATCTCGCGCGGAATTTCCAACTGTTTCTCGTTGTAGTAATCCTTGGGAATGATCATCAGGATGTTTTTCTTCAGACCTTCGAGACGTCCCATGATCTTTCGCTCCTTCCTCCCGGCCGGGGTATGCTTCCGGCGGTCACTGGTCAATGAGGATGCTCAGTTTATCACAATGCGGTGCAGGTAATAATGGCTCTGCCGGGCCACTTGCCTCGTCCGGTTCAACAGGAACCGGTGAAACCGCTCCTGATGCTCGCGGGGGAATGCGGAATCCTGACCCCAAACATAATTTGAGTCGAACATGATATGGGTTGCGCCCAACGATTGCAACCGCTGAAAAACCTCTTTTTCGCTTTCTGTGGACTGAAGAATTTTTTGCAGAGTGTGCGCCTCGAACACGCTGTCACTGATGAAATCGCGGTGCGCCAGGTACCCCAGGTTGCGCATGTAAACGAACAACACGCGCCCGTCCGGCGGCACCCGTGTGTTCATCGCCTGGTATATGGGAAACACGCTTACGTTTCGCGACAGGTACGCTTCCCTTGACTCTTCACCCGCAAGGTACGCGAGCGGATCCTTCTTGTTCCATGCCTCAAGCGCAAGCAGGACGTTGAAAACCAGCCCAAGCGCGATCAGTCCCGTCCACGCGCGGTGAAGCCAAAATCCAAAATCTTCCCGCGGTGTTTGTGCTTGCCACGCCTCCAGTCCGTACACCAAAAGAAGCGACAGGAAAACCAGGGCGGGGGCAAGAAAGCGGATGTACTGAAAGTAAACAAACCAGAACAGAATGAGGACTGCGAAGGCCACGACCAGCGGGCCCAGCCGTGGCCGTCGATACCACCACATCCCGATCACCGCCGGCAGAATGATCAGGTAAGCGATACCCATTCGGCCGTCGAACCGCAGCGAGTGGGGTTCGCTGTGGAACGTGAGGTTGTAGGGCAGCATCAAAAAATCAACAAATCCCCGCCCCATGCCGAACATCCGGACGTACTGGTCCATCATGAGCGCGCGGGTGGGGTCCCAGTTGATCCGGTCCTGTCCACCCAGAACCTGCATGAACAGCGGCACAAACGGATTGCCCGAATAAATAAAATTGCGGCCCCACCAGGGGGCCATGCAAAGAAAGACCACCCCCGCAAAGACGAACAGTTTCCCCAGGACTCGCACGCCGGAGGCATTATTGCGCCGGGCCCACACAATCCCCAACGCCGCCAGCGGCAGGACGATGAATCCTGTCAGCTTGGTGGCGAAGGCGGAGCCGGCAAACAGGCACAGGAGCGCGAACCAGAATCCGTGCCCCGTCTCTCGCCAGCGTTCCCAGGAATAAAACGCGAAGAAAACAAAGCCCGCCAGAGGCAGATCCACATAGGCGGAACCGGCGATTTCCGTGAAGGTCGGCACCGAAAAGAAGACGGCGGGCACGAGCCAGCCGTAGCGGTTCCCCAGGTAGCGGCGGTAGTAAGCCACCAGTCCCACCGCCAGCGCCGCCGCCTGCCCCACACCCAGAAGCGCGGGCAGTCCTTCCACCCCGAACGTCAGCCCGAACAGGTACACCATCTCGAACAGCAGAGGAAAGAAGGAATACATGTTGTTGGGCAGGTTCACCACCCCGTGGTGTTCCAGGTAGGCCTGGGGAATGGCGAGGTGGTAGACCAGCGCGTCGGTGCGGACGGGCGGGGCCCAGGCCAGGGTGACAGCAAATGCGGCCAGTCCTCCCAGCACCAAAATGGCAAAGGTTTCCATCCAGGGCCGGTTTCTCCAGAACGGCCACATGGAAGGGTTCCGCAAAATTTTCCACAAGACGGCGAGTAAAGGAAGAACCTGGCTCCGTGCCAGGACAAGAAGGAAAACCAGCATCGCCCAGCCGGTGACCGGATGGAGAGCCCCGAGAAAGGCAAGGGCCATCATCAACCAGGCGGTGAGGGTCATCCCGACCGTAACGGAGACGGCCGCCGCTTCTTGCGGGGACGCCCATCGAACGCCAAAAATGGTAGCGATCCGGGTGCCGGCCAGGCCCCATGCAATTACCGTCAGGATGGTGAGAATGAGGGCCATGCAACCACCAGTGCAGAACCGGAGGCCGTAGAACGCCCCCGGTTCACTTTAAAGCCTGCTATTTTAAGTTTTTGATTGTAAAACGGTTTACTGGGTTTACCGAGCCCCGGGCGGGAAAACGGTGGCCACGCAGGGCGCTCCCCGAAAGGGTAATTTTTTATTGACACTGAACCAAGATGGAATATAATTTGGTCCTCATTTTTGCCAATGATCAAGATACCCGTGGGGCCGCCAAGCATTGGTACTATAACAGATTTTTCCCGGTAACTTGTTTGCCGTCTTATTATTCATTTGGATGCCTGTTAAATTCCCTTCAGAAAGGATCATTTCAATGAAAAAATCACTGATTGCATTGGTCGTAGCCGTATTGACCATGTTTGTGGCAAACGCGGCTTTCGCAGGTGGTGACTGCCCGCAGAAACGCAAAACCAAAAAAGCGCCGGGTTCGGTTTATTCCAAAGATAAGACCGCAAAAGCGGATGCAAAAAAAGGCAAAGACCTTTACACCAAGAAAGCCAAGCCGATGGCCTGCCAGATGTGCCATGGCGCCAAGGGCGCTGGTGACGGTCAGCTGGGTAAAGCGTTGAAACCCGCTCCGCGCAACTTCACCTGTGCCAAGACCATGAAAGACGTGACCCCCGGTCAGATGTTCCATATCATCAAGAACGGTTCTCCGGGAACCGGTATGGCTCCGTTTGGAAAAACGCTGAGCGACAAGGACATCTGGAACGTCGTCAAGTACATCCGCGAAGAACTGATGAAGTAAACCGGTTCTTTCGGTTACAGCTTTAAGAGGGCAGGGCGCCACCGGCGTCCTGCCCTTTTTTTATTTCCCAAACCGCCTTTTCGCCCCGGTATGGTATGTTGACTTGACTTTCGAGGAAGGGCCCGACCATGTTCCGAGCGGTTTCCATTTTGATCCTCAGTTCTTTTTTTGGGGCCGGTGTCGCCCAGGCAGGGCAGTTGGGAAGCGCCGACCGGCCCCTCACCATGATGTTCGTGCCCTCCGGTGAAGCGCAGGTGATCCTGAAAGGCGGTGAGGAGATCGCACGCCGCCTCACGGCCGTCACCGGCCTTCACTTCAAAGCGTCCATCGCCACCAGCTACGCCGCCGTGGTCGAGGCCATGGGCGCGGGCAAGGTGGACATCGGCTGGCTCACTCCCTTCGCCTATGTGCTTGCGAAAGAGCGTTACGGGGTGGAGCTTCTGCTCATCGTCCAGCGTTTCGGCAGTCCCTTTTACCGGGGCCAGATCGTCACCCGCACCGACAGCGGCATCCGAGCGCTCGAAGACCTGAAAGGGAAACGCTTCGCCTTCGTCGATCCCGCCAGCACCTCGGGTCACCTCTTCATCAAGACGTTGCTCAAATCCCACGGTCTTTCCCCGGAAAACCATTTGGGAAAAACGGTGTTTGCCGGGTCGCACAATGCCGTGGTCCTGTCCGTACTCAAGGGCGAGGTGGACGCCGGGGCCACGTACGACGACGCCCGCGCCGAACTGGTCAAATCGTTCCCCGACATATTCGAGAAAATCCGCGTCATCGCCCACACCAAGGATATTCCCAATGACACCGTCTCCGTGCGCAGGGAACTCCCAGCTGAAATCAGGGAGCGCATCAAGGAAGGGTTGACCCACCTCACCAAAACGCCGGAAGGCTCGAAGGTTCTGAAGCGCACTTATGGCGTGAGCGGTTTCCTGGATTTCGACGGATTGTACGATCCGGTACGCGAAGCCGGGCGCCTGCTCAATATCGACCCCACCCGGCTGGAAGGGAAGTGAGGCGTCGCCATGCTGGTCCTCGACCGCGTATCCAAAACCTATGCAGACGGCACCGAGGCGGTGAGGGAGGTTTCGTTCGAGCTTCAGGCCGGAGAGTTTGCGGTGGTGCTGGGACAGAGCGGGGCGGGCAAATCGACGCTTCTCCGTTGCATCAACCGGCTGGTGGAGCCGACGGCGGGACACATCGCACTGGACGGCGAGGACATCACCGGCGCGCCGCCGGACCGGTTGCGGACCCTTCGCCGCCGGATTGGCATGATTTTCCAGAATTACAACCTGGTGGGAAGAAACAGTGTGCTGACCAACGTCCTGGCGGGACGACTGGGTTACACACCGCCGTCCTACGCCCTTCTCAATCACTTTTCCCCGCAGGATGTGGAGGAGGCGCACGCCACACTTTCGCGGCTGGGCATTGCTGACAAGGCGCATCGCCGGGCCGACAGCCTGAGCGGCGGTCAACAGCAGCGCGTCGGCATCGCCCGGGCCCTCATGCAGCGGCCCAGAGTCATTCTGGCCGATGAGCCGGTGGCCAGCCTCGACCCCGCCACCGTGGAATCCATCCTGGAAACCCTGCTGGATATCAACCGGAAAGACGGCGTCACCATTTTGTGCAATCTGCACGTCCCGGAACTGGCGCGACGTTTCGGCAGACGGATTCTCGGGATGAAGGCCGGCGACCTGGTGTTCGACACACCTCCGGACGCCCTCGAAGCGGCCCAGATCGACGTGCTTTACGACATGTCTGTTTCCTCGTAGAATTTTCTTGTTTCTACCCCGGTTCAGTAATACATAATAGGAGTCGGCCAACCTTTTCGAGTTGAAGCGAATCTCTCCGATGTATTTTCACTCAAGGAATTCATGAACAGTTACCTGCGCGGCGGCATCGACACCGAACCCACCATCGCTTACTTCAGCATGGAAATCGGCATCGCCTCGGACATCCCGACCTACAGTGGAGGACTGGGTGTTCTGGCGGGCGACACGCTGAAGTCGTGCGCCGACCTGGGTCTGCCGGTGGTCGGCATCACCCTCCTGTACCGCAAGGGCTACTTTCGGCAGGAAATCACCGGACAGGGTGAGCAGAAGGAGCACCCCGTCGACTGGCGGCCGGAAGACCACCTGCAAAAATTGCCCGGCAAGATCATACTGGATGAGATTGAAGGCCGGTCGATCCTGGCGCAGGCGTGGCTGTATATTTACACCGGCACCACCGGCAAACCGGTTCCCATTTTGTTTCTCGACACGGACCTGGAGGAGAATGAGGAACCCGACCGCCGCCTGACCGATTCCCTTTATGCCGGTGACTCGGAGTTTCGCCTCAAGCAGGAGATCCTGCTCGGCATCGGCGGCGTCAAGTACCTGCGGGAACTCGGGTTCAACCGCATCCACACCTACCACATGAACGAGGGGCACTCGTCTCTGCTCACCCTGGAACTATTGCGTGAGCACCAGCGCACCGTGTTCGAAACGTGGGACGAGGAAACCGTGTGGGACGTGGAAAAGGTGAAGAGTCTGTGCGTGTTCACCACGCACACCCCCGTGTCGGCGGGGCACGACCGTTTCGGCTTCGACCTGGTCGAGCGCGTGCTTAAGACCGGTATTTCGATGAACGTGATCCGCAGGCTCAGTGGAGAAGACTGCCTCAACATGACGACGCTTGGACTCAACCTGAGCCGCTTCGCCAACGGCGTTGCGTATCAGCACGGCGACGTGTCCAGCGGCATGTTCCCCCATCACCAGATTGATTTCATCACAAACGGCATTCACACCTACACCTGGGTGCACGAATCGTTTCGCAAACTGTTCAACCGTCACGCCCGTTTGTGGAAGAACGATCCCAAGTACCTGCGGGAAGCGATGTCCATTCCACGCGACGAAGTGTGGCAGGCGCATCTGGAATGCAAGAACGAACTGTTCGACCGCGTCTCCAAAATGATGGGCGAAACCTTCGACCCGAATATCCTGACCCTGGGATTCGCCCGCCGCGCGGCGGCCTACAAACGGGCGTCGCTGATGTTTCGCCACCTCGACCGGCTGATCGAAATCGCCGAGAACAGCCCCGGTTTGCAGATCGTCTATGCCGGCAAGTCGCACCCGAAAGACGAAGCGGGCAAACGCCTGATCCGGGAAATTCACGAGTTTCAGAAGAAAATCGAACAACGCACCAAAAGACTCAAGCTGGTGTACATACCCAACTACAACATGGATCTGGGATACTACATCACCGGCGGGGTGGACGTGTGGGTGAACACCCCGATCCGCCCCCACGAGGCCTCCGGCACCAGCGGCATGAAGGCGGCACTCAACGGAGTGCTCAACCTGAGCATCCTTGACGGCTGGTGGGTGGAGGGTTGCATCGAAGGCGTCACCGGCTGGGCGATCGGCGACCTCGACCCCCGTCTCGACCTGTCTCCCGACGACCGCGACGACCTCGACTGCAAAAACCTTCACGACACGCTGGAGTCGAAGGTGATCCCGAAATACTATGAAGACCGCACAGGCTGGGCCAATATGCAGTGCCAGGCCATCGCCATCAACGGGTCTTTGTTCAACACCCACCGGCAGATGGAGCAGTACGTCACGAAGGCCTATTTTTCCTGCCGCTGAGTCCCCATTCGCGCCCAATCAGGCGGTTCCTGACCCGTCTATCCTTGAGTTTCATTGGTTAGGGAATTGTGATACCTTAATTTGGAATAAAATTTCCAAAGGTGCAGGGTGCAAGACAGGCAAGGGGGCTCCTGCAAAGGAGTGTGCATGTGGCATCGAGCCAAAATCTGGATGGCGGGAGCGGCCCTGATCCCTGTATTGCTGGTGGTCACCTCGTCGGCACGGGCGCAAACGTTTGAGAATCCGGGATTCCGCCCCACGGTGGACAATCCCATCCCGGTTGAACCGGGGTGGAAGGACCCAACGTACCGTGGTTGGGAACTGCTCAGCGTGCCCGGTCTCATCGCCACTTATTACGACCTGGACCTGGATGGCACGCTGGACTACCAGGTCATCCGGAAAATCATTCGCAAAGCGGCGAGTGAAGAATTAACCATTAAAGAAGCCATCCAGAACGCCCGGATCGATAATTTGAGCGTTTATGTTTCCTACCCGGTCATTTACTTCACCTCGAAGTATCCCCTGTTTTACTGCCTGGGCGTGGACTTCCGCAAAAATTGTCTCAACATCTGGGTCGATATCGCCGAGGACGGTTTGAACGGCAATGAAACCAAATACACGTTATCCGATCCCAAACCCCTGTTCCGCTAGTAAATCCATCTTCGCGCTGGGTCTGATTCTCGCGGTGACGCTTCTCGGCTGGCACGGCGAACCCACCTCCGTCCTCGCCCACGGTGGCGAAACGCACAATGAAAAACCGAAGGCGATGCCCAAGGAGATGAAGCAGGGCCAGTCCGGGCATTCCCATTCCGGCTCCGCTGAAAGCGGTCATTCCCATTCGCATGGCCCGGGGCGCAGTGTGACCGTCGGCGCGACGGTATACAAGCACATGTGCATTTTCTGTCACGGTGAAGACGGCAACGGCGGCGGCAAAGCGATGGCGTACCTTTACCCGTGGCCGCGCGATTTCCGAAAGGGCGTGTTCAAACACCGTTCCACGCCCACCGGGTCGTTGCCTCTCGACAAGGACATCTTCGATACCATCACCAAGGGCATTCCGGGTACGGCCATGCCGGCCTGGGAAAACGCGTTGACGGAAGATGAAACCTGGTCGGTGGTGGAATACCTCAAAACCTTTTCAAACCGGTTCAAAAACGAAACCCCGCAAAAACCCGTCACACCCGGGCCGGTACCGCCCTCCACCAGGGAGAGTATCGAAGCAGGCCACCAGATTTTTCAGGAAATGCGATGTGCGCGTTGTCACGGGACGGATCTCAAGGGAGACGGGCCCATCGCCGACAGCCTGTATGACATATGGGACCACCGTGTGTTCGTTTATGACCTGACCAATCCCAACACGTTCAAGTTCGGTTTCGATAAAGAAGACATATTCATGACTCTCAGCACGGGGATCGACGGCACCCCGATGAAGGCCTACAACCACCTCACTTCGAAAGAGCGGTGGGACCTGGCGTCGTTCGTGCATTCCCGGATCCAGGAAGACCGCTACCGCAAAGCCAAATATGAGGTCACGCTGAAATCCGAAAAGGTGGAAGGCGACATCGGCATCGACCCGTTCAGCGAATTATGGGACCCGGTCCCTGCCACCAACGTGCATTTGATCGTGCTGAATGCACGCCGCGATCCCATTACCCGCGTGCAGTTCCAGTCCGTGACCAACGGCAAGCAGATTGCCTTCCGCGTGCAGTGGGAAGACCCCGTTCCGAACCGGTCATCCAGCCGCCACCAGGATTTCAAGGACGCGGTGGCGCTGGAGTTTGCGCTGGGCGATGTGCTCCTGCACACGCACGGGCACAACGAACCCTTTTTTGGAATGGGCAACCGTGAAAAGCCGGTGAATATCTGGCAATGGCGCGCTGACTGGCAGAAAGAGATCGAGACCAAGGAAGAACTCGAACAGGCCACAGAAGGTCAGGGCATGGATATGGACGTGATGATCTTCGGTGGCGAGGTCAACCCCGTGGAATCGCTGAACCCGTTTCGTGAGGTTCCCATAGAGGAGATGAATGCAGAGGGCTTCGGCACGCTCACACCCCAGCCGAAAACCAAGCAGAATATTCGTGGCAAGGGGTTGTGGAAAGACGGCAAATGGACCGTGGTGTTTATTCGGGATATCGAATCCCTCAACAAATGGGATATCCAGTTCAATAAAAAACAACCCATTCTCATTGGTTTTGCGGTGTGGGACGGCCTGCACAAGGACCGCAACGGCCGTAAAACGGTTTCCATGTGGCAGAGGTTGGTTTTGCCTTGAACAATGGGTTGGTATAGGATATGTATTTAAGAAAAAGCCTGATAATTGAACCGTTTGAGATGCGCTGCCGGAGGGCAATCCGGCGCCGGGGATCCTACGGAGATCGTTTGAATTTTGGGAGGTGGTTCCATGTCTGACGACCAGACCAGAAAAGAGGAAGAAGCCCGGGAGAAAGAAGAATCTCTGGATGTGGCGGAATCCGATGTCGATGAGATTGAAGAAGAGGAAATCGATGAAGACGTCCTGACCGAAGACGAACTGGACGAGGTGGATGAGGTCGAGGAGGTCGATACAGGCCAGAAGGAAGTCGGCGCGATCATGGTCCTGGGCCAGAGCGGGTTTGAAGAAGGTCAATCCAACCGGGGCGCGGACGACCCCAGCGACAACACCCTGTCCGAACCGCAATTCGTCATGAAGTTTGGCGAAATGCTTTTCGTGGCGGACCGTGGCAATCATCGCGTGCTGGGCTGGAACACGTTTCCGGAAGAAAACGGCGAGCCTGCCAGCTTCGTGCTGGGGCAGGAAGACTTTTCCGACTGCCTTGAAAACCGCGGTATCACCACCACCCTGGACGAAATGACCTCCGGGCTGGGCGATGAAAGCCTGGACGGATTCACCATCAGCAAACCGGAAGAAGATACGCTGTCCCAGCCTGCGGGCATGGAAGTGATCGACGGCAAGCTGTACGTTGCCGACAGCGGCAACCATCGCGTCCTGCGGTGGAACGGGCTGCCCTCGGACGATGGCGAGGCGCCGGGCCTGGTGCTGGGGCAGGACAACCTGGAATGCGGAGAGGCCAACCGGCGCGGTCTGGTCGGTTCCGGTTCGTTGTTTTTTCCGTTCGGGGTGCGTTCGGGCGACGATCAGCATGTGTTCGTGGCCGACAAGGACAACCACCGCGTCCTTATCTGGAAAAAGATTCCCTTCAACAACGGCTGGAACGCGGATATCTGCCTCGGCCAGTCGGATATGGACGAACGCGAACCCAATCGAGGCGATTTCGATAACGTCACCCCGGATTCGATGAGCTTTCCCACCGGCGTGTTTTACCACGCGGAAACGGGAATGATTTTTGTTGTGGACCAGGGCAACAACCGTGTCCTGATCTGGAACAAAATGCCGTCGCACAATGGCGTTCCGGCAGACCTGGTGCTGGGGCAGCCGAATTTTTACAGCCGCGATGTGAACGCGGGGCAGGGCGGTTACCGCTGTGACGCGGTGGGCATGTATTTCCCCACCGACGTGGTGTACGGACGAAAAGGCCTGTTCGTCTCCGATTCCGGCAATAACCGTGTGCTGGGCTGGAAGGAACTGCCCACGGAAAACGGCCAGCCGGCCGACTTTGTTATCGGGCAGAAATCGTTTTACGAAAACAAGTTCAACCGGAACAGCGATCCCTCGCACTGTACCCTGAACGACCCCTACGGCCTGTTCCTGGAAGAGGATCCCGAGGACGAGGACGATTCGGGCCGCCTTTACATCTGCGATCGCGGCAATGCGCGGGTGGTGATCTGGGAAGAGTTGCCGATTCCCGAAGTGGAAATTCCCGAAGAGGACGAGGACCAATTGCACGCCGAGGTCGAGGACCCGGAACTGCTCATGGGTGAGGACGAGGACTTTTTCGAGGAAGACGAAATGCCGCCGGAAGAACTGGAAGAAGAGACGGCATAACGGTATCTTTCCAGACACGCAATCCAAAAACCCCCTTGCCCGTCCGGGCGAGGGGGTTTTTTTCGTTGAGCGGGATACGGGTGCGGCGGTCTCAGCGCAGGGTCAGGCGGCAGAACTGAATGGGTGCATCGTTCAGGGAAAAACTCCGCTGAATGTCTTTTTCCCGGTAGCCCAGTTTGCGCAGGGGTTTTTCCACGGCGCGCACCTCGCTTTCCGTCACGTACGCTACCGTATCCGGCACGCCACGCGCACTCAGGTTTTTCACCAGTTGGGCGATGAGCTTGCGCTGTTTCTTGGGCGTACCGGGAAGCGTCGGGTAATCCATCTTGCTGGCATAAGGGCTGCGGTAGTGCGTGTTGAGCGCCTGAAGGGTTTCCAGCATCAGCACATCCACGTCCCAGGGAGCCATCTCCGCCACTTTCGGATGGTTCTGCACCAGTTCCAGCAGACTGATCAGCGGTTCTTCCAGGCTGCGGCTCACGTATGCATGCTGCGGTTCCAGTTCGATGTGTGAAAAGCCCGCGGCCTGGCCGACCTCGGCGAGCAGGGGGAAGTTGACCATCGACGTGTACTGCCCGCCGTAAAGCTTGAAGTACGGCCGCCCCACCCGGTTGAGATGCGCTGTGGACAGCATGCCGTAATCGAACCCGGTGTAGCCCGCCGAATGCTGGGAATGCAGAAGCCGGCGCGCTTTCTCCAGCGTGCCGAACGCACCCACGTTGACGGGAGTCGGGATGTCGTCGTCGATGGCTTTCATGTGTTTGTGGACCACGTCACCGAACGGCCAGTCGCTGACGTCCGTGCGCTGGAAGGCACGTTCCCAGACGATCTGGTCGAGAAACGGGGGATGGGATTTCAGTGCGTCGAGGTCCGCGTTCTGGAATTGCTGGACGAACGCGTCGAAGTCGCCTTCGATGACAGCGGGGTCGATCAACGGTTGCAGGTATTCCTCGAACAGCGTGCCCTGGCTTTTGACCAGGACGCGCGTGGCGAGGTCGTCCCAGATTTCATTCGACAGCACCCAGGTGAGCGAGCCCGGTTCCGCGCCCTCCGGATCGCGCGCGTCGATGAGCGCGGTGGCATAGCGCCCTGCATGCGCCTGCAAATCCGGGTTGGCCTCGACCCCGTTTAAAATTTCCTGTGAATAGTCACAGAGTGTGTACGAAAGTCGCGGGTACACGCGGCCTTCCGGGTCGATGTCCTTCAACCGGTCGAGCAGGCGGGCCGCGAGGTTGCCGTTGCCGACTCCCCATTCCTGCACGAGCAGAGGCACCTCTGTGGGAAGGGTTTTGCAGTGTTTAAAGAAATGGTCGGCCAGGGCGTAGGCCAGACGATGATCCCGGCTGACGTAGGTCTGGAAATGGTGGTGGATTCCGGGACCTTTGGTCCCGTAGAAGATATGGTTGACGTGCACCTGCCACACATCGGCGGGCTGGAAATCGCCGAGTGAGGCCAGCTCGGAATGGCCGGAATTCATCCTCAGTCAGACCCGGTGAAAGGCTATTGTTTTTCCGCGGCGGTTTTCCCTGTGGTGGCCACGCCACCGGGAATACCGGACATTTCGGTGCCACCGGAGCCCTGCGGCCGGATGAGTTCCTGGTACTTGTCGTGAGCTTTCGTGGCCTCTTCGTGACGGCCGATTTCCTTGAAGCACTGGTAAAGGTTGAGCCATGCGGTGGCGTCGCCTTCGTTCAGGCTGACGGCTGTCTTGAATTCCTTGATGGCGCTTTCGACACGGTTGACCGAAGCATAGAGGCTTCCCAGGTTGGTGTGCGGCAGGGAAAACTCCGGGTCCAGCTCCATCGCTGTTTTGAACGCATCGATGGCTTCATCCACCATGTTTTTGGCGGAGAAGGCGCTGCCAAGGTTGCACCAGGCCTGCGGGTCTTTTTCATCGAGATCCACGACACACTGGTGGGTGGTGAGCGATTCGTCGAAGTCGCCGTTGGCAAAGTACGCATTGCCCAGCGCCGCGCGCAGTTCCTTGTTTTCCGGGTCGAACATCAATACCTTTTTGAGCGTACGGATTTCGTTCAGGTGGTCCTTCAACATGTTCAAACCCGCAGCCAGGTTGGCGTAGGAGGTGGTATCCGTCGGGTCCAGCTCGATGCAACGCTGGAAAGCGCGTACTGCGTTTTCGAAATAGTCCTTCAACATGTAGGCGCCGCCCAGATTGAAGAACACTTCCGGATCGTCGGGTTCCAGCTCCGCGGCGCGGTTCAATTCGCGGATGGCTTCATCTTCCTGCTCGGACAGGGCATAGGCGGTACCCAGTACCTTGTAGGCCCGGCCGAACTTCGGGTCCTTGTTGATGACCGCCCTCAGTTCCTTGATCGCTTCTTCGTAGTTGCCGCCGTCGATGAACAGTGTGGCCAGCTCCGTCTTTTTTTCGAGGTTGTCCGGGTCGTTGCGCAGTTCCTTCTTGATTTGCCGGGTTTTCTTCATGATGGCGGTTTCCAGCTTGATCTGCTCCGGGTCGCGCACCCCCAGCTCTTCAAAAATCTCCGGGTGGATTTTCATGGTCATCCAGTTGGACTCTTTTTTGTCCTGCTGGCGCTTGCGAAACTCTTCAACATCAAAGTCTTCGTTGACATCTATGTCTGCCATGAATGGAACCTCTATGCGAACGGTTGCTGTTGACCCCACCGCCATAGGCGGCACTGCCTGAAAGCTGATTTAATTGAATTTTAGGTTATCTGGCGTGGGGGTGTCAAACCCTAAACCCGGGGGGCGGGCGTGGAAGGCGTTGTGGAGTCAGGCCTCCACTGCTTCTGTCAGGGCCTCGTCCTGCGCCATGCGCAGGATTTCCTCGCGGCCGAAACGGTCGAGATAAAGCAGAAAGTGCTCGCGCGAGAGGTATTTCCAGATTTTGCGGGATGGGAAGCAATCATCGAGGACGGCGTCAAACTGTTCGTACACGTCCATGACCTCGTCGCGGGTCATGCCTTTCTGGATCTCGAAGTCGAAGACGATCGCCATGTCGCGTTCCGGGTCCTGGACAATGCGGTCGATGGAGAACTTCTTCGGGTTGTGGAAGATGGCGGAATCTTTTTCCAGCGAAAAGGTGGACTGGCCGACGGAATGAACGATCCCGCTGCCGCGCTCGCTGTTTTCCACGGTGAAGCGGATGGTCTCCTCTGCTTCTTCCAGTTCTTCCGTGGGAAAGCCGAAGAACAGGTAGAGGTGGTTCCAGATACCCGCGCGGGCGCTGTTGGTCAGAACGCGGTGCTCGGTTTTCTGGTCGCATCCCTTGTCGATGATCGACAACACGCGGTCGTTGGCGCTCTCGAGACCATAGAACAGCATGATGAACCCCGCCCGGCAGATTTCCCGGAACAGGTCTTCGGTTTCCACCGTGTCCGCCTCAAACTTCAGCATGCCGAGAGCGCGCATGTCCACGTTGTTTTTGAGGATGGCGGCGGCCATGCGCTTGAAGGCGTTGGGCGAGATGGCTTCGTCCGAGAACGTGAAGTATTTCGTGTTGTGCCGTTTTCCAAGGTAGTCGATGTCCTCGGCCACGCGGGCTTCGTTTTCCTTGCGGTAGAAAGAATCATAGATGTGGCTGTGGGTGCAGAACGTGCACTTGCCCCAGTAACAGCCGCGACTGGCCATGTAGGGCAGGACGGGATACGGCATCAGGTATTTATCCAGCGGCATGTCGTCGAAATCCGGGCGCGCCAGCTGGTCGTAGGGCAACGACTCCGCTTTGGGATTGTGAACCACTTTGCCGTCCTGCAGGTGGATCAGGTTCGGCACTTCGCTGAGCGATCCTCCGGATTGCAATTGCTCCAGCAGGCGGCGGAGCGGGAGTTCCCCTTCAAACAGAATGATGCTGTGAAAAAACTCATCGAACAGGATCTGCTTGTCGTCGAGGATGTCGATGTGCCGGGTGAACACGCTTCCGCCGATGACGATGTGCAGGTGCGGGTGTTGTTTTCGCAGCAAACGGGCCAGGCTGAGCCCGGCGATCACCTGCCCGACGTGGATGATGGAAATGCCCACCACGCCGTATTCGTTCCAGTCCACCCGCGGCATAAGGTGATCTTCGAACAGCCGCAGGTAGGGGTTGGCTACATGGTCGGCGGTGGCCCCCACGATGCCTTTCAGGTTTTCTTCCGGGTTGCCCGGCATGAAGAACGACTCCAGGTCCACCTGGCTCGGAAAGTGCGCGAACGAGATCAGTTTCATCGCGATCTTGAGCGTGGTGTAGGCCCGCTTGTACACCGGGAACTGGAAGAACAATTCCTCCGTTCGCAGGACCTCTTTCGCTTCTTCCACGCCGGTGTAAATCGATTCCAGATAATCCGGATCGGACAGGATGTCACGGTACACGTTTTTGACCTGGTTTTCTTCCGGCGTGTAGGCCGGGCGGGACAGGCGCTCGCGGATGATTTCGACGCACTCTTCCAGGTACGGACGCGACAGGAAAGTTTCGTAGCCCTCGATATTGAAGTCGTACTGGTCCACTTCGTGGCCGTGCGACTTCAGATACCCGGCGAGCGTGGGCAATGCCAGGTAGGGCTGACTCGGAAACCACTGCGGTGGGAATATGAGGGCCGTCTTCATATAAATTCCTAATTCCATTAGGATAGTTACGATCATCATAGAGAACCGAAGAACCTGCTGTCAATGCGGGATGAGCATTTTCAGTCAACTGGCTGAATGGCATGAAACGGGAGGTTGGGGAAGGCGGGTAATGCGGATACAAGTGCCCATTTGACCGGGTTTTTAGGAGAGGCAATTGTCTTGACACCCTTTTTCCTATGTATATATAATGCGTAAAACCCAGAAAGGCCGTAAACTTTTATATTTTTGATGGTTACGACCATTTCCCGATTTGAACCGTTTGTTTTGAAGGAGATCAGGTTTTGAGCGAACACGATACCCAAACCAATCCTGAAGATACCGAGGCCCCGGAAGATGGTCAGGAGATGAGCCAACGGACAGACGACCCGATGTCCGATCTTTCGGAACTTGAAAAGATAAAAAAAGAACTCGAGGCGGAAAAGGCAAAGGCTGCCAAGGAGCTGGAAGAAGGCGAGGAGGATGACGAGGATTTACGCGAGGTCGATTACCTGCAGAAGGTCATCGATCTGTCCGTGAAGTTCGACCACCACGTTGGCGTGTACCTCATGGCGGGATACATTGATTGCGGCCTGAAATACAATCACCAGTTGGCCGACAGTTACATGAAACACCTGGCGACGATTCAAGGCTTCCTGCGTCTTCTGGAAAAAGTGGACGGCGTCACCCGCGAAATGGTGACCAAGGATTGCATCGTACGCATGCGCAATGTCATTCAGGAGATCCACAAGCACCTGGTCAAGCCGGTTTACAAGGAAGTGTCCCTGATGAAAAAGAAACCGAACATGGAAAACCTGGACAACTTCCAGCGCGAATGGAACGAACGGTTGAACGAACTCCAGAATGCCTGCGATTTCGAGTACCAGATTCTGGACGTCAAAAAGTTTATGGTGAACTGACACCGGTCTGGCCGGTTCCGGCTGACCGGTACGCCGAACGGGTTTTTTCTTGCCGGGGTGCGTCCCGCCCCAGAGTCCGAATGCCTGAAGGAAGCCCACCCGATGTGGGCGTCCGCTCTTGCCCGGTCCTCCAAAGGAATCCACACCCAGTTGTCCCGCAGCCGACCCCCATCAGACCGAATTGAAATCACGACACTGTCACCGTTTAGAACGCTGACTGATTGAGGATGTGGCATGGCACAAGACAATGAAGCGGTAGAAGAAGTCGAGACCGAGGAGGTCGTCGGCGAATCGACCGCCATCGAGGTTCAGGATCCCGCGACGCTTCCGGAGGAGAGGCCGAAATGGGCGGACGTCGATCACACACAGTTGTACGTGTGGGTGGCGGATGCGGGCAACGACCGCATCCAAAAGTTTGACGGCAACGGCAGGTTCCTGTTCGAATTTGGAAAGCCCGCCGGCACCCGGCCTCCCTACCGGCCGGGGTTGTTCAAAGGGCCGTTTGGTGTGGCGGTGGACAAGGAAGGCAACATCTGGGTGGCGGACACGGGGTGCCACCGCATCCAGAAATTCGATCCCGACGGCGATTTCATCCTGGAGTTCGGCGGTGAGGGTTACGGACAGAGCAAGTTTTACTGGCCGGAGGCGATCTGTGTCGAGCCCATGGGCACGGTCCTGGTGGCGGACACGCACAACCACTGCCTGAAACGATATGATGAAGACGGGGAGTTCCTGCTCGGGTTCGGTTTCGCCGGCAACTTCGACGGGTTCATGAAATTCCCCACCGGCCTCGCCACCGACGCCGAGGGAAATATCTACGTCGCCGACCGCGACAACCAGCGTGTTCAGATTTTCAACGAAGAGGGCCAGTTCCTCACCAAGTTCGGCGAGTATGGGTTCGAGGAAGGGCGGTTCAACTTTCCCTCCGACCTCACCGTGCGCACCGACGGCACCCTGCTGGTTGCGGAAAAGAGCCAGAACCGGCTGCAGCAGTTTGACCGCGACGGCAATTTCATCGCCTCCTTTTGTGAATACGGGAAACGCGACGGGCAGTTCAACTGCCCCATGGCCATCGCCGAGGACCCTTACGGATTCGTCTTTGTGGTGGATACGTTGAACAACCGCATTCAGAAATTCGACCCGGAAATGAATTTCGTCAGCAAGTGGGGCACCATTGGGCGCGAGGAAAAGCAGTTTCAGAATCCCAGCGGCATCTGGCTTTCCTGGGAGCCTGATTGGGAGCCGAAAGATGAGTGAGTGGCGGGTGCGTACTGTGGGTGGGGTGGCGCCGTGGGTGGTGACCACCCTCCTGTTTCTCCTTCCCGCCATGGCATGGGCCGCAGATGAAAAACCGCAGGCGTCCGACCCGGAGTTCGGGGGGCAGATCCTCACCCTCACGGAGCCGCCCAAGGCGGAATTCAAAACCGACGACCCGCGGTTCCAGGACAATCAAAACGGCACCGTGACCGACATTCAGGAAAAACTCGTGTGGGAGCAGATGGATTCCTACCAGTCGCTCAAAAAGTGGCTGAACTGGAACGACGCCCAGCACTACATCCGGAAGATGAACGAAACCGAATTCGGCGGGGCGTCCAACTGGCGCCTTCCCACCCGGGAGGAACTGAAAAGCCTTTATGATGAGTCGAAGTCGGTTTCGTGGAATTATTACTGGACGAAGAACGAAGTGCACATCGACCCCATTTTCGGCAACAGCAACTGCTGTTACTGGTCTGTGGAAGAGGTGAGCGAGGAAATGGCGTGGGGGTTCAATTTCATCCGCGGCAAAGCCTACCCCAGCATGAAGGGCGGCATCCAGAAATCCCTCACCGTCATCCGCGCAGTCCGCGACCTCAAGGAAAACGAAAAAGTCAGCTTGAAGTGATTCCCTCAATGCTTTTTTGGCGGAATCGAATTTCGGCGGGTACGAGTCTGCTAGAATAAAGCTGGGTTTATTTTGGAAGGATAACGGGGTATGAATTCCGAAGAAGAAAAGAATCCGGACGAATTGGAAGAAGAGGGCGCCCAGGGCGGGGATGCGCCGGAGGGGGAGGATGACCTGAGCAGTAACTTCCGGGTGCGGGAAGACGACCCTTACGAGCGCGCTCAGAAAGAGGGCGGTGAAGAAGCAGAGTTCGATCTGGAATCGCAGATCGAGGAGTTTCGTGCCCAGATTGAGGAAGAGCCCGACAACTGCATCCACCACTATAATCTGGCTGAAGCTCTGGAGGAACTGGGTCAGCACAAGGAGGCGCGCGAGGAATACGAACTGGCGCTGGAACTGGACAAGGAAAATGACTTTCACTCGATCATCCATTTCGGCCTGGCCAACATGCAGTTTCAGATGTTGTTGTCCGGAATCCAGTCGGTGGTGGTGAAAAGCTCCATCGGCCTGCACTCGGCGCACAAGGCCGGCGACTCCATCACCCAGGTGAACGACGACGACTATAAGGACCCCATCTACAATTTTGAAAAGGCCATGGAGTTTCTGCCGCATTTGAAAGCGGATGAAGACCTGGTGGATTACATTGCGAAAGAAGCCCCCTCTCAGCTGGCCAATCTGTATTACAAGTGGGCGTCCGACCTGATCGACAAAAGCCGGCAGATCGATCTGTACGGTGAGGAAATTCAGGACGTGGAAAAAGCCCTCAAGCTTTTGAAAAAATCAATGGATATCGATCCCAATCATGCCCAGGCCAAGATGATGATCACCTACGCCAAGAAGATGCTGGCCGAGGGATGGAAGACCTATGATGAATACGGGTTCGAGGCCAAGACCATCGAAGGCCGGGGGTGACGGGACCGGGGCCTCGTTATTGCGCCTGACTTTAAAAGTGAATGGAGAGAAAAGGAATCAATGGCAGACATTCGACGGTTGATCAAGGATGGGTTGAGCAAGGACGGGCAGATACTGAACCTGAAAGCGAAATTCATCCGTGAAGTGGGAGCGAAGGAGCTCGCCAAATGCGAAGAGTTGTCGGGGGTGCGGGCCATGGACCTGTCGCAGAACGATATCGGTGACGAAGGGGTGAAAGCCATCGCGGAGTCGCCTATATTCTCGAATCTCAGAAGCATCAATTTGAAGTCCAACCGCATCGGTGACGAAGGAGCCCGGGCGCTGGCCAATTCGACCACGCTCATCAACCTGCGGAGCCTGCAGCTGGTTGTCAACGACATCAGCGAGGAAGGGGAGCGGGCCCTCATGAATTCGGTGCATCTGGTGAACCTGACCACCCTCCGGTTCCGGGTGTGAACCGGGTGCCCCGGGGCGCAGTCGGGAGTTCGTTAAATTGTCGAATTTAAAGGGATTTCTTGGGTTCTGACGGCGTAGAAGATAAAAGCTTGACTTAGTTTGAGGGTTCTGATATTTTTGCCACATCCTGAAGTAGCCTTAGTCTGCGCAAGACAAGGCTTTAGGAAGAATCTCCCTCTACCAGAGGGACGCCCGTAAGGGCTGATGTGAAACCGAATTTTCAAGTCGAAACGGCTTTGTCAGTTTAATAGTTTTATCCACATCACCTTCATTGAAAGGGGGAGCAAATGGTAAGAAAAATGGTTGCCATCGCGGCTACGGTTCTGGCTTTCGTTGCCGTCTCCACCATGGCGAGCGCCAACGAAACCGTTCTGCAAAAAGGCGAGAGCTCTGTTTGTGAAAACGCTTCCTGGATTGTTTACAATACCAGTGAAACGGAAGAAACCACTCTCGAGTTCGACATTGGCCCCTACGCTTATGCATGGGAAAAGGTATTTACCCGGGAGATCGCTCCGGGCGGTTACCAGACCAATGCCATTGCGGCGCGCAGCACCTTCACCAACAAGGGCCCCGGCTCTGTTATCGTGAACTGCCAGCGCCAGCGCTTTGATCGGCATGACTGGAAAATCGATGCCGGTGCGGGCAAAACCTATCAGTCCGACTACCATCTGGACCATGTCCGCCCGATGACTTACATCGAGCCGGGTCTGGGTATGCCGCAGGGTACGGAACGTGGTATCACGGGTGTTACCGGCCACAAACCCGAAGCATATCGTTAAGCTCTACAGTTGTCTGGAAAAGCCGGAAGGTTTCGACCTTCCGGCTTTTTCTGTTTTCTCCTTCCCGCACCAGGCCGGGAGTCACCCCCTTGTGCTCAATCCCCCTTTGTCAGGAGTGTGATGCATGGTTGAAGGACGTTTCGTGGATAATGGCGATGGTACCGTCACCGACACGCATTCCAGGTTGATGTGGATGCAAAAGGATTCCTATTTGGAATTCAAAGACAATATCACCTACGCCAAAGCCAAAAAATACCTCAAAAAAAGAAACGAAGAGGCCTTCGCCGGCCATTCCGACTGGCGCCTGCCCAGCAAGGACGAGGCTCACAGCCTGTATTTGAGAGAAAAGGAGGCCTCCATTCTGGACCGGTATGAGATGCAGATCTACATCGACCCGGTATTCACCGAAGGATGCGGCTTCAATACATGGACCTCCAATACGATGGGAAGCATCAATGCCTATGTGTTCTCCTTTGCCAGTGGCACCGGGGGGCATACCGACGTGGACGACATCCTTCATACCAGTGTCCGACTGGTTCGTGGGACCATGGATCCGGAGTTCAAAAAGAAACTGGGGAAAATCCCACCCCGAAAAGGACTCTACACTTCCGAACAACGCTGAAGTCCAAAAAGGCCGAAAACCTTTATATATACTGGATTTATGCTGGGGCGATTGATATTGAAAAATAGCGGTTACAGTGATATTTTAAGCGTATATTCGATTTAAATTTCTGAAATTAAACGTCTAGCAACCCCTCGCCCCGGAAAATGGGCCTGGAGACTTTGAATTCAAAGGGGGTGGCTTTTGAAAGTTGGCTCGATTATGTCGGATTGGAAGGAACAGTTTAAGGAAAACAACGACAACACGATTTCTCAATTGGATGAAGACCTGGTCTGGGCGAAGAAAGACTCCCGCCAGGAACTGGGCAAATGGCTCAACTGGGACGAAGCGGTTGCCTACCGGGATGCCTGCAACGAGCAGAATTACCTGGGCTACAACGATTGGCGGATCCCGACCAAAAGCGAGTTGCGCAATCTCCTCAAGCAAACGGATGCCTATTGGGAGCTCTTCATGAATTTGCCCTCCAAGAAAAAAAGAAACGTGTCCAATTACCAGGCGGGAGGAGAATGGAGCTTCTGGACCTCGGACACGCGTTACGATACCTATGCATGGAAATGTTATTTCCCCTCCTGTAAGGAGGTATGTGTGGACCAGCAGGTGTCCACCACAGGGACCTCGGTTCGCCTGGTCCGTGATGAATGAAAAGATTAGATATTGAACCGGGGTTCTGCCGAGCCCGCTGGGAGGAAATGAGCTGTGTCTGACGAAGATATGAAAAAACAAATCGAGGAAGACGAAGACACTGAAAACCTTTCCGACGATTTCCTTGAGGACCTCCAGGACGAAGACTTCGATGTCGATTGGATTGGCGAAGAAGACTGGGATGAAATTGAGAGCGAGGAAGAAGACGAGGAAATTCCGCTCGGTCCCCAGTTTGTGGACAACGGAGACGAGACCGTCAGTGATGCCCACAACAATCTCATGTGGAAGAAAAGCGATTCTTTCGCGGAATACGGTTACGGGATCAACTGGTTTGAAGCCAACGACTACATTGAAGAATTGAACGAGAAAAAATTCGCCGGCTTCGATGACTGGCGTCTCTGCAGTTTTGAGGAGGCCAAGCGAATGTTTTCCTTCACCGTTTCCAATTCCGACAAAGACGGTGCGGAAATCCATATTGACCCTCTGTTTGCACAAGGGGGTGGCCACAACACATGGACCTACGAGGAAAAACCGGATTACCAGCAGTACGCCATGAACTTCAGCTACGTGACCGGAAATGAAAAATGGGAACGCAAGGACAATGAATATTGCCACGTGCGTGCGGTTCGCGATGAAGTCAAGGAAGAGTGGGAGCCCACCTGGCGAAAGGATACCAAGAAATTCGATGGCTGAGGTTGGGGAGCGACCGGCCATCCTGATTCAGGTGCTTTGATGAGCAGTCATTACATGATTTTCGGCAAGGACGATTGTCCTTATACCCAGAAGGCCCGGACGGATTTCAAGAAACAATGCAAGCCGTTCATTTATGTCAATGTGGACAACAATCCGCACGGCCTGGAAAAGATGCTTGAGTATTCGGAAGGGCAGTACATCGTTCCGGTGATAGTGGATGTGGATAAAGGCGACGTGGTCATCGGGTACACCGATTGATTCATACAGGAGACGACATGGCAGAAGAGGAAGCGAGCAAAAAAGCGGAAGACGAAGAGGAATTGAAGCCCGCTCTCCGTGAAGACGGCGAGGAACAGCTCGAGGTTTCTGAGGACGAGGGCCCCAAACGGTTTGTGTCCATAGGGCCGCATGTGGTGCAGGATACGGTGACGGGCCTCTATTGGATGAAAAAAGATTCCTGGCAGGACCGTGGCAAGTATTACAACTGGCATGAAAGCCGGGAGTACGCGGACCTCAAGAACATCCGCAAGATCGGAGGGTTCACCGACTGGCGCCTTCCTACCATGGACGAGGTGGCCACTCTGTACGACCCCGAACTCTCCAATACCGCCAAAGGGGGAGCCACCATCCACATCGACCCCGTGTTTCCGGAGGGGTCTTTCAAACTCCACTGGACCACGTCGGACACGTCCACGCGCCGTCCGCGCTTTGATTACACGGAAGGCAAGATTTTCCAAGTGGATGAATATGCGTTCGGTGCAGTGCGGCTGGTTCGCAAGGAACCGATCAATCGGGGCGACAGCCGTCGTGCCCGGCCCAACAACCCGAGGCGTTAACCGGGAGCTAGCCGATGGCCGAAACCAAAACCAAATTGAGATTCGTGGACAACGGCGACGGCACTGTCACCGACACCCGCAAAAACCGCATGTGGATCAAGGACGATTCCTGGGTTGAAAAAGGACACCTCATTTCCTGGTGGCAGAGCCAGGAATTCCTGAAAGAAAAAAACGAACAGAAATTCGCAGGCTACAATGACTGGCGCATTCCCAACGGCCACGAAGCGAAAGAGTTGTTTGACCCGGAGCTCAGCAATACGGATATGGAAGGGTGCGAAGTGCACATCGACCCGGTCTTCACCTCAGGCTGTGGTTACACCACATGGACAGCGGAAACGCGCGGGGCCAAAGCGGCAATGGGGTACGACTTCCGGGCCGATTATGAGTACTGGCTGGCAAAGGAAAACATCGGGTTTCCCAGTGCGGTCCGGCTGGTGCGTCTGGTTGGGGATCCCAATCAGATGTCGGACGAGGACCGTTTTGTGGACAACGGCAACGGCACCGTCACCGATCTGGAAATGAAAGTCATCTGGAAAAAGGACGACTCGTATCTGGACCTGGACAAATGGGTCAGCTGGGACGAGGCCAAGACCTTCGTTCTGGAATTGAACAAGGATGAGTTTGCCGGCCATACCCACTGGCGCCTGCCCACACGAAAGGAAGCCCAAAGCATACACAGGCCGAATAACCCGGTCACGGACACCTACGGCGATATCATCTACATTCCATCCGTTTTTTCTCCCGGGGCGGGCCAGACCACCTGGACCAAGACCCTGCACAAAACGGATCCTTCGGTGGCCATCCGTTTCAATTATTTCAGCGGGGACTACAAGTTCCATAAAAAAGGATTGCGCAGTCACGGTGTCCGCCCGGTCTGTGACCTGATAGAGGAAGACCAGTAAAGCATGAGCGAAGCATCCGCCGTCCCCCAGAACACGCAGGACAATTCTCGTTTCGTCGAAAACGACGAGGATACCATCATTGACATGAAACGCAGGTTGATCTGGTGCCGCCAGGACAGCTGGCAGTTGACGGACAAGTGGTTGAGCTGGGTGCAGGCAAGGGATTACGCCCAGGAGCTGAACAGGAAGGCTCACGGGGGGTACAAAGACTGGCGCATGCCGACTACCGACGAGGTCCGCAGCCTGTTCGACAAGTCCCAGGAAAACACGGACCACATGGGGCAAAAAGCGTTTCTGGTAAAATTGTTTCCCTCGGGCTTCGGTTTTTTGTGCTGGACCAAGGAAACACGGACTAAAACCCAGGCCGTGCGATTCAATTTCCGCAAGGGCGGCATCACGTTTGACGATGTGTACCGCACTTCCCGCGGCGCTACGCGTTATTGCAGGGACATCCCCAAATCCGAACTGTGACGGCGAGTGAAATTGTGAACCCTGTTTTTGGGCAAGGAGAAGCAGTATAAAAATGGGCAAGCGCTTTAAGGACAACGGTGACGGCACCGTCACCGATACCGAAACGAATCTGATGTGGAAACAAACCGATGCCTTTCAGGACGAAAGCCAGTTTCACGACTGGTTTCAGGCGGAAACCTACATCAGGAAACTCAACGACGGCAAGTTTGCAGGCTTTCGTGACTGGCGCATGCCGACCCATCAGGAAGCGGAAAGTATTTTCACCGAAGACACCTCCATTCGCGACCGGGACCGGTTTGAATTGTTCATCGATCCCGCGTTTTCTCCGGGGGGTGCCTACTCCACGTGGACTTCCACGCTCAAACCGCACAACGGTGCGGTGATTTTTTATTACCGGTACGGCCACGCCAACGTCAACAATCGGGACGATCCCTGCAAGGATTCCGTTCGCGCCGTACGAAATATTACCGATAACGATAAGAAGTGACAGGAGGCGTACCATCGAAGCGTACAACGTCATCAATTATCAGGAAAGCACGAATGCGGTTCTCACTTTCCGGTTTGAAGCGGAGGACTTCCGGAACCTGTACGTTCTGGAAGACTACTACTGCACCAACCCGTTCTGCGATTGCAACCACGTTACCGTGGGTCTGAATGACAAGGAAAACGACGCCAACCGGTTTTCCTTCATCGTGCATTTCAATAAAACCACGGCGCTGTTGCCCAATCATCCCGCTCTCACGGAAAAACAGAAAAAAATTCTGGAGGAATTCAAAGGAGAGCTGACGGATGAGATGATCCTTCATTTCAAACAGCGTTACATGGAAGCAAAGGCGTACGGGGAAAAGAACCCCATGTCCTATCTGGTGTTCGAACCCGGGCAGTATGTCAATTACATGGAGCTGTTTCCGCGTTCCAGCAAACTTCTGGATTTTTCATACAAGGACCAGAAGCATTTCGCCGAAGACTCGTATGAACTCGATCCGAGGAACGATAACAAAAGCGTCCGTTTGACGTTTTTCAAGTTCGAGGAGGGCCAGCAGGACAAGGTGCCCCCGCTCTTCAATTACACGTATTATTTCAATGAGACCCTGCGTGAGGAAGAAGACGGAAAGCTGGACCCCAAGAATGCCGCTCTGTTGCTGGGTTTTCATCAGTTCATTCCCAATCTCCACGAAATCCTGAAGGAACGCTACAAGGAAGCGAAAAAGATCGGTGAGGAGCTGTTGAAGACGACGCCGGACGTGAACCTTCAGAGTCACAAGCCCCAGCGGAACGACCTGTGCCCGTGCGGATCCGGCAAGAAATACAAAAAATGTTGTGCTCTCAAGGTGAATTGAGATAATGAAGGGAACTCCCCCCTCCTCCACTTAAAGGGCGGGGAGCCCTGCGCAGGGCCCAAGGGCCGGCGCTGTGACTGCATAAACCACATCCAAGGGTGATACGATATGAGTGCCAAGGAAAAGAAGGTCAAAAAGGTTCAGGCGCGGCATATCCTGGTGGCCACAAAGGAAGAGGCCGAGGATCTGAAAAAACGAATCGACGAGGGTGAGGAATTTGTGAAGCTGGCGGAGCAGCACAGCCAGTGCCCGTCCAAAAAACGTGGCGGCGACCTGGGCTGGTTTGGCAAGGGCGCCATGGTCCGACCCTTCGAGGTGGCCGCGTTCAGCGCGGAAGAAGGCGACATCGTCGGCCCCGTCAAAACCGAGTTCGGCTGGCATTTGATTTATGTGTACGAGATCAAGGACGACGTCAACCCGGACGACGGTCCTCCCACCGGCGACGAAGACGCGGACGACAAAACCCTCCGCCTGGTGGCGGAAAACTATGCGCATGAGTTCATGATGCTGGGCTACTCCAGCAAGAAAGTGCTCAGCCTGTTCACCAGCCCGCATTTCAAGTCCGCTAACGCGGTGTACAACATTCTGGGCGAGGAAGAAATCCTGAAGGTGATCGCCAACGTGTACGGACAGAAATACGAACCACCGGAGAAGAAAGAAGCAGCGCCTTCCGGTGAGGGCAATGCCGACGGAGAAAAAAAGGAATAAGTCGCCCCACGATTCAGGAATAAAAAAACCCGAAACCGGTTTCCCGGTTTCGGGTTTTTGTTTTTGCGTAAGGGTTTGCTAGATGATCACTGAATACACTTCCAGCACGTTGGAGGTTTCCCGCAATTCTCGCAGGGCCTCGCTGGTCGGCGGGCTGTCAATGTTGATCACGGAGACCGCATTGCTGCCCTCGCCGATGCGGCCGAGGTGGAACCCGGCGATGTTGATGTTGTGCTTACCGAGCGCGTTGCCCAGATTGCCGATGACTCCTGGGACGTCTTTGTTGCTCAGGATCAACATGTGCTTGGAAATCACCGCCTCGAAATAGTAATCGTCGATCTTGACGATGCGCGGATCGCCCTTGCCGAAAATACTTCCCGTGATTTCCCGGGTGCCTTCCTTGGTGGTGACATGCACCTGGATCGTGCTGGTGTAGTCCTTGATCTCGTTGGTTTTCATTTCCTGCACTTCGATGTTCCGCTCTTTCGCCAGGAAAGGGGCGTTGACCATGTTGATGCCGTCGATCGCACGTTCCAGCAGGCCTTTCAGCACCGAGATGGTGATCGGTTTGACGTCCGTTTCCGCCACCTCGCCGTTGTACTGGACCTTGACCTGCGTGACGGGGCCTGCAGCCAGCTGCGACGCGATCTTGCCCAGGTCCTCGCCCAGTTCCAGAAACGGTTTGATCTTGCGGAGAGTCTCTTCATCGATGGAAGGCATGTTGACCGCATTGCGGATGCTTCCGTACTTCAGGTAGTCAATGATCTGGTCGCAGATGGCGATGGCGACCTTGTCCTGCGCCTCTTCGGTCGAAGCCCCCAGGTGCGGCGTGCAGATGATTTCGTTCACCTCCAAAAGGGGGCTGTCCGCCGGCAGGGGTTCCTGGGAGTACACATCAAGCGCCGCCTGCGCAACCTTGCCGTCCTTGATGGCCTGCACCAGCGCGGCCTCGTCGATCAACCCGCCGCGCGCGCAGTTGATGATGCGGAGGCCCGGTTTGACGATGTCGAACTCTTCCTTGCCCAGCAGGTACTTGCCGTCGATCTTGGGGGTGTGCAGGCTGAGGAAGTCCGCGCGTTGCAGAAGCTCCTTGAGCTCCACCAGTTCGACGCCGATTTTCTCCGCATGTTCCTTGTTTACGAACGGATCGTAGGCGATGACCTTCATGGCAAAGCCCTTGGCGCGTTCCGCCACCACGGAGCCGATGCGGCCCATACCGACGATGCCCAGCGTTTTGCCATACAGCTCGACGCCCATGAACGTTTTGGGCGACCATTTCTTTTCCTGCTTGAGCGAATTGGCCGCCTGCGGAATATTGCGGGACATGCTCATCATCAGAGCCATGGCGTGCTCGGCGGTGGTGATCATGTTGCCGTCCGGCGCGTTCATGACGATGATGCCTTTTTTGCCTGCGGCGTCCAGGTCGATGTTGTCGACGCCGACCCCGGCGCGGCCGATGACCCGCAGGTTGCTTGCGGCTTCAATAACGTCCGCGGTCACCTTGGTGGCGCTCCGCACCACCAGGCCGTCGTAGTTCGGGATGATTTTGATCAGCTCTTCCTTGGACAGTCCCGTATTGACATCCACTTCAAAGCCGTCTTCTTTTTTTAGAATATCAACCCCCAGTGAAGAGAGGTTGTCACTGACAAGAATTTTCATAATTCAAACTCCGAGGAAAACCGGTGTTTCCAGAGAAGGATTCAGATCAAGAGCCGGTACCGGGCCGCAACGCGGCCCGGCACTCGATTGGTTATTTACAGTAGGCTTCCAGCAGGATTTCCTGTGCGGCGGCCACGCCTTTGCCCATCTGCACGTTGGCGCCGAATTTTTTGAGCGCCATCTCGAGGGCGGAGATCGCCACGACGGTGTCGAAAGTGTCGACGTAACCCAGGTGGGCGATGCGGACGACCTTGCCTTTCCATTTGTCCTGACCGCCGGCGAGGGTGACGCCAAACTCATCGCGCAGGCTTTTCACCAGCTTGCCGCCGTCCACTCCCTCCGGGACGAACATGCCGGTGGCGCTGTCCGCCGGGGAGTCCGGTGCGACCGGCTGCATGCCGAGCGCGCTCACTGCGGCGCGGGTGGCGCGGGCCAGGCGATTGTGCCGTTTGTGCACGTTCTCCAGGCCTTCCTCCTTAATGTTTTTCAGCACTTCGCGGAGGCCAATGACCAGCGACACTGCAGGAGTGTAGGCAGTGGTCTTGTCCGCAAGGTTCTTGCGTTCTTTGGCCAGATCGAAGTAGAAATGCGGGCACTTGGCTTTCTCCGCCTGCTTCCAGGCTTTTTCACTGAGGGAAACCAGTGCGAGGCCGGGCGGCAACTGGAGGGCCTTCTGCGAACCCGTGATCACCGCGTCGATGCCCCAGTCGTCCATCGGCAGGGGATACACGCCGACGGCGGTGATGCCATCCACCACCAGCAAAAGGTCGTCGCGCTGGCGCGTGAGTTTGGAAATTTCCTCGATCGGATGGGAGACGGTGGTCGAGGTTTCACTGGCCTGCACCAGCACGCCGCGGATATCCGGATTTTTATCCAGCTCCGCTTTCACGTCCGCCACTTTCACGGCCTGGCCCCATTCCACGTTGATCCAGATCGGCTCCAGTCCGTAGGTCTGGGAAATCTTGCCCCAGCGTTCGCCGAATTTACCGCCGTTGACCACCAGCACCTTGTCCCCCGGGGAGAACAGGTTGGTGATACACGCTTCCATGCCACCGGTGCCGGTGGAGGCCAGGATCATGACATCCTGTTTGGTTTGAAACAGGTACTTGGCATCTTCCGCCGCTTCCCCGAAGATTTTGCTGAACTGCGGAGTGCGATGATGGATCATCGGTGCCGCCATTTCCAGATTCACTTTTTCCGGAACTGGGGTCGGTCCGGGTGCGAGCAAATACGTCTTATTCATAATCCTCTTTTCCTGTTATCGATATCCGTTGCAGTTAGGGTTTCATCAAACAATAAAGACCCGCGTTTCCGCAATCTTGTCATGCAGAGCCTGTTGACGCGGGTCCGTCAGGGCCAGCAGAAATCCAAGCCCCAAAGTGACGGTGGACAGCAGGTAGCCGGGAATGGAACGGATTGCCGCCGCCCGCAGGCTTGTGGGCTGCCCGTTTTCCATCCGGACCTGTATCTTCATCAACTTTTTTCCGGGGGTTTGACCGGAAACGCCGGTAAACACCACGAAGTAGGCACAAACCAAAATCATTTGCAGGAAACCACCGACGACCAGCAGCGGTAACGTGTTCCCCTCGTGGACCCGGCCCATTGCCACTTTTATGAGCATCGACCCCATATCCATTCCAGCCTGATTGAGAAAGGTCCGGCTCAGCAATAAACCTAGAATTTCCAAAACGGTGATATCCAGCAGTAATGCGATGTAACGCCGGCGGAAACCGGCTGGCTTCATGGAGGATATCAAAGGATATGGCAAAGAGGGAAAACGCGGTATGGGTCTGGAAAACAGCCTGCCAGTCTCCACCCGGCTCCCGGGTAGAGCGGGTGCTTCCCACAAATTGATTTGTATCACAATTTATAATGGAAAACGGGCTGAAAATCCAATTTTTTTAGGGCAATGCGGACAAACGGAAAGAAAAGAGGAGGTTGGTCGTTTGGGGAACCATTCCAGATAGTTGGAGCTTAACCTGAAGGGATGCTGTGAAGGGAATGAAGCAGGGAAAGGGTTACTTGTCGTCGTCGGGGTCAGTATCCAGATCGAGCTCCAAGCCATCGAGGTCGAGATCGTCCAGGCCCAGATCGGAATCCGAAGGGGAGGTGGATTCGGAGTCGTCGTCCAGATCGACCATCGGTTCAGAGGAAACATCATCCAAATCGAGGTCCAGCCCGATGCCGCTGTCGTCGTCTGCATCGAACGTGGCGGTATCGGCATCGTCATCCAGGCCTTCCACCTGGGGTTCATCGCTGAGGTCGAGGTCCAGCCCGGTGTCCGAGTCCGTGTCCTCTCCCAGATCCAGTTGAACATCCGGTTCGTCGTCACCCAGATCCAGCTGGACATCCGGCTCGTCCCCGCCGAGATCCAGGTCCAGGTCGGTGTCCGTATCCGAGTCAGCCCCCAAGTCGAGATCCAGGTCCAGGTCAGTGTCCGTATCCGAGTCGTCCCCCAAGTCGAGATCCAACCCGGTGTCTGCCTCCAAATCGTCGCCCAGGTCCAGGTCCAATTCTGTATCGGTGTCCGAATCGTCGTCACCCAAATCCAGATCGTCCGTTTCACCGAGATCGAGATCGTCCGTGTCCAAATCGACTCCGGCATCGCTCTCTTCATCCAGTCCAAAGCCCACGCCCTCGATTTCCGAATCGTCGAATCCTTCCGGATCATCGAGGTCGAAGTTCACATCTGGTTCGGTTGCCGTGTCGAAGTCTTCCATGGGAGGGGGTTCGTATGCGCCGGGCTCGATGGAGTCGGTGGCGTAGTCGGCCGCTCCGGCCATACCCGCACCTGCCATGCCGGCAGCGGCGACTTCTCCGAAGCCGGTTCCTTCTCCTGCATAACCGGCTTCAATGGCTTCGGACAAATCCAGTTCAAAATCGTCCGGACCGATATCCGTGAACACACCGTCGGCAGAGACGGCCATGGCCTCTTCGCCCTCGGTGTACATGGATTCGTCTTCACCCAGATCGGCAGCGCCGTAGTCGTCATATGTGTCAGCGGAACCGACTTCGGCCGGGGCGTACCCCTCGCCCTCGAAAATGGCGAACATTTTCTCCTGGGCCAGTTCCAGGTGCGTCTTGGTCTGCCGCACATTGGTTCCGCAACTGGGACAGCGCTTCGATTTGGTGAAGTATGTGTACCCACAATCTGGACAATGCATGAAATTATTATAGCCAATAAAAGAATAACGTCAAGAAAAATAATACATTACAGGAGGGTGGGCGGTTTTGGGGGATTTGCCCGGTTGTGCCCTGGTTCCCGGGCCGGTTGGCTGGACGGAGATAATGCGCATTTTTGGTGGGAGGTGGGAGCCTGGTTTTACTGCTGCAAGCGGTGGGAAGACTAATTAAATTGGCTGTCATTGGATTCAAGGGTGTCTTTGACCTGCCAGCAGAATTCTGGATGGTAATTCTTCTTGTAGCGTGTGGGGGGTGTGAATTGCAAAAGCGAATGAATCCGTTACAATGCCAACGCGGCCGGTTTCGTTGCAAAGACGGAAGAGAGGCCGCCGTTTTATTTTTTGGAAGGCCACCGTGCTCAAACGACAGGACATTGAAAAACTGGAAGAACAGTATCTCGCTCCCTATGCGGTGAAAAGCGGTGCCAGCCTGGGCCGCCGCATCCGGGAGAAGGAACACGCCTACCGCACGCGCTTTCAGCGCGACCGCGACCGGGTGATCCATTCCTCTGCGTTCCGCAAGCTCGAGTACAAGACGCAGGTGTTCGTCTATCATGAAGGCGACTACTACCGCACACGGCTCACCCACTCTTTGGAAGTGGCACAGATCACGCGCTCCATCTGCAAGTCGCTTCGCCTGAACGAGGACCTGGCCGAGGCCATCGCGCTGGCCCACGACCTGGGGCACCCTCCGTTCGGCCATACGGGCCAGCGCGTGCTCAACCAGTTGATGAAGGACCATGGCGGTTTCGAACACAACCGGCAGAGCCTGCGCATCGTCACTGTCCTGGAAAAGCGCTATCCGGATTTTGAAGGGCTGAACCTGACGTGGGAGGTGCAGGAGGGCATCAGCAAACACAGCCGCGACGGGGACAACCCGATCCTCAAGAACAAGCAGTTCAAGTACCCGACGCTGGAGGGTCAGGTGGCGGATTTCTCGGACGGCATCGCTTACAACGCGCACGATCTGGACGACGGCATCACTTCCAACCTGCTGGACCCCGGCGAACTTGGTAGTGTGGCACTGTGGAAGGAAAATGAAAAAGTGTTGGACCAGCGATACGCCAACCTTGACCTGGAATTGAAGAAATACCAGATCGTTCGCGCCATCATCAACGACCTGGTGACCGATTTCCGCAAGACCACACTTAGGAACGTGCGCAAGTATGGGATCGAGACGGTGGATGATGTGCGGTCGTGTACGGCACGGGTGGCCGGTTTCAGCAAGGAGTGCAACGAGAAGAATCTGGAGTTGAAACGGTTCCTTTTCAAAAACATGTACCACCACCGCAAGGTGCGGCGCATGGAGTTCAAGGCGGAGTTGTATCTGACAAAACTGTTTGAGGCGTTTTCGCGCTATCCCGAACTGCTGCCGGAACCGGCACACAAAGAGGGGGCGAAGGATTCGATGGAGCGGAGAATCTGTGACAGCATTTCCGGAATGACCGACCGGTCTTCCATCGACGAATACAAAAAGCTGTACAGTCCCGATGAGGGATTGGGTACCCTGATTTGAATCGGGTTCCGAAAGCAGAAAGGGCCATCCCTCAGGGATGACCCTTTGCCCGTATCTTTGGAAATCGCCGCAATGTTTATTCGAGGTTTTTCCCAAACAGGTACATGAACGCGATCGCAGCCAGAATTGCCACGCCGGCGATCAGAAACCTTCCGCTCTCACCGATTTCAATCCATTCCATGGTCCACTCCTCCTTGGAGGGGGTTTGGGTTGGGCCCCTTGGCTCCAACCAGGTAATTACCTTTATGCGATTAAATATGGGCAGGAGGCTAAAATCTGTCAAGACACCTAAATCCTTGATAATCAAGGGTAATGATTTTTATTTTGTTGGCCTGCCGAAAGGCGGGCTGCTTTCCGACTCAGAAGGCCCGAGTGCATTGCCCACGGAGCGGCATTGGGCCGGTACCTGGAAAGGCGGTTTGCCACGATGAACGCGATCCGGTCGATTTGTGTGTTCTGCGCATCGAGCACCCGCGTGGATCCGGTTTACCTGGACGCGGCGGACGACCTGGGCCGGCGTATGGGACATGCCGGGGTGGAGTTGATCTACGGGGGTGCGTCCATCGGTCTCATGGGTGCGGTCGCGCGCGGCGTTCACAAGGAAGGCGGCAAGGTAGTGGGTGTTCTCCCGAAGTTCTTCATGAAAAAAGGAATCAAGTACGACGAGGCGGACGAGTTGATCGTCACCCGCGACATGCGTGAACGCAAAGCGACGATGGACGAACGGGCCGATGCGTTTGTGGTGCTGCCGGGGGGTGTGGGCACCCTGGAGGAGGCCATGGAAATTTTTTCCATGGTGCAGTTGGGGCTCACCCACAAGCCGCTGGTGTTCATCAATACCGGCGGGTTTTACGATGGCTTATTCGATCATTTCCAAAAAATGGTGGAGTTGAACTTCGCCAAGAAGGAGACGATGGAGATGCTTGAACTGGTTCAAACACCGGAACAGGCGATGTCGTATCTGGAGTCGTTTTCGCCGCCGGAATTGCCCAGCAAGTGGTTTTGAATCAGACGAGGGAGGCGTTGTCGGCTTCCACCTTGAGGTCCTGGCTCAGCGTGTTCTGCAGAAAGTTCTCGATGTACTGAAGCGTGCCTGTGGTGGAACTGGGGCAACTGCCGCATGCGCCCTGGTAGTGCACATGGACTACCTTGCCTTTGACGTCCAGCAGGGTGATGCCACCGCCATCGTTCGCCAGGGCGGGGCGGATCGCGTGGTCGAGCAAGGCGTCGATGACTTCCTTCTTTTTCTTGTCGGGCAGGTTCGGAAAATCCTCGACTTCCACTTCTTCCAAAATATTTTTGGCGGCGGATTCGGGTTTCTGATCCTCGTCGCTGGTCTCATAGAAGGTCATGTTCTTTTCCAGCGTGTTCTGCACCGGTTCCATCAGGGTGGTCCACCCCACCACAGGGGATTTGGTGATGGTGACGAAGTTTTCCTTGATGAACACGTTTTCCACACCGTAGATGTTGAACAACGCTTCGGCCAGGGCGTCACCCCGCGCACTATCGGGTGAGCTGAAGGTGCGTGTGCCCCGGGCGATGACGTCGCCGCTCATGATGAACTGCGCCGCCTCCGGATTGGGTGTGTGGTGAAAGGTCATGACTTTAAATCCAGATTTCATGGCCGGTCTCCCCAGTGAAAGAAAAGGTGTGAGGATCAAATCGCCCCATTATACGGGGAAATCATGAACTTTCCTAAAAAATCAGCCCTCTGTCATCAAAGAAAGTTGTTTTTCAAAGATTTCAAGGCTCTTGGCGTCAAACAGCACAAACCGCACCCGGTGCAAACCGGTTTTGCCGGACAGGTAGCCTTCCACGGCGGAAAGCATTATTCTGGCACAATCCTCGATGGGAAAGCCGAACACACCGGTGCTGATGGCGGGAAAAGAGATCGAGGTGAGCAGGTGGTCATCGGCCAGGCGTAAACTGCTCAACGTGGCGTTGCGCAGTTTCTCGTCTTCCTCCCCCTCGCCGTATCGGGGGCCGACGGCATGGATCACATAGTCGGCCTTCAGGTTGCCGCCGGAGGTGATGACCGCCTCTCCCACCGGGCAATGGCCGATGAGTTTGCACTCCTCGTGAATGAGCGGACCCCCTTTGGTCCGGATGGCTCCGGCCACGCCCGCACCGAGAGTCAGGCTGGAGTTGGCGGCATTGACGATGGCGTCGGTTTCGCTTTCGGTGATGTCGCCTTTTTGCAGTTCGATTTCAGATTGATTGATTTTGAGCTTCATACCAACCAAACAGAAAATCAGGGCCGGAAATCAGCCGCTGGAACCAAAACCGTTGGCCCCACGGGCCGTCTCATCCAATTCTTCAACCGGGACAAAATCCACCCGTTCCACCTTTTGTACCAGAAGTTGAGCGATGCGGTCGCCTTTTTTTACGGCCACATCCTCGTCGGAATGATTGAACAGGAGGACCCGAACCTCGCCGCGGTACTGGGAGTCGATGACCCCGGCGCCGCAGTCGATTCCTTTTTTGACAGCCAGCCCGCTCCGGGGCCAGATCAATCCGGCGTGCCCGGCGGGCAGGGCAATGCGAATGCCGGTGCCTATCAGCTTCCGGCTGCGCGCGGGAATGACATCATCCGCCGCCGCGAACAAATCCGCCCCGGCGTCCCCCGGGTGGGTGTAAACGGGCAAAGGCTCGCCCTGAACCCGGCAAGTGGCCGCCAAGTCTGTCATCGTGTCCTCCCTGGAGCGAATATAAAAACCCCACCGGCACGGCAACCCGAAGTCAGCATAACAGAGGTGTTTTGTCTGTCCTTGGCAAAACCCGCAAATCCGAATTGGAACCCAAATCAGGGCCAACGTGCCGGTGGGGTGAAAAAGCGAGGTGGTGGCGGGTTACTTTTGGATTCTGAATCCCGAAGGACCCGAATCCCAAAAAACGATTCCAATCGACGCCGTTTGGATAGGGCTTCGTAACCGAATGAATACTCATGAGATTCCGGCCGGCGCTCAATACATTTGAGGAAGTGGGAAGGGCCTTTTCGCGAATTCCGGGCAAGCCGGAATCCACTGGATAATTGGAAAACGCCTTTAAAGTAACCCGCCTATCAGGGCAGGGAATTGGGTGACTCGCGTCTTGGTCTTTAAAACTGTGTTTTTTCATACCGAACCGTGGTTCCGGTTTGTCTTGATGCAACCCAGTTTCCGCGTGTACAACATCCTTTATCTTGTATTGGTTCCGGAGGATACCACTATATATTGTAGGCAGTCAAGAGATTTATCTGGAAAGTAAGGGTCTATTTTATAACTCGTTGTATTTCATATAGTTAGTGCTCATTAAATTTCTGGATACAATATCCTTGAGAGTTTTTACCACCAGATATTGGGTCCAAAATTAGACAATTTTCCATATAAAGTGGTTGGTGCGGCGGATTGGGAAGAAGGATATAGCCAGCCGGTAAGGGCATGAGATCAGGCCGAAACCGTTTTAAGGCCCCCTTGTTGGGGTAGGGGGTGGGTCAGGGTGTTTTGCCCCGGAAGCGATCCATGTTTCCAGGGATCTCCTCCAGAAACCGGCTTTTGATGGTGTACCAGCCGGGGGTCCCCTCCACCCGCGCGTAAAGCCTGTTTTCCCCGGTCAGCGGGGCGCCGACGGTCAGGCGGGCCAGCGGTTTTTCTTCGGCGGATTCCACTGTGACCCGAAGAGAAGGGGATTCCCATCCCATTTTACTACTTGCCTTCTCAGGCGTATTTGTGGATTCGTATTCGAGGTTGTTGAGAGTCCACACAATCCCCCGGCCAATGTGATTGGGAACGGACTCGATTTTCTCCGGCTGTGTGAGGGACCACTTCTCACCGTTTCGGACCAGTTCAAACGTCCGGTCCGGATACTCGAGGACGATGCGCCCGACCTTTTCGGCATCGATGGAAAACAGTTTGCGGTCGCGCAGGTCGTGCAGGCTGCGGAAAATTTTTCCCACATCCTCCGCATTCAAAGCGAACACGGCGTTGTCAGAAGTTCGTTGAGCAAAATAGAGATTCTTTTGCATGTTGGAGTTGCCGAGGCGGATCGAAACGGTTTGCCCGCCCTCCGCCTGCACCGTCAGGACCTGCGCCGGATTTTCCAGGCCGAACAGGTCGAGGCGGCTGGCCTCGACAAACTCCTTCACCCGCACGTCTTTCAGGTCGAACAGAAGGCTGTTGATGGCGGCGGGATTCACCGCTTCATTTTCCGGTTGAATCAACACCCACGCGCTTCCCCCTCCGTCCTTTTTTCCATCCTGACGTTGCAGGATGACCGTTTCTCCATGGTTCTTCAGGGTGATGGAGGCGATTTCCTTTTCCTCGAAGGTCAGCAGTTTTTTATCGAGGAAGGTGACCGCATTGCGTGAAAGGGTGGTGACCAGGGGCTGGCCGACGGTGAACACGTTACCGGTTTCACTCAACTGTGCGTAGTGCTGGCCTTTTTTATGTTCGTTGCCCACGCGCAGGGTGAGAGTCCGTTCTTCTTTTCCCCCCAGCAGCACGGTGAACACGATGCGTGGCGATTCCAGACCGTAAATGTCCAGTGCGTCCGGCTCCTCGTCGATGAACTCCACGGTGTCCGCCGACTGCACGGAACTCAGGAAATTCAAGACTTCGTCGGAGTCCGCGAGCCCGTTGACCTTTCCCGAAAGCCGCCAGGCATCATTTTCTTTCGTGACCGTTTGCGTTTCCTGCTGGTAGTGCAGGGTGTAGCCCTGTACGTCTGCGGTCTGGAACTCGAACAGGCTGCGGTCACGCAGGTCGTTGGCGGACTTGTCGATGACGCGGGCATCCAGTCCGGACAGGTACACCGTGCTGGTTCCTCCCACTTTCACATAGTGCGCATGCCCGATGGGGCTGGCGTGGCCAAGTTGAAGGGATAATTTCTCTCCGCTTTTCAAAAAAACCGTGGCGACGAGAGGGGGTGTGTCCAGCCCAAAGGGTGCGAGGTTGGTGGGGTTGTCCTCGACGATGCGGCTGTGCCGTGCGGTTTCCAGCTCGTAGAGCAGTTGGTCGATGGCGCTCCGACTGGCTTTGGCCTGGACCGGTTCTTCAATCTGCCAGGCGTTTTGGTCCAGGCGCCGGATCCGGGTGACGGCATCACCGCGTTGCAGGGTCAGTTTTTCGACGTCGCTTTCCTCGAACAACAGGAGTTTTTCGCTGCGGGCCTTTTCTTCCTGCTCCTTTTTACCCGAAGGCAGTTCGACCAGTCCAACGTAAGCCGCGAGGGCGGCGAAGACGGCGACCCAGATGAGTGTGCCACGGAACTTCATAGCGAACGACGTTTCCACCAGATGCGAACCCCCAGCACCGCGGTCAGCATAGGCAGAACCACCATTCCCGTTACCAGCACGAGGTTCCGTTGCGGACGGGTGAGGGTCAGGGGACTGTACTTTCTTTCATGCGGCCGGATGGAGATGAGTTCCTCTTCCTCCATCAGCCACGATGCCGTATTCAGGAAAAAGTCGCTGTTTCCGTAAGTGGAGAACGTGGTGTTGGCGACAAAATCCGAATCGCCCACCACCACCAGTCTGGATTCCCTGGAGGAGTCCTTTTCCGGCGGGGTGGAATCGGATTCGCTTTCCATGGCGGATAGCACCGGTTGGGTCACCACCATGGCTACCGGAACATTGCCTTTCAGGTCTTCACCGGGATCGTATTCCACGTTCCCGCCTTCATATTTCACCTCGCTCCAGCTGTTGTCGGAGGCGAAAGCGAGTTGCGTCACCGTCAATCCCTCGGTTTCGATGGGAGAGATGGACCGCACCAGGGGAAAGATGACCGGCATGGTGAAGTCCTGTGTGATGGCGTGCTTGACGAAGCGTTTTACGATGGGGATGGCGAGGTTCAGTGAATTTGGATCGACCACGATATCGTCTTTCAATGCAATGCCCCATCGGCCCAGGAAATCCTTGAGGCCCGCATCGTATTGGGGATCGAGCAAAAGAAACACCGATCCGCCCCGTTTGAGGTACGCATCCAGAGCCTGCAATTCTTTTTCCTGAAGTTTCTTTTTAGGGCCGGGAAGGACCACGAGGTCGGCGTCCCCCGGAATGGATCCGGTTTGAAGCAGGAACAGACTCGCCACCTTGAAATTGTTTTTCTCCAGCCCTTCGCGCACTTTGGAGAAGCCTGCTTTATCCTGGTCCTCAATGTCTTTCTCGCCGTGGCCGCCGATGAAATAAACTTTTTTCTGCCCGTCGCGGGTGACACTCAGGATGCCGTTCAGCAAACTTTCTTCAGTGACGTTTTCGATTTTATTCTGTTGCGGTCCGCTTTGCAGAACCACCGTGCGGTCGGTCTTCAAGCCATATTGGTTGGAAAGCGTCGGGCTTTGTATGGGGTCGATGTATTCGATTTCGATTTGATCCGAAAATTGTTGGAATCCGTCCATGAGTTGCACGAATTCTTTCTTTCCGGGATCGTCCACCTGGTAGAAGGCCATGATCTTGACGGGACGGTTGAGGCTGGACAAAACTTTTTCGGTTTGCGGGGCCAGCGTGTAGTAACCCGTCTCCGTCAAGTCCACCCGTGCCTTGTGCCGGTGTGCGAGGATGTTGAGGAAAATGAGGATTCCGGTGAACGCCAGGATCAACACCGCCGCGTTCATGCCGTACATGGCCTGCCGTGTGTTCATGGCCCGCCGGATGTTTTTGCGGTCCAGGATGGCGAAGGTGGCGAGATTGAGCGCCGACAGGATGAAAAACGTCATCGGCCATACGGGAAACTGCGGGATCACGATGTAGAGAAGAAGTGCGAGGAACCCGAAAGTAATTCCGATCCATACCAGATAAGGCGTCGTTCGTTTCATAACCTCAGCTCCACCTCCGCGATTCCACAACCCGGTATGTCAGGAACAGGCCGAACGCGATGAACGACAGGTAATAGGCCACGTCGCTGGAATCGATAACACCCTGCAGAAACGACTCCATGTGGCTGACCAGTGAGATGTAGTTGAGCAGTTCCCCCAGTTCCGGGCCCGCCGACTGCGCCGCCCAGCCGATGATCCACATGAACAGGATGAAACCGAAGCTGATCACCGCGGCGATGATCTGGTTGTCGGTCAGCGATGAAGCGAAAATGCCGAGCGATATGTAACACGCCGCCATCAAAAGGATGCCCAGGTAGCCGGATAGGATCGGGCCGATCTCCGGTGAGCCCAGAAACAAAATGAAGATCACCGAGTAGGAGGACAGCAGCAACATCACCGCCACGACGCACAGGCATCCCAGGAATTTGCCCGCGATGATCTCGCGCATGTGAACGGGAGAGGACAACAGAAGGGGAAAGGTTTTGTTCTTTTTTTCTTCGGCAAAAGCGCGCATGGTGATGAGTGGAATGATGAAAAGCAGAATCACCGACATGTTGGCCAGCGACGGCTCGATGACGAACTGGTTGACGTTGAGGATCTGGCCCATCTGCTGGAATTGCGGTGCCTGGAAACTCTGGGCCCCGAACAGGGCAAGGAGGCTGTAAAACATCCAGCTGTACAACGCGAGGAACACCGTGGTCACCACATAGAATATGGGTGACTGGAAAAAAGCGTTCAGTTCCCGTTTAGCGATCCACAGCGATTGCTTCATGATGCTGTATCCAGTTTTTCTTCCGTGGTCAGTTTCAGGAAAATGTCCTCAAGCGTCATCGACACCGGTTTCAATTCTTCAAGCCCCCATCCCTGTTCCAGCACCATCCGCGCCACGTCATCCTGCGCCGGTTCGTCCGATGCGCTGTCGATGAAATACCGGTTGGCTCCATCGGGGTGCACGGCGGAGACCTTGTCCAGAGCTTCCAGTTTGGAGGGAATTCCGCTGTCGACCTTCCGCACCTTCAACTCCAGCCGGTTGCTGTGGCGGAGCGACGCGTTCAGGCCATCGAGGGTGTCCATCGCTGCAATGCGGCCTTCGTGGATGATGATGACGCGCTGGCAGATCTGCGTCACCTCCGGAAGGATGTGCGAGCTCAAAAGGATCGTGTGGGACTTGCCCAGTTCCTGAATGAGCTTGCGGATTTCGATGATCTGAATGGGATCGAGGCCGATGGTCGGTTCGTCCAGGATGAGGATTTCCGGGTCGTGGATCATCGCCTGCGCCAGGCCGATGCGTTGCTGGTAGCCTTTCGACAGGCGGCCGATGATGCGGTCCTTAACGTCCCGAATATGGCATTGGCCCAGAACCCGGTTCACCGCGGAGGCAATCTGTTTTTTCGCAACGCCGCGCAGGCCGGCGGCGAACGCGAGGTATTTCGACACCACCATGTCCTGGTACAGGGGAGGCGTCTCCGGCAGGTAACCGATGCGTTTGCGGATTTCGTAGGACTGTTCGAAGATGTCAAAACCGCACACCCGCGCCGTGCCGCTGGAGGCGGGAAGAATACAGCAGAGAATATTCATCGTGGTGGTTTTGCCGGCACCGTTGGGCCCCAGAAAACCGACCACTTCTCCCTGGTTGACTTGAAATGTGAGGCCGTGAATGGCTGACCGGGGACCGTACGATTTGGCCAGATTTTCAACCTCTATCATGAAATCCTCGGATACGTACCAACAGGTGGGATGGTTTGCGTAAAGAAATTAAATTTTATTTTCCAATAACTTCCCTCCGCAGGGGTCACTCAAAAAAATTATCACAGGGTCCCACAGGAATCCATTAAAAATTTTTAATCTTCAGGAAGGGAGCAACAACAGGCAGGAATGAAGACGGAAGGGGAAAAGGGATTTTCTGGGTAAAAAAAATGCTCCCGTAAAGCGGGAGCATGAAACAAAGTGGCCCCGCAAAAGCGGGGCCGTATTTTAAGGAATTACTGGAGCAACTGCAGGATCGACTGGGGAATGAGATTGGCCTGGCCGACCATTGCGGTGGATGCCTGTACCAGAATCTGGTTTCGCGTCAGGTTGGCGATTTCCTGCGCGATGTCCGCGTCGCGGATCTGCGACTCGGCGGCCTGCACGTTCTCAATGGAGATGGACAGGTTGTTGATGGTCCGCACCAGCCGGTTCTGCACTGCGCCGACTTTGCCGCGTGCCGTGGATACGGTTTCTATTGCGGTGGTGATCGCTTCCAGCACAGTCAGGGCCTCCGCTGCGGCGGTGATGCTCAGGCCGTCCAGTCCCAGCACGCTGGTGTTCATGGCCGTGAGATCGACTTCCTCATTCAAGTTGAAGCGGCTGTCCGATGTGGAATCGATGCCGATCTGGATAACGATCGGGCTTGCCACGCCGGAGGCCATGGACCCGTCGAGCAGTTTTTGTCCGTTGAAGTTGGTGGCGGTAGAGATGCGGGTGATTTCGGAGCGGAGCTGGTCGAACTCGATCTGCAGGGTGGCGCGCTCGCTGTCACCCAGGGTGCCCGTGGCCGCCTGCGCCGCCAGTTCCTTGATGCGGATCAGCATGTCCGCGGTTTCGCCCAGTCCGGCCTCGGCAACGTTGATCATGGAAACGCCGTCGTTGGCGTTGCGCAGGGCCTGGGTCAGCGCGCGGATGTCGCCGCGCAGTTTTTCCGAGAGGGCGAGTCCTGCCGGGTCGTCGGCGCCGCGGTTGATGCGCAGGCCCGAGGAGATTCGCTCGATGGACTGCGCCAGCCGGCTGTTGTTGACTCCCAGCAGACGCTGTGCCGTCAGGGACGGAATGTTGTTGAATATTCGAATTGCCATTTCGATCCTCCTTGACCGAGGGGAGCCTTTCCGTTGCATCCGTGCAACTTCGAGTGAATGGCTCCGTTATGGTTTTATTCGCCAATCGTTCCAGCGAATAATTGATGATTTTAATCCCTTAATAGGGAGAATCCTTCCCTGCGGTTACTGGAGCAGCTGCAGGACCGACTGCGGAATCAGGTTTGCCTGACCGACCATAGCGGTTGAGGCCTCTACCAGGATCTGGTTTCGCGTCAGGTTGGCGATTTCCTGTGCGATGTCCGCGTCGCGGATCTGCGACTCGGCGGCCTGCACGTTCTCGATGGTGACGGACAGGTTGTTGATGGTCCGCACCAGCCGGTTCTGCACCGCTCCGATCTTGCCGCGCGCTGTAGATACGGTTTCGATCGCGGTGGTGATCGCCTCCAGCGTGGTCAAAGCATTGGCCACCGACGTGATGGACAAAGCCGTTCCTGAAAGAGCGCTGATTCCCAGGGTTGAGGTGTTGATGGCGTCCAGGTCCACTTCGGCGTTCAAATCGAAACGGCTGTCGGATGAGGAGTCGATGCCGATCTGAATGACAATGGGATTGGCGCCGCCCGCGCTCATCGAACCGTCGAGCAGTTTTTGCCCGTTGAAGTTGGTGGCGCTTGAGATGCGGTTGATTTCGGAGCGGAGCTGGTCGAACTCGATCTGCAGGGTGGCGCGCTCGCTGTCGCCCAGGGTGCCCGTGGCCGCCTGTGCCGCCAGCTCCTTGATGCGAATCAGCATGTCCGCGGTTTCGCCCAGTCCGGCCTCGGCAACGTTGATCATGGAAACGCCGTCGTTGGCGTTGCGCAGGGCCTGGGTCAGCGCGCGGATGTCGCCGCGCAGTTTTTCCGAGAGGGCGAGTCCCGCCGGGTCGTCGGCGCCGCGGTTGATGCGCAGGCCCGAGGAGATCCGCTCGATGGACTGCGTCAGCCGGTTGTTGTTGACTCCCAGCAGACGCTGTGCCGTCAGGGACGGAATGTTGTTGAAAATCCGAATTGCCATTGTTCAATCCTCCTTGACCGTTTGTCTTCCCGGGACCGGCTTCCGTGCCAACCCGTTACTTGTTGCGGTGACATTCCCATAAATGGAATGGGATCTGTTCTGGATATGAGGTTCAGTCGAACCTTCATCCGTGCTCACTGAATCTATCGGGATATTCCGACATTACTTTATAAACAAAATGTATTTTTGGCCGGAATTCACGCAGGGCACGGTTTGACGGCGATTTTGGTTGGGGAGGAAAATGAAGGCAGGAGGGAGATCTTGAATGGGTAACAACATGCCTTATACAACTTAACGGCAGACTATCTTGAAAACTTGAATGACTCTTTGCGAAATTGTGACTCAGGTCAGGTTGTACCCGGCGATGCCCGGGTTCTGGCTGAGGAAATAGATGACCTCGTCCAGCGCCACGATACCGGAATCGTTCAAGTATTTTCCGTACAACATACCCAGCAGTTCATGGTCTTTCGCCGTTTCAACGACCAGTCGAACGTTGACGTTGCGCAGGTACCAGGGGGCACGGGTGGTGGCGGCCTGCAGTCCGTGGGCGGGATCCTCCAAAGCGGCCATAAGAGACCCGGGGTCGGCGATGGACCTGTTTGTTTCCGATAACGTGCGACACACCTCCAGCCGGATCACCGGGGCGGTGGTGCCGGGAGGAACGTAATCGGAAGTGGTGGTATAATCGGCCCGGGATTTCTGGTGCTCTTTTAAGAGGGCATCGAGGAGTTCGGCATCGAACAATGGCAGGTTGGCGCCGACGGGAACAACCTGATCCGCACCCAGTTCTTCCGCCGCCTGGATCCAGGAACGGGGTGAGGATGGAGATGCGGTCATGGTGAACCCCACTCCCATAGCTTCCGCCACCTGTGCCAAACGTTCGGTGGGCGCGTCTTCATCAGCTAACAGGACGATGCGGTCGACGCGACTGGAATTTCTCAGGCGTTGAAGCACATGCTGAACCATGGGTATTCCCTCCAGCGGATTGAGGGCATGGCCGGGATCGGTCTCCGGCCTGTTGGGGGCGTAAACGATGGCGGCAGGGGTCATGTTCCTGTTCTCGAAATAAAGGTTCCTTAATTAAGGCGCAACCGTACTTTAATTCCCGTAACGCTCATCCGGAGTACTGAATGGCCAAATCCCGATTGACGCGCCCGAAGAAACTGAAGCAGGGGGATGCCGTCGGCATCGTTGCTCCGGCGGGTCCGGTGGACCCCGAACAACTGGAAAAGGGATTGCGCGTGATCCGGGGCATGGGGTTTCAACCGGTCCTGGGTGAAAACATTGCCGCCCGCAACGGGTTCCTTGCCGGGAATGATGCGGACCGCGCGCAGGACCTGATGGCGATGTTCGAGAACCCCGAGATAAAAGGCATATTCTGTGCGCGGGGAGGGTACGGGGTCAACCGCATTTTGCCGTTGCTCAAGCCAAAGGTTATCCAGGCGAACCCGAAAGTGGTGGTGGGGTCCAGCGACATCACGCTGTTGCTGTTGTATCTCCTGCAAAAATGCTCGCTGATCGGGTTTCATGGTCCGATGGTGTCCGGGAGTTTCGGGTGCCGGCCGATGACCCTGTCCAAAACGCAGTTCCGCAAAACGCTCACCGCCACTCCCGGTGCCGGAAAACTGGCCGCACCGCACGCGCGGGTCCTTCGGCCGGGCAAGGCACGGGGACGCCTCACCGGGGGTTGCCTCACTCTCCTGTGCCGGTCTCTCCGCACTCCGTATGAAATCCAGACCGACGGCCACCTGCTGGTCATCGAGGATGTCAACGAACCCGCCTACCGGATTGACGGCATGCTGTGGCAATTGAAAACCGCGGGGAAGTTCAAAAACATCAAGGGCCTGGTTGTGGGGGAGATGGTTCAGTGCAGTAACGGGGCCCACGGAGGGGCCAGGCTGGACGACGTGTTTCTGGACGCCCTGAGCGACACCTCGTTTCCCATTCTTGCTAACTGTCCCGTGGGCCATGGAAACGAAATGTGGACCCTGCCCTGGGGTGTGGAGGCTGCAATGACTGCCGAATCACGCCTGCTGGAAATCAAGGGAACCCCACTGAGCTGACCGGTGTTCACCGGAAACCACAATCCTTCCCGTTTTTCCTCACCCAAACCCTGCGATGCCCTTATTTTTCCCTGGTTCAGATTTTTTCAAAAATTAGATAATCCGAACTTGACGAATTCATGTCCAGCCTTTCAAATAAAAAAAGGTAAGCCGATTACAGGGGGGGCAATCCATGGCGGTGGAATGCATTCATTGCGGAAATTTCGTGGAGGAGGGGGCGGGGGTCTGTGCCGTGTGCGGCGGAGCGCTTTCAGGACGCAGGAGGACCCCGTCATTTGAGGATTCCGGGTCCCTTATGAAGTGGAGCTGGAATAATCTTCGCAACAACTGGCAGGAATGGTTTGCTTTCCACCCTGCAGAGGCGTTGATCTTCAAGGCTCTCCTCGCTCTTCTTGGGGTCATGTTTGCGGTTACCGTGTACCTTTCAATTTCAGGTTGAGAATCGAACACTTTTTCTTTAAGGATGTCCATATATAATGGTTGCGAACTGGATGGGTCTGATCTTCGCGGTGGCCGGAGTGGGCGCCGTGGCGTACGCCTGGCGAATCCGGAATAAAGCCGAGGCCGCCCGTTTCTGGCCCGTGGCAACGGGTAAGGTCCAGCGTTCCTCCATCAAGCTGAAGAGTGGAGGGGGCTACCAGTCTCCCAACAGCACCTACCGCGCCGACGTGCGTTACCGTTACCGCGTCGGCGGTCGCTCCTACTCGAACAACAAGATCCTCATCGGCGGGCAGTTGCAGATGGGGTTTCGAAGCCGTGCCGAAGAACACTGCCGCCGCTATCCCGCAAATAGCGAGGTGGAAGTTTTGTACAACCCCGACAATCCGCAGGAAGCCTGCCTGGAAGCTCGTGAGGAAACCTCCGGCTTCCTGCAACTCATCGGTGGGGGTTTCGCCGTGTTTGGAGCCCTGCTCTACCTGGGCCTCTTGCCGTTCTGATCAACCTCCGAACTCGTATTGAAGAGAAAAGATGAAGGTCTGGTCGGTTTTCTTGATGCCGGTGGAGGGCTTCGAGTTCTGGTCGAGGATGTGGGTCAGCTTGAACGACCAGTATTCGGTGAACTTGGTGTTCAGCGAGGCCTCGTTGCGCAAACGGTATTCGGCGGGCTGGGCGATTTTCGGGTACACCAGCAGGAAGTTGGTGAACTTGAGGCTGTCATTGAACAGGTACATGAGGTTCGAGGCAATACGCGCCGTCGTGAACCGCTCGTCCTCACCCACTCTCAAGTCTTCAGAAAAATAGGTGACGCCCAGTTCGAACTCCAGGTTTTTGGTGTCGTTGTCCCAAAATTTGTAACCCACACCGCCACCGATGATGGCGCGCAGGTTGAGGTTCTTGAACTCGTCTTTCAGAAGTTCGGTGCTGATCAGCCCGTAAAATCGGTTCGTGAAAAAGTGATCGAATTTGAACGCGCCGAAGGTGTTCCTGCTGTTGATCTCGCCATCCTGTTCGACGTAATTGTGGAAGGCGCGGAGGGACAGACGATCCCGTTCCCATTTCCGTTCGGCTTCGGCGCCGGCGCTGATGCTGGTCACCTGCACGTTTCCGGATTGCAGGGACCCGCCGACAAACACATTGCCCGTCCACCTCCGCGGGGTTCTGTTGATGTATTTGATCTCGTCCCAGCGAAGGGACACCACTTCCTCCATGGGAATGAGTTCGATCCCCATGCTGCCATCTTCCCTTGTCACCAGCCGGCCCTTTAAAATCCCTCCCGTTTTCAGCTCGACGGTAACGACTTCCTCGGTGGTGATGGTCTGGATCTCCTCCACCGGAATCCTGATTTTCTTTGCATAATTGGTTGAGAAGGTCAGTTCGCCTTCCTTGAACGAACGGATGGTTCCCTTCAGCACATTGCCGTCGCCGAAATGCACTTCCCCTGCCCATGAAGTGGGGGGAACGCACACAGGGGTCAAAAGCGTGATGAAAAAAAATAATTTGCGAACGGCTGTAGAAGAAACCATGGAAGCCGGGCACGGGTGAGAAGGTGGTTTTAAAATCCGCCCGAATGGGACAAGTCTCCATCCGGTTTTGAGCCTACCAAGATAGAAATGAAAGCGGTAAAAATCAACCCGGAATCACGATTTGGCGGGAAAAACAAACGTATCGTAACAGGGAAAAAACTTCAAATGCGGATGGCGATGCCACGTTGTTTGAGGTACCGCTTGCTTTCGGGAATGGTCAGTTCCTTGAAATGGAAGATGGAAGCGGCCAGAACCGCGTCCGCCTTACCCTCCACAATGCCAGCGTGAAGGTGTTCCAGCGTTCCTGCCCCTCCGGATGCGACGAGCGGAATGGTGATGGCCTCGGCCACGGTGCGGTTGAGCGGCAGGTCGTATCCCGCTTTCGTACCGTCACGATCCATGCTCGTCAACAGAATCTCGCCGGCTCCATAGGATTCCATCAGCCGCGCCCACAAAACGGCATTGATGCCCATCGGGTTGCGTCCTCCGTGCGTGTACACCTCCCACGCGGGTTCGGGCGCTTCCGGCATGACGAACAGGGTGGGGTGCTGGTTCTTCCATTCCACCGCAGGCGGGTTTGGCGGCTGGTTTCGGTTCACCTGCTTGGCGTCGATGGCGACGACGATGCACTGGCTTCCGAATTTCTCCGCCGCCTGCTTGACGAACTCTGGATTGTGCACGGCGGCGGTGTTGATGGCGACTTTGTCCGCGCCCGCTTTCAACAGGTTGCGGATGTCGTCCAGCGTGCGCACGCCGCCACCCACGGTGAGCGGCATGAATACGTTTTCCGCAGTGCGTTGCACGACATCCAGAATGATGCCGCGCTTTTCGTGCGAAGCGGTGATGTCCAGAAACGTCAACTCATCCGCGCCTTCTTTTTCGTAAGCGGCGGCGATCTCAACGGGATCGCCTGCATCGCGCAGGTTGACGAACTGCACACCTTTCACCACGCGCCCGTCCTTGACGTCCAGGCAGGGAATGATGCGTTTAGCCAGCATGCGCCTGCACCTGCGAAAGCACGTCGCGGTAGTCGATGCTCTTGTCGTAAAGCGCCTTGCCGATGATCATGCCATCGACGCCGCAGTCCTTCAGTTGCACGAGGTTGAGGGCGTCCTCAACGCGGCTCACCCCGCCCGAAGCGATGACGGGAAGCGACGTCGCCTGCGCAAAGGCACGGATGCTGTCCAGGTTCGGACCCTGCATCATGCCGTCGCGGCTGATGTCTGTGAAGATGAACCCGGCGACGCCCATCGGTTCCATCTGCTTTGCCAGATCGGTGGCCTTCTGGTCGGATACCTCCACCCAGCCTTTCACGGCAACCATTCCGTCGCGGGCGTCGATGCCGACCATGATCTTTCCGGGAAAACGTTTGCAGGCTTCGGCGACGAACTCCGGTTCCTGCTGTGCGATGGTGCCGAGGATCACGCGGTACACACCCGCGTTGACGTAAGCTTCGATGGTTTCCAGGTTCCGGATGCCGCCCCCGACCTGGATGTCCACGGTGCTGCTGTAGATGATGTTTTTGATGAGGTCCTGGTTCACCGGGCGTCCGTCGAATGCACCGTCCAGATCGACCACGTGGATCAACTGGGCGCCCTGTTCGTCCCAGTGGGCGGCCATGTCCGCAGGATCGTCGGAATACACGGTTTCCTGGTCCGCCTTGCCCTGGGTGAGGCGGACGCACCGACCCCCCTTGATGTCAACTGCCGGAATGACGCGCACGAATGGGATCTCCTGAGTTTGGGGTTTGGAAGAAAACGGATGGATTATAAGGAGAAGAACGGGGACTGTCAACGCGACCGGCCGGGTCGCTCACCCGGGTTCATTTTAGCAGGATTTACCGTGGATCCCGGCAAGCCCTTTCGAAAGCGGCCCGGAGGGCGGTGGAAAGCGTTCCCCCTTTACGGTACAATTCCGCCACGTACGCCCTGCGGGCGGCGAAAGGACAATTCATGAAATTCATTCCCACCGAACTGGACGGCGTGATTCTTATAGAACCCGTTGTGCATGAAGACCCGCGCGGGTTTTTCCTGGAAACCTACGTCCGTTCCCATTTCAAAAGTCACGGCATCGACGTGGTGTTCGTTCAGGACAATCACGCCAAGTCGAGCCAGGGCGTCCTGAGAGGCATGCATTACCAGGTTCGGCATGGTCAGGCCAAGCTGGTTCGTGTGGTGCAGGGCGAGGTGTACGACGTGGCGGTGGACGTGCGTCCGGATTCTCCTTCATTTGGTCGCTGGGTGGGCCGCACCCTGTCCGCCGACAACAAACGTCAGTTGTTCCTTCCCTCCGGATTCGCACACGGATACTGCGTACTCAGTGAAACCGCGGAGGTGATTTACAAGTGTTCTGAGTATTACCATCCGGAAGACGAGGGAGGACTGATCTGGAACGATCCGGAATTGGGCATCGACTGGCCGGTGAACAATCCGGTGCTTTCGGAGAAAGACCGGCATCACCCGCGATTGAAAAACATTCTACCGCCCCAGGTCAAGTGCTAGGGGTTCCCCCGGTGGGTTGAGGAATCGTGTCCGGTTGGACGAGGATCAGGAGTTGATTTCAAGCGAGTGCATGAACTTGTCGAAAATCAACTGCACGTTCTTGTCGATGTTGACCACCTTTTCCGGGTTTTTGGACTGGTACGTGCCCAGTGCGTCGTCGATCTGACTTTTCAACTGTTCCTGGAATTTCGGGAAACTTTTCATCTCCTTCAAATATTCCCCGATGATCTCTTCCATGATCTCATACGCGGGTTGGGAGTCCATCGATTCGTTGTATGACATGCCCTGCTGACCCATTTCCTGTAAAAACGCCTTGATGCGCCCGGTGTAAATGTCGTACTTCTCTTCACCAAGCAGGGATTTGACGGAGTCGGCGAGCAAGGGGAAAAGGCATTCCTTGAACAGCGGTCCCTTCAGCTGGTCTTCGAGCTTGTGCAGAAAGAATCTTCCCACGTGGTTGCGCCGCTGGCCCTCTTTTTCCGTGAGGAAGTACTGTTCGATGAGCGGACGCGACCCTTCTTCGAACGAGGACTCCACGCAGAGGTCGCAAATCTGCACCGCTTCATTTTCCGCCATGGTCTGGATTTCCTCGTCGGAAGCCTTGGGGTGCTGGCGCATCAGTTGAATGGTTTTGCGTACGATCACACGGCGGAACTGCTTGGTCCGTTGCGATTCTTCAATGAATAAAGGTGTGTATTCTTCCATCGTTAAAGACCCGTTTAGGATTGGGGCAATGCCGGATAACACGGCGTTTCACAATCATTTTGCTTTCGGCTACACCTGGGGCTTCAAAAACAGGCGGCCCAGCCTTAAGTATTTCACAGTGCCTGCCGTTAATTATAAAGGAAAAGGTTTCAATTGGAAATGTAGTTATTGCAAATTAAATCAAATATGTAGCGGTTATCATGGAAATTCGTCCCATTTCCGAAAATTCAGCGATTTTGGCCCATCAAGGCGTGAAGGTGAATGCGGGCGTCTCTTTGTCCGGCGACCTGAACCTGACCACCCAGGAAGGCGATAAGGTCCAGATTTCTTTTGGTTCCGATCGCGCGGTCTCCGGCTCGCGAAGCCAGACACGGACGGCCGACGGATCTGTCGTGGAACGGTTTTCCCTGACTGCTATCGCCGCGTCCCGGTATTCGGTTACGGTGCAGGGCGACCTCAACGAAGACGAGCTGGCTTCCATCCAGCGTCTCGTGGATTTGGTCGATCCGCTGGCCGCGGATTTTTTCGCGGGACGGGACATCGATCTCGCCGGTTCTGCAACCACTCTGGCGGACAACCTGGGCGTCATTCAGGAATTGTCGTTGGAGCTGGAGAAAACCACCTTCGCGTCGGTTCAGGGGACCCGTTTCTCCCGTGCACCGCAAGGCGGCCCTGCGGGTAATCCTTCTCTGCAAAATGGCTTGCCCGATTCAAGCAACGTTCGCGACTTCCCTGCGTTGGTGGAATCGGTGCTGGATGCGGTGTTCTCGAAATTCGCCGCCGGAAAACTGGATGAGGCAAACATCGTGCACCAGTTCGGCGATTTCCTGGAGTTCCTGAAAAACCGGTTGCAATTTCCGAAGGAAGACGGAGGCGATACCGTTGAGACCTCTACACCTGAGCCTGCTCCGACAGAGTCGGCTCCCTCTGCCTCCTCCAATCCTGTCGAATCCCCCGACTCCGACGATTAAGCCTTCAAGTCAGCCCCGCTTTTCAAACCCCTGTCCTGCAAGGGGGGATCTGTGCCTTGGTCCCCGTTCAAACTCTGGTATGATGGCGCTTCGTTTGTGTTCTGGAGCGTATTTTCATGCCCACAGCCCATCCCATCATCACTCTTGAAAACGTTTCACGGTTCTACCAGGCGGGATCGGTGCGCGTCACTGCGCTCTCCGGCATCGACATGCAGTTGATCCAGGGCGATTTCGTAACCATCATGGGGCCGAGCGGTGGAGGGAAAACAACCCTCCTCAACCTCATGGGCGGACTCGACCGGCCGGACGAAGGCGACATCCACATCAACGGGCATCATGTTTCGGAAATGAACGACCGCCAGCTCACGGAACTGCGGCGGAAAGAGATCGGTTTTGTGTTCCAGTTCTTCAACCTGCTTCCCACCTTGACCGTTTGGGAGAACGTGGAACTGCCTCTCTTGCTGAGCGGCGCCCCCGGCCGCGCCCGGCAATCCATCGAAACACTCCTCGATTACGTCGGCCTGCTTGCACGCAAGGACTCGTTTCCGGCGGAGATGTCCGGCGGTGAGATGCAGCGGGTCGCCATCGCCCGCGCATTGGTTCACCAGCCGTCGATCGTGCTTGCGGACGAACCCACCGGCAACCTCGATTCCGAAAACGGGCACAAGATTCTCGACATTCTCAAAAAAGCATCGGACGATTTTGCAACCACGGTTGTGGTGGTGACGCACAATCCCACCGCCGCCGAGTACGGCAACCGTCATTTCCGCATTCAGGACGGTCGCCTGCAGACCGTCAACGGCAACGCAGGCGGGTGACGTCATGAGGGAAGCGGTGTATTTCAAAAACCTGTTCGGCCCGCTCATCGTGCGTCCCCTGTGGCGCGACCCGTTCCGGTTTTTCATCACCACCTTCGGCGTGGCGCTGGGCGTCGCGGTGTTTTTGAGCATCCAGCTCGCCAACCGGCAGACCCTGAGTTCGTTCACCGAAACCGTGGACCTGGTGCTCGGCCGTGCCAACGCGGTAGTGCATGCCGACGGTGTTCCTTTCGACGAAACGGTTTTCAAAAAACTGCTTCCACTACGCGATACCATCAAAGCGTACCCGGTGATCGAGGGATATGGAGTGGAAACAAAAAGCGAGGAAGTGGTGGAAATCCTCGGCACGGACCTGTTGCAGGACAGCGGCATCCGCGATTTTTCATTGAAGACCGCCGACGACACCCTGCAGGGCCTCCTTCCCCTCATCCTCGATCCGCGCGGCATCGTCATCCCGGAGACGTTCATTCCCGATCAGAATTTTCAGCCGGGGGATGCCATCGAATTTATCATCAACGGTCAACCGGTCACCTTGCGCGTCACGGGGGTCCTGGAGAACAAGGGCATCGCCAAAGCGTTCAAGGGTAACGTGGCATTGATGGACATCGCCGCGGCACAGTCCGTGTTCGGCAAAATCGGACAGCTCGACCGCATCGATATCCGGTTTCTCAAAGACAAAAATTTCGACCGCATGCAGGCGGAGATGAAACAGGTGCTCCCTGATTTTCTGCGCGTGGATCGGCCGCAACACCGGGGCAGGCAGGTGGAGAAAATGTTGCGCGCGTTCCAGTACAACCTGACCGCGCTCAGTTTCGTCGCCCTGCTGGTCGGGCTGTACCTCATTTACAACATGATCTCGCTATCGGTGGTGCGCCGCCGGACGGAGATCGGCACCCTGCGCGCGCTGGGTGCGTCGCCTTACTGGATCGCCGCCATCTTCATCCTGGAGGCAGGGGTGATCGGCGCCATCGGTTCGGCATTCGGCGTCGCCATCGGCTATTTTCTGGCGAAGTTTTCATTGCAGGCCATCACACTCACCGTGCAGAACCTGTACGTGTCCGCCAACGTGGCGGACTTCGATTTTCACTGGAGCGAGGGCATTCCCTATTTCTTGCTGGGGGTGGTCTTGTCGTTGTGCTCGGCATTGCTTCCCGCATACGATGCGGCGACCACCCACCCGACGCAGGTGATGCGCCGCGGCAGTTACGATCTGAAAGTTTTCCGCGGCAACCGCAGGCTGACTTACCTGGGGCTGGCGTGCCTGGCCTGGGCGGTGGCGTGCGTGCCTTTGCCCGCCATCGGGGGCTTCCCCTGGCTGGGGTTCGCTGCGGTGTTCTTCGTCATCCTCGGCATGTCGTTTCTGTCGCCCGGTGCGCTGGTGGTCCTGCGCGACCTGTCGCACAACCTGTGCAAACGCTGGTTCGGCGGGGAGGGTCTGCTCGCCAGCCGCAACCTCACACAGAACGTGGGACGCAACGCCATTGCCGTGTCATCTCTTGCCATCGCCTTCATGATGGTCATCAGCATGTCGATCATGGTGCACAGTTTCCGCCAGACGGTGACGGTGTGGATCGACCAGACTTTAAAAGCCGACCTGTTCGTGCGTGCGGCCGGGGGCAAACACATCGACTACCAGTACACGTTGCCGCTGAAACCGGTGGCCGAGCTCAAACAACTCGACGGTGTGAAGGCGGTGGACGCCTTCCGTGCGTTGCACATCACGTATGAAAACCAACCGGCGATTCTGGGGTCCGGCGATTTTTCCGTACTGTCGCGCCACGGCAACCTCGTTATCAAGGACGGTCCACCTGCAAGGAAACTTGCCGATTTCATGGTCGGGGCCGACCGCGCCATCGTCTCCGAACCGTTTGCCTACAAGCACAAGGTGGACGTGGGTGACCGGGTCAGGATCGAAACACCCAACGGCGTGATGAACCTGGAGATCGTCGCGGTCTATTACGATTATTCGCAAGAGCGCGGTTACGTCATCGTGGACCGCCGTACGTTTTTGAAATATTACAACGACCCGACCGTAAACAGCTTCGTCGTGTACCTGGAAGACAGGGCCCACCTGCCCACGGTGCGGAAAGCGATCCTCAACACCATCGGTTCGTCGCACCAGGTCATCGTGCGTTCCTACGGTGAACTGAAAGAAGAAGTGCTCAACATTTTCGACAAGACTTTCGCAATCACCTACTCGCTGGAGATCATCGGCATCGGCGTGGCGCTCCTCGGCCTGTTCAACACGCTGGTGTCGCTCATCATTGAGCGTCGCCGTGAACTGGCGGTATTGCGGTTCATCGGGGCGTTTCCGGAACAACTGCGCAAGATGGTGTTGATCGAGGCGGGACTGCTGGGCTGGATCGGGTCGCTGATGGGGCTGGCCGCGGGAATCGTGGTGTCTTACATCCTGATATTCGTCATCAACAAGCAGTCGTTCGGCTGGACCATCCAGGTTTTTCATCCGGTAGCGTTCATGGCGGCGGCGACGTTGTTCTTCGGTGTGGTGGCGGCAGTGGCGGGACTGTACCCGGCCCGGATGGCGATGCGGCAGGACCCGCGTGAGTCCATCCGCGTCGAATGAGGGTTCAGTCTGCCAGGTCGGAGGGCCTCACGTCCAGCAGCTTCAGCTCTACTTTCTCGCGCCCGTTCCACGAGTTCAGTTGCAGCTCGTAGGCAATGTCGATCAACGTGTCGGGGTCGAGGTAGCGGAACGTTTCCGCCAGGCGGAAGCCGACGACATTCACGGTTGTTTTGCCCTGCGTGGCGCGGAAGCGTACGTGCGTGCGGTCGCGGCCGATCTCGCGGAAGTCGCGGATGCGGATTCTTCTTGAACAGAACACCGGAAGGGTGTTCACCTGGCCGAAGGGTCCCAGTTTCTGCATTTCCCTGTATGCACCCATGCCAATGTCCCGGAGGTCCAGCGTGCTGTCGATCTTGAGTTCCGACACCATGCGGTCGTCGGTGAGGTAGGGCGCTCCAACCTCATTAATCGCACGGCGGAAATCGTCGATGCGTTCGGCCTCGATATTGAGCCCGGCTGCGTACGCGTGCCCGCCGTATTGCGTGAGGTGATCCGAGCATTGCGCAAGCGCCTTGTACAGGTTGAACGTCGGAATGCTACGGGCCGAGCCCTTGCCCATGCCGTCCCGGATGGCGATCAGGAACGTCGGCCGGTAGTACTTGTCCGCCAGTTTGGAAGCGACGATGCCGATGACGCCCTGGTGGAAATTTTCGGATGCCAGCACCAATACCTTTTCCTTTTCCAGATCGACCTCGCGTTCGATCAGGTATTCCGCTTCCTCCTGCACGCCCTGTTGCGTGTGCTTGCGTTGTTCGTTGATCTGGTCGAGCTGTTCCGCGATGCGCCGCGCCTCCCCCTGGTCGTGCGTGACCAGAAGATCGAGACCCGAATCGGCACGCCCCAGCCGTCCCGCCGCGTTCAGCCTTGGCGCAAGACCGAATCCGATGGAAAAGGAATCGACTTTGCCGTCGACCCCGGCAACGTGTTTCAGCGCGACGAGCCCCGGTTTTTCCGTGGTGCGAAGGGCTTCCAGGCCGTTGTGCGTGAGCACGTGGTTCTCTCCGGTGAGCGGCGCCATGTCGGCGATGGTGCCCAGCGTGAACAGATCGAGGTGTTTTTTCAGGTTCGGCAGGCGGTCGGCGCTCCACCCGGCATCGCGAAGCGCACGGCGAATGGCAACGGCGAGTTTGAACACGATGCCGACGCCGCTTAAAAATTTAAACGGGTAAGGGCAATCCGGTTGAAACGGATTGAGCACCGCCACCGCGTCGGGCAGTCCTTCTTCCGGGACCTGGTGGTGGTCGGTGACGATGACGTCCAGCCCGATGGTCCGCGCGTAGGCGACCTGTTTGACGGCGGTGATGCCACAGTCGGCGGTAATCACCAGCTTGTTGCCGCGTGCCTTGATTTCGTCGAGCGCGTTTTCGTTGACACCGTAACCTTCCTCCATGCGTTCCGGCAGGTAGTGATCGAAGCGGATGCCGAGCTCGTGAAAGAAATGATGCATGAGCGCGGTGGAAGTGACGCCATCCACGTCGTAGTCGCCGAAAATGGTGATGCCCTCGTCGTTCTCGATGGCAGTGAGGATGCGTTTCACCGCCTTGTCCATGTCGCGCATGAGGTACGGGTCGTGGGTGCCTTCCAGGTCGGCGTCCAGGAACACGCGGCCTTCTTCCGCATCGGTGATGGAGCGGTTGACCAGCAGCGTCGCGGTGAGCGGCGAGATGCGCAGGCGATCTGCAAGGTGTTGCACCGCATCCGGTTCCGGCTCGGCGAACACCCATCGTTTTTTCAGGAGGGACAGTACAGTCATGGTGAAGACGTTCTTGTTACAAAACGGCGTTGCAGGTAAAACGCCGGAGTTTATCAATGGTTCAGGCGCTGGCAAGGGGGTCTGCGGTCGCGGGAACGTGCAGGTGTTCCTTCACACCCTTGAAGGTTTGGCGGTGAATGGGGCAGGGCCCCCACTCGCGAATGCGGTCGCGGTGAAACCGGGTGCCGTAACCTTTGTGCCGGTCGAACCCGTAATGCGGGTACTCGGCATGATAGGTGTCCATGAGACGGTCACGGTGCACTTTGGCCAGCACGGATGCGGCGGCGATCGAAAGGCTTTTGCCGTCTCCGCCCACGATCGTCCGTTGATCGGCGGAAATTTCGATCGCCTGGTTCCCGTCGATGAGCACGAAGTCCGTCTGCAGGGTGAGTTGTTCCACCGCCTGCTTCATGGCAAGGCGTGAAGCCTGCAAAATGTTGATGGCGTCGATCGTTGCCGCATCGACCACTGCAATCGCCTGCGCGCGGCACACATCGAGAATCACGGAATACAAACGTTCCCTTTGCGACGGGGTCAGTTTTTTCGAATCGTCGAGTCCGGGTATCGAAAGCCCGGCAGGCAGGATCACCGCCGCGGCGACCACGGGACCGGCCAGCGGTCCGCGTCCGGCTTCATCCACACCGGCGATGCATTGATACCCGTTAGACTCCGCTTCCCGTTCGAAATCGAGCATGACCCCCCAGCGTTTTGTCCGATCATAGGGTATTCCCATCATGCAGGCAACTCAAAAAACCCGCCGTTGCAATCGCTTCCTGCCGAACCGTATAATCGAAACCATGTTCAAAAAATGGTTTGCCGCAATATTTGTGTTGTGCGCATTGGTTTACGGATGCGTTACCACCCCCGTGTCGGAAAAATCCGCGCTGATCCTCATTCCCTTCTCGCAGGAAGTGTCTCTGGGCAAGCAGGCGTTCGGTGAAATTCTCCAGAAGGAAACACTTTCCACCAATGCGCGTTTACAGACAGTGATCGAACGCGTCGGGCGCAGGCTCGTCATCGAGACGTCGATGGCGGATCTGGACTGGGAGTTCAAGTTGTTCGCCTCCAACCAGATGAACGCATTCGCGCTTCCCGGCGGGAAGGTGGGCGTGTACGAAGGAATCCTTCCCGTGTGTTCGAACGAGGCGGGACTGGCGGCGGTGCTGGGTCATGAGATCGCACACGCCGTGGCGCGGCACGGCGCCCAACGCATGTCGCAACAACTGCTCATAACGGGAGCGCTGGCCGCGTCGTCGGTCACCCTGTCGGACAACAAGAACCGCGGCATGATCCTGGGTGCGCTGGGCGTTGGCGCACAATACGGCGTGACGCTGCCGTTCAGCCGCGGCAACGAGACGGAAGCCGACGAGATCGGCGTCATATACATGGCGAAAGCCGGGTACGACCCGAGGGAGGCGATGCGGTTCTGGCAGAGGTTTTCCAGCATGAAGGGAGGCGGACAACCGCCAGAGTTTTTATCGACGCATCCGGCCGACGAAAGGCGCGTGCGCGACATCGAACAACTGTTGCCTGAAGCCATGCGGATCTACAATGCGCACCCCAACAAGCAGGGACTGGGTGAATCCTTCCTTTATATTATGAACGAAGAGCGCTTGAAGAACCCGGGTGGGATGAGGAAAGAGCAGCTGGGGGATGATCCCCGCAACCCGGCGCGCTGACCGGGTTTTTCAAGGATTGGAAAATAAAAAAGCCGGGCCGTGCGGCCCGGCTTGATTTTTTTCTGCAGGAAATGAAAACTCAGCCCTGGGCGGCCGCTTTCTTGGCGGCGGCTTTGGCCCGCTTCTTGCGCACGCGTCCTGTTTTCTTGGTGGACTGCACCTTGATTTCTTTCAAACGCGCCGCCTTGCCACGCAGCTCGCGCAGGTAATACAGCTTGGCGCGGCGAACGCGGGCGTGCTTGACGACCTCGACTTTTTCCAGCCGCGGCGAATGCAGGGGGAAAATCCTCTCGACCCCGACGCCGAAGGACACCTTGCGTACGGTGATGGTCTTGCGGTTGGCGGAACCGCGCATCTTGATGACCACGCCTTCCACCACCTGCACGCGTTCCTTGTTGCCCTCGACAATGCGGATGTGGGCGCGTACGGTGTCGCCGATGCGGATCTGGGGCGCATCCTCCTTCATTTCCTGTTTTTCGATCTGTTGCACCAGATTCATTATTTTGGACTCCTGTGAATGGAATTGGGAATAATACCAAATTCCCCCGCCCCCGCACAAATAAAATTTTTAAAATCAGGACTTCCGGGCCAGAAGCCGGTCCAGGATGACCGCGACCGCGGCGCGCACGGGCAGGTGATTGTAGCCGCTCAGGCCCTCAATGGGGGCCAGCACGAAATCCGCCCGTTTTACCAGTCCGTGCTCCAGCCCCCAGCCGGTGCCGAACACGAGCAGGTACTGTTCGTCCTTGTTTTTCAATTCCTCGCGGATCGCGGGGTAGTCCCGGCTCTGCGGAAACGACTTGGCATCCGGGATCACCGTTTTCGGCCGCTTTCCGGTGCGCTGGGCGATGTCGGCGACGGCATCCTCCAGCACGTTTGTGACCCGGGTGACCAGCAGCGCCTCCTTGCGGGTTGGGTTGTAGGTGGCGCCGTGGCCTTCCAGCCAGTGTTTCATCATGCGCTCCACCAGCACCTGCTGGGTTGACAGGGGGGTGACCACGTAGAAGGTGGCGATGCCATAGGTGCGCGAGATGCGCGAGATGTCGTGCACATCGAGCGTGGTGACGGATGAGGTCACGATGTCGCCCACCTTGTTGTACACCGGAAAATGCACCAGCGCGATGTGGATGTTGGAGGCGGTCGGGTCGGTCACGAAACGGGTTCCTGGAAGAGTCGGGTTATTCGGATTCGCCTTCCGGAGCGTCGTCCAGAAGATCGGGGCGGTTCAGCCGGGTTTTTTTGCGGGCCTCGTCTTTCTGCCAGTCGCGGATTTTCTTGTGGTCTCCGGAGGTCAGCACGTCCGGCACGGTCCACCCTTTGTAGTCGCGCGGCCGCGTGTACTGCGGGTATTCGAGCAGACCCTGGCTGAACGATTCCTCATCGAGACAGGTTTCATCGCCGATGACGCCGGGCACCAGGCGCGACACCGCTTCCACCAGCACCATCGCCGGAATCTCGCCGCCGGAGAGGACGTAGTCGCCGACCGACAGGTCTTCATCGACAACGCATTCACGCACGCGTTCGTCCACGCCTTCGTAACGGCCGCAAATGAGGATGAGGGATTCTTTTTTGGACAGCTCCCACGCCTTGGCCTGGTCGAACGGGCGGCCCGAAGGGGAGAGCAGAATGGTGTGGGCGTTCGGCGACTGTTGCTTGACGGACTGCACAGCGCGGTCGATCGGCTCCACGCCCATCACCATGCCCGCGCCGCCGCCGAAGGGGTAGTCGTCCACGCGGTTGTGCTTGTCGAGGGTGTGTTCGCGCAGGTCGTGCACGCCGATCCGCACCAGCCCCTGTTCCTGCGCGCGCTTGAGGATGCTTTCGTTGAACGGGGAGGCGAACATCCCCGGAAAGATGGTGATGATGTCAAACCGGATGGTCTTCAACGAGTCCTTCGACCTTGTGAAAAATGAGGGTGCGTTCGTCGAGATCGATTTTTTTGACGACGGAATCGATCATCGGCAGGAGGAGTTCCTTTTCGCCGTCTTTCACGACGTACACGTCGTTGCTACCGGTTTCGATGATTTCGTCAACGATGCCGTAGAAGCGGCCGTCTTCGTCGAACACGCGGAGATCGAGGATCTGGAACCAGTAGTATTCGCCTTCGGCCAGGCCGGGAAAATCCGTGTCCGGCACTTCCAGCGTATTTCCGGCCAGCTCCCGCGCCTGCTCCGGGGTGTCGCAGTGCTGAAATTTGATGATGAGGGGGATGCCTGCGCCGCGAACCGACTCAATGACCCATTCGCGGGGACCGCCGTCCATCTCCATCCGGCCGTGCCGGATGGTTTTCAGGAGAGAGGTGTCGGACACGAAAGGGTGGAGCTTGAGTTCCCCTTTCAGCCCGTGGGGTTTGGTGACCCGTCCGACCGCAATCCATTCCATGCGTCACTCAATGATCTCCAGCACGGCGCGCTTTTTGAGTTTGGTGGCGTTGGCGTTGAGGATGGTGCGCATGGCGCGGGCGGTTTTGCCCTGCTTGCCGATCACCTTTCCGAGATCGTCCTTGGCGACTCTCAACTCGAGCACCGTGGTCTTCTCCCCTTCAACTTCCCGAATATTGACTTCTTCCGGATGGTCCACCAACGCTTTCGCGATAATTTCAATTAGATCTTTCATGCCCGATCCCTCCACGAAGCCAACGGTTGATAAGTCACGCTGAATCAGGTTCATGTTACGTTCAGAGACAGATATGGACCGATTGACGAAAAACGGGATCAAAAAAACGGAAACCGGAGCTTGAACGGTATTACTGGCCGACACCAGCCTGCTTGAGCAGGGTGGCCACCGTACGCGAAGGTTTGGCGCCTTTCTGAATCCAGCTCTGCGCTTTCTCGGCGTCGATCTTCACAGCGTCCTCGGTCTTCAGCGGATCGTAAGTTCCGATGATCTCCAGAAACTTACCGTCACGCGGCGACCGGGAATCGGTAGCGACCACCCGGTAAAACGGCTTCTTTTTTGCTCCTCGTCGGGTTAAGCGAATGACTACTGCCAAAATTTCCTCCTGAATGTTTCGATAAAAGGTTGTTGCGGGGTGCCTCCACGGCCGCCGCTTGCGGGGCGCGTGAGGGAACCGGATTTAACCAAAGGGGCTCATCCCCCGGCCGCCAAGAAAGCTGCCGGGATTGAAGCGTCCCATTTTTCCCGATGATACTTTCTTCATCATCTTTTTCATCTGCGCGAACTGCTTGAGCAGTTTGTTGACCTCGTTGACCGTGGTGCCGCTGCCGGTGGCGATACGCCGCTTGCGGCTGCCGTTGATCACGTTGTGGTTCGCGCGTTCGCGCGGCGTCATGGAATTGATGATCGCTTCCACGCGCACGAATGCCTTGTCGTCGATCTGCACGCCCTTCAGCATCTTGCCCGCGCCGGGGATCATGCCCAGCAACTCCTGCATGGACCCCATCTTGCGGAACTGCTGAAGCTGATCGCGGAAATCTTCCAGATCGAATGAATTCTTTTTAACCTTGCGGCCCAGCTCTTCGCGCTGTTCCTGGTCGTACGCCTGTTCCGCCTTGTCGATGAGCGACATCACGTCGCCCATGCCGAGGATGCGCGACACGATGCGGTCCGGGTGGAACGGCTCCAGCGCGTCGAGTTTCTCTCCGGTACCGATGAACTTGATCGGTTTGCCGGTGACGGTCTTGATGGAGAGCGCCGCGCCGCCACGGGCGTCGCCGTCCATCTTCGTCAGGATGACGCCGTCGATGCCGACTGCGTCCTGAAACGATTTCGCGATGTCCGCCGCCTGCTGGCCCATCATCGAGTCGGCAACGAACAGCACCTCGTGCGGCTCGATTTTTTCCTTGATGCGCCGGACCTCGTCCATCAGCGCCTCGTCCACCTGCTGGCGGCCGGCGGTGTCGAGGATCACGGCGTAACGCAATTCCTTCTTCGCCTGCTGTACGGCCTTTTCGCAGATGGCGACGGGATCGCTCTCGCCCTGTGCGTCGTACACGTCGATGCCGAGTTCGCGCCCCAGAATGTTCAACTGTTCGATGGCCGCCGGACGGTACACGTCCGCCGGAACGAGCAGGACGTTCTTGCCGTTCTTTTTCCACTGTTTGGCCAGTTTGCCGACGGTGGTGGTTTTACCCGAACCCTGCAGGCCGACCATCAGGACGATGGTGGGCGGCTGGTCGGTAAACCGGATGGGGCTGACTTCATCGCCGAGCAGGTGTTCCAGCTCGTCGTTGACGATCTTGACCATCTGGTGGCCGGGTGTCAGGCTGTTCAGGATCTCCTGGCCGATGGATTTTTCCCGCACCTGCGCGAGGAAATCCTTGATGACGGGGAGGCTGACATCGGCTTCAATGAGGGCCACGCGGATTTCGCGGAGGGCCTCATCGACATCGCTTTCTTTTAATTTGCCGCGACCCTTGAGCTTTTTATAGACGGCTTCCAGGCGCTCGGACAGGTTTTGGAACATGCGCTTCAAATACCAGAATTTACGGGAATTGGTTACCTTATTGGGCTACCATATACTACCAGCGAAACCGGGTAAAGGGGATAAAAAAATACCATGAAACGGGCAATTGTACTACTGAGCGGGGGGTTGGACTCCACGACCGTGCTGGCCATCGCGCGGAATGAAGGATTTCAACCGTTTACCCTCAGCTTCGACTACGGGCAGAGGCACCGGATCGAGCTCGAGCGGGCGGCGGTGGTGGCGGAGGTGTTTGGCGCAAAAGACCACCGCGTGGTTTCGGTGGACCTCGCCCAGTTCGGCGGCTCGGCGCTGACCGCCGACATCGCGGTGCCGACCGGCCGAAGCGCGGCGGAGATGGCGGGGGAGATCCCAATCACCTACGTCCCGGCCCGGAACACGGTGTTTCTCTCCTACGCGCTGGCGTACGCGGAGGTGACCGGGTCGCACGACCTCTTTCTCGGCGTCAACGCGCTCGATTACTCCGGCTATCCGGACTGCCGCCCGGAATACATTCGAGCGTTCGAGACGATGGCCAACCTGGCCACCAAGGCCGGGGTGGAGGGGACGGAACGGCTCACCATCCACACGCCGTTGATCGAGATGACCAAGGCCCAGATCATCAAGAAGGGACTGGAACTGGGCGTCGATTACGGCCTCACCCACAGTTGTTACGATCCCAGACCCGGCGGCGTGCCCTGTGGCGGGTGCGACAGCTGCCTGCTGCGCAAAAAAGGCTTCGATGAAGCCGGGGTGGAGGATCCCCTCCTGCAACGCGGCGCCTGACCCAACCGCCGTTCAAACCATAATCCGCCACAATAGGCATTGGAATTTTTGCCCGCTGTCATTACAATTCTTCTCAGTTCGGAAAACCTGATTCATCGGGATGCTGAAGGAGGGGGATGATGCGAAGCAAGTGGCAAGCGGCGGCGTTGGGTCTGTTACTCATGACCGTGGCCTGCGCGGGACCGGAGACGAAACCGGACGCGGTGGAGCCTGATTCGCAGGCGGTGACGGGTCCTGAGAAAAAAACGGCGGTCACCCAACCGAAGAAAAAAACCACGCCTCCACCCAAAAAGAAATCCGCGGCAACGAAAAAACAAATCCGTCCGTCGGACGCGCATCATCTTGAAATCGACACCAGGGTCGAGAGCGTGCAGGTGCTGGTGGACCGCGCCATGGTGCTGACCTTCGGTTTCAACCACGCCGAGGCCAACAACCTGTTCAAGCAGGCGGCGGAAAAGGATCCCAACTGCGCCGCCTGTTACTGGGGCGCGGCGTATGTGCTCGGACCCAACATCAACGCGCCGATGGAGCAGTCGTCCGTCGATGAAGCCTTCAGCCTGGCGCGGAAGGCGTACCAGCTGCGCCACAAGGCGCGTCCGCGCAACCGGGCGCTCATCGAAGCGCTGGTGCACCGCTACGGTCCCGACCCCATTCCCGACCGAGCGCATCTAGACACAGCCTACGCGCAGGCCATGCGCGGCGTGGCGCGGAAGTACCCCGACGACGCCCTGGTGCAGGCTCTCCTGGCCGAGGCGTTGATGGATTTGCATCCGTGGCAGTACTGGCAGGAGGACGGCTCTCCGCAGCCGTACACACCGGAGATCCTGGCCGCGCTCGATGACGCCCTGCGCCTCAACCCCGATCACCTCCTGGCGAACCATTTGCACATCCACGCGGTGGAGGCGTCGCCAAATCCCGAACGCGCCGAAAAAAGCGCCGACCGACTGCGTCGCCTCGCGCCGTCTGCGGGGCATCTGCTCCACATGCCGGCGCACATCTACATGCGCATCGGCCGCTACGCGGATGCGGCGGAGGTCAACCGCACCGCCATCGGCCACGACGAGGCGTATAAAGCGCACGCGCATCCGGAAGGCCTCTACCCGCTTGCCTACATGCCGCACAACCGGCATTTCCTGGTGATCGCGCTGGCGGAGTCCGGGCAGAGCCGTGTCGCCGTCAAGCAGGCTTTCGAGCTGGCGCAGAGTGTGGATGCCGAAAAGATGCGTGAGCCGGGATACGGCACCCTCCAGCATTTCTGGATCATGCCGCTGTATCTCATGGTGCGCTTCGGGCAGTGGGATGAAATCCTGACCCAGCCGTCGCCGGATGCCGCACTCAAGTATCCGAAAGGCGTGTGGCACTACGCGCGCGGGCGGGCGCTGGCGGCGCTGGGGCGTCTTGTCGAGGCCGAGCAGGAACTGCGCATGCTGGAGCGGCAGGCCAAACACCCGTTCCTGCTGGATGTGACCATCTGGGACGTAAACACCACGGCCCACCTGTTGCAAATAGCGGCCAAAGTTCTGGCCGGAGAACTGGCTTACAAGCACGGCGACATGTCTGCGGCTGTCCAGCATCTGGAGGAAGCGGTGGAGTTGGAAGACGCACTCACGTATGAAGAACCGCCGTCGTGGTATTACCCGGCGCGGCAGTCGCTGGGCTGGGTTCTGCTGGAAGCCGGGCGGTTCGAAGAAGCCGAGTGGGTGTACCGCGAGGATCTCGACCGGCACCGCGAAAACGGCTGGTCGTTGAAGGGGCTTCAGCAGAGCCTGGAAGGGCAGGGACGCATTGCCGATGCCAAACAGGTGCAGAAAAGGTTCGACAAGGCGTGGAAAGACGCCGACGTGCCCATCGCCCGGTCGCGGATATAACCGTGTTGCACCCGGGGGCAATTCGGTTCCGTGAAGAAAGAGGCAGGGGCCTTAGTAACCCCTTCCAGCCCTCCCCTTGAAAAGGGGAGGGGGGAACGATTTCCCATTAAAGGTGAGCACAGTTTATTCCTCCAGTTTTTCCAGCAGGGCGGCTTCGGTATTGGGTCCCCACAGCCCGTCGGCGGCGAGGCCGCATTCCTTTTGAAACGCGATCAACGCGGCGCGCGAACCGGGCCCCCAAAGCCCGTCCACCTTCGCTTTATAAAACCCGCAATCCTTGAGTCCCTGCTGGCGCTGGCGCACGGTGGTGAATTTCCGTTTGCGTTTTTTGGGCGCGTTGAAGCGCACCGCCTCGACCACGGTCTGCAAGGTGTCGCCGGGGCAGGCAGGCTTGCCGAACAGAAAATGGCCATAGAGGTCGCCCGCCTTCCATTTCCACAGGTCCTGGCAGATTTTCCATAGAATGAGGCCGGAGAGCAGTTGCCGGTCGTTGGGGTGCCCGGCGCTGGGATCGTCCACCCCCGTTCCCTGAAAGAAGCCTTCGAACATCACCGACAGAAACTCCGCGTTCTCGTCGCCTTTCCTTCCGGCGTAACCCTGCGACCAGGGTGCGCGGTCGAGATCGTTGCACAGCACCACCTGTCCGTTCTTGCGGATGGCGAAGGTGTAGGCGATGGACTCCACCCCGCCCGCGTGCAGGTGGCTGTCGGGTCCGGTATGGTAACGCGCCACCGCTTCGATCGATCCCCAGCCCAGTTCCTGGTGCCACACCATGCCCTGCAGGGCTTCCGGATCGCGGCGTTTCCATTTCTTTCCCTGCTTGTTGGTGGGGAGGGTGGTGCGTCCGTCGAACGGTTTCTGGATTTTGAGCGCCAGCGCCGCCGCTTCCAGACGTTCCAGCAGTTGTTCTTCCATGGTTCCGGTCCTTTCGCAAAAAAGGGGAAGGGGGGTTACTGCGGACTGCGCCGCGCTTTCGATTCGCCGCCGTCGATGAAGAGCACCTCGCCGTTGACGAACCGGCTGGTGAGCAGGTAATCGAGGCCGTGCATGATGTCCTCCACCTTGCCGTGGGTTTTGGTCGGCACGTAGGGCGCGTTGCGGGTGAGGTACTCGTCGCCGTGGCCGGGCGGCGGCAGGATGAGCCCGGGAGCGATGCCGTTCACCCGCACCGTGTCGCCCCATTCCACCGCGGCGAGGTGCGTGGCGTGGGCGAGGGCCACCTTGGCCACGGAATAGGCGGCGAAGGTGGGGATGTTCTTGTTGATGCGTTCGTCGAGGATGTTGACGATGAGGCCCCGGTTCACGCGCCGCTTGTATTCGCGCATCAGAAGATACGGCGTCATCAGGTTCAGGTGCAGGGTGTCGTGAAGCGTTTCGTTGGTGGTGGCCTCGATGTTCTGCTGGATGAAGTTGGCGGCGGAGTTGATCAGCACCTCGACGTCGGGAAAATCGTTCAGCACATCGGGGATGAGTTTTTCCGCGGCGGTAAGGTCGGTGAGGTCCACCGAATACGCTTTCGCCTTCACTCCTTTCGACTTCGCGTAGGCGAGCACGTCTTCCGGCTGGGAATGGTGGTGGTGCACGGCGAGGTCGTAACCCCGGTCCGCGAGGCGGCAGGCCAGGGCTTTGCCGATGCGCACGGCGGCTCCGGTTACAATGGCGGTGGGCATGCGTTCTCCCCTGTTGAGAAAGGTTCGTTATACCATACCGCACAAAGGAATTGAAAGCGCACGCACCGGGTTGGTACTATTCCTTCAACATCGAACCAAGGAGATACTTAAATGGATGCACCCGCGGGTAAAGTAGTGAACATCGCCATCATGACCGTTTCCGACACGCGCACCGAAGCCGACGACAAGTCCGGCAACACGCTGGCCGAGCGCGCCGAGAAAGCGGGCCACAAGGTGGTGGACCGGAAAATCGTGAAGGACGAGATCGACCTCATCCAGAAACAGCTGAAGGAATGGATTGCGTCGCCGGACGTGGACGTGGTGATCTCCACCGGCGGCACCGGCGTGACCGGTCGCGATGTGACGCCGGAAGCGTTCGAGGCGCTCTACGACAAATCGATTCCCGGTTTCGGCGAATTGTTCCGCTGGCTGAGCTACCAGAACATCAAGACCTCGACCATCCAGTCACGTGCCACCGGAGGGGTTGCCAACGGCACGTTCCTGTTCGCGCTTCCGGGCTCGACAGGGGCCTGCAAAGACGCGTGGGACGGCATCCTCGTGCACCAGCTCAACAGCAACAACCCGCCGTGCAACCTGGTGGAACTGATGCCGCGCCTTCTGGAGAAATAGCCGGAAAGAGTCGGCGGGTCAGGGCAGGGCGATGTTTTTGAGATCGAACGGCACCCGCTGGATGGAATCCGGCGAGGCCAGGTACAGCACCATGCGCGTGGCCGGCGACGGTTGTTCCTTGAAGCTGTAAGCGCGCACTTCACCGAAGTGACTGCGCGAGGCGGTGTCCATCTCCTTGCCCGCGGCATCCAGAAACTTCATGTCGACCACCCGCTCCAGCGGATCCTCCACGATAAAGTTCAGGCTGTTTTTGTAATCCTTCATCATGCCGCCGAACAGGCCCTCGATCATCTTGAGCATGGCGTCGCCCAACTGCTGGCCGAACTTCTCCATTTCGTCGCTTTCCATCATTTTCTTTTTCTGCTCGGCTTTACGTTTTTCCAGTGTTTCTTTGGTGATGTACATGATGCGGATGTCGGAGGCGTCGAGGGCAGGATCCTGAATCCACTCACCCGGTTTCTGCATGAATCCCCGGACCTCTACCTGCCCTCCATTGGAGGCCGAGGGGCGGAAAAGAAGCACATGGCCGCGAAGGATCTGTATAAACTGGGCGGAGCGGTTCGGGTTTTTCAACTGAACGTCGTGAGTGAGTTTCGACTCCCGTTCCTTGTTGTGCTTGAAAAAACCGCCCCGGGTGTTTTGGTCTGAGATCAGGATGCGGCCCGTGTCGTCCACGGCGTAGCCCACCTTCACGTCGTAAATGCCGGCGGAATCCGAAACGGCCGGTCCCATGACCGTGAGCTCCACCTCACAGCGGCCGAAATGGTCTCCGGTCGTGCGCGTGTCCTCGACCTGGGTGACAAACACCCGGTTGGCATCGGCGGCAATGCCAGGTTGGATTGCAAACAGGCCGGCGCACAGAAAGGCCGCCGCCAGGGTCGCGATAATGGAGAACCGCATCTTCTGCCTCCTGTTCCGTGTACAATGACAAGGCCCGTTCACCCTATGTCCCTCTCACAAGGGCCGAAATGGCGCGGTGAACCGCTATGACAGGAATCTGCCGTGGAACACTTTGAATACGACATCGACTCCCCCTGCGCTTCGAAACGACTGGATGTGTTTTTGACGGAAGTGCAGGCCGACATCAGCCGATCCTACATAAAAAAACTGATCGACTCTCACAGGGTAAGGGTCAACGGCTCCATTGCCAAGTCCAATTATAAAGTCAAAACGGGCGACTGCGTGGAATTGACGGTTCCCGACCCGGAACCGCTGGACGTGCGCCCGGAAGCCATTCCGCTGGACATCGTGTACGAGGACGCGAGCCTGATCGTGGTGAACAAGCCGGCGGGTATGGTGGTCCATCCCGCTCCCGGTCATTCCACCGGCACGCTGGTCCATGCGTTGTTGCATCATTGCAAGGACCTTTCCGGCATTGGCGGGGTGGAGCGTCCGGGCATCGTGCACCGGCTGGACAAGGACACCTCGGGGCTCGTGCTGGTGGCTAAAACTGCGACCGCGCTGGAGAATCTGCTAAAGCAGTTCCAGGAAAGGCAGGTGAAAAAGGTGTACCTCGCGCTGGTGAAGGGAAAGGTCGAGCCGGCATCGGGTTGGATCGAGGCGCCCATTGGACGGCACCGGGTGCATCGCAAGAAAATGGCATTGAATGATGGGGGCCGTGACGCGCAAACGTACTACGCCGTGGAAAAACAATTCCGGGAGTACGCGCTGGTGCGTGCTGAACCCAGGACAGGCCGAACTCACCAAATCCGGGTACACCTCGCCTCTATCGGCCATCCTATACTTGGAGACCGTTTGTACGGTCACCTGCGCGGAGCTTCGGTCCCGCGTCTGGACCGGCAGGCCCTTCATGCCCACAGGCTGCAAGTGACCCATCCGCAGTCCGGGGAGGGTTGTGACTGGACCGTACCCTTCCCGGAAGACCTGGCGAAGTGGGTGGACTCCTGAATTCGGTATATATAGGATATTCTAAGTTGGTCGAAACCTGAAAGTTTTCGGTTTTTCTATACTTGGGGTGGAAAACGGGGGGTCTCGCAATTTTTATTACGGAATTCAGCCACGTTGTGGAAAACCTGTGAGTAGAACACGGGGGTCATCTATTATTACTCAAAAAAAGTAATTTTTTTTTAATTGCGCCAATCCAACTCCAATGATTAAACCCTGCTAAATACAATGGTTTTCCCAATGGTTTAAATATGCCCTTTTTTTGGGCTTATTTTTTTAAGTTATTCACAATTATTCTCCCATATTCTACAAGCCTGCTGTAAGGCCCCAAAAATGAACTCGGGAAGCCTGTCCAAAAATTTGTCATGCGGATTTTGCGGTTGCCGGGCGTATGCCAAAAGAAATAATCCAGGTTGCATTCCATGCCTTCCCGAGGTGCTTTAAAATGGGCGTGAGAGGGCAATCAAAAATTTGACGCTCATTCAGGCCTTTATTTAAGCAGGATTTAAGGCGTGCAAAATGCGGTGGGTCCGGAGAGCTCTATTTTTAGGGGTTTTCCGGTATGCCGGGTGAAATTTTCCCAGTCCCTAAAGAGAAATCTGCTGGTCTCATTTTAGTCCGCTGAATTTTAATTTCTTATGTGGTTTTTGAGAACGGAAGTGCAGTATCCACAAAATTTGTGTATAAACTGTGGATAACTTTGGGAGTATCACTACAAACTTAAAAAAACAAAGGGACAAGGGAATATCGATTACATTCTAAGCAAAAACAATTATAATTGATTTATAAGGGGTTACTTGCTTGGAGAAGAAAAGGGGCCGCGATGTTTTTCAAGAGGAAGTCAGTATAAAGACCCGCAGATTTATCCACAATATTAAATCCTACAAAGGGTCGTAAAAACGCTACATTTTAGGGGTGTTTCGTAAATCTGCTTTTTAAGGTCGTGTCCTCCCTGCCTCCAATTTGCTAGGATTTTTTCTGGATTAAGTATGATGGACCGAAGGCTGCTTTCCCATTTCAATCTCTGGTATTTCCTGTTGATCCTGGTCATTGCCGGGATCGGGGTGATTACCATCCACAGCGCCAATCACACCCGGGTGGAAACCTTCTTCCGGGGCCTGTATCTCAAGCAGATTTACTGGATTCTGATCGGCCTGGTGGCCATGTTCATAGCCGTGGCTGTGGACTACCGGGTATGGAGCCGTTACGCCTGGTTGATTTACGCAGGCATGGTGCTGGCCCTTTTATACGTTTTGTTTTTCGGTAAAGTCTCTTCCGGCGCCCAGCGGTGGATCCATTTGGGTCCCCTCACCTTACAGGTCTCGGAGTTTGCGAAATACGCCCTCATCATCATACTCGCCAAATATTTTGAGGAAGCCAAACCCCAGGGGCAAAAATACGAGTTGAAAGACCTCGTGGTGCCGTTTTTGTTGACGGCGGTTCTCGGGGGGTTGATCGCCCTGCAGCCGGATCTCGGGACCGCCCTCATCATCTTCTTTATTTTCTTTGTTTTTGTGGTGGCCGCCGAAATGCAGTTTCGAACCCTTTGGCGGCTGGGGGCTTCGGTATTGATCCTCGCGCCGCTCACCTGGTTTTTGATGAAGGACTACCAGAAGCAGAGGGTGATGACCCTGTTCAATCCGGAACTCGATCCTCTGGGTGCGGGTTACCATACCATCCAGTCGAAGATCGCGGTGGGTTCCGGGGGGTTCTGGGGCAAGGGGTTGTACGCGGGAACTCAGAGCCGTCTCAACTTTTTGCCTGAAAAGCACACGGACTTCATCTTTTCCGTTTATGCGGAGGAAATGGGGTTTCTTGGAGTGATGGTCCTGCTCACGCTGTTCCTGATACTGGTGTTGAAAGGGCTCAACATTGCATATCGAGCGGCGGACCGGTTTGGCGTGTTTCTTGGATTGGGCATTGTCGCGGCGATTTCGTTTTATATCATATTCAACATCGGGATGACGGTGGGCCTGTTTCCCGTCACGGGGCTGCCTTTGCCGCTCATGAGTTATGGAGGTTCGTCGCTCATCACCACGTTTTTTGCGCTGGGATTGCTATTGAATATTGAAATGCGGCGAAATGTCCTTTGATTTCAACCCATTGGTTTTTAAACCAAAAAATCGCAATTAACCGTTTGCGAGCGTGATATACTTTTTCCGCTCTCCCTCACACGACGAAAATCGGTCTGAAGGCCGGAAGACACTTCCGGGCTTCCACTAAAATTATGGCATCCGAAATCATCATCAATTCCAATCAGCGGGAAATCCGCGTGGCCCTGGTGGAAAACCACCAGCTTGTGGAAATTTTTGTCGAGCACAAGGCGAAGCGGGGCATCGTCGGCAACGTTTATAAAGGGGTGGTCACCAAGATCCTGCCCGGCATGCAGGTGGCCTTCGTGGACATCGGCCTGGAGAAGGCGGGATTTCTTTATGTGGGCGACATCGATGCGGGTGACCTTCTCGACGACGGTGAAAACCCCAACCAGGTGGACATCAACGAGGACAAGGATGGGCACGAGGAAGGAGAAACCGTGTCCCCCACCCGCTCGATGGACCACATTCCCATACAGGACCTGCTTTGCGAAGGGCAGGAGATCATGGTGCAGGTGGCAAAAAACCCGCTTGGCACCAAGGGCCCGCGCATCACCTCATACATCACCCTGGCCGGCCGGCATATAGTTTACATGCCGACGGTGGACCAGGTGTGTGTGTCCCGGCGCATCGAAAATGAGGATGAAAAAGAAAGGCTGAAAGCCATTATCGGTGAAATCGGCCGCCCGGGCGAAGGCTACATCATCCGTACCGCCGGCCAGGGCCGTCAAAAGGTGGATTTCGAAACCGATATCCAGTTTTTGCACAAGCTGGGTGACAACCTGAAAGTCCGTGTGGAAACGGAGCCGGCGCCCAGCCTGTTGTACGAAGACCTCAACCTCATCTTCCGCTCCATCCGCGACCTCTTCAACGAGGACGTGCAGAGACTGGTCATCGATTCCAAATCCGATTACGAGAAGTGCATCGAGTTCTGTTCGAATTACCTGCCGGAGCTGGTGGACAAGATCGAGCTGTACAAGGAATCGGTTCCCATATTCGACTACTTCGGCATCGAGATCGAGATCAACCGTGCGCTGGGACGCAAGATCTGGCTCAAGTCCGGTGGCTTCATCACCATCGACCAGACCGAGGCGCTGGTGGCGATCGACGTCAATACGGGAAAATTCGTCGGCCACTCCGATCCGGAAGAGACCATCCTCAAGACGAATCTGGAGGCGGTCAAGGAGATCGTGTATCAGTTGCGGCTGCGCAACATCGGCGGCATCATCATCGTCGATTTCATAGACATGTCGCGGGAAGAAAGCAAAGAGATCGTGTGGAGCGCGCTCCAGCAGGAATTGCGCTTTGACCGCTCGCGCACCAACATCCTTAAAATTTCCGAACTCGGCCTGGTCGAGATGACGCGCAAACGCGTTCGCGGCAGCCTCAGCCAGACCTTGTGCGACCCGTGTCCCTACTGCGAAGGCAAGGGCCACATCAAATCCCCCGCCACGGTGTGCTACGAGATCATCCGCGCCCTGCAGCGCATGGTGGGAAATCACCTCACCCCGAAGAACATCACCATCGAAGTCCCGCCGGCGGTGTACGACTTGCTTTTTGAGGAGGAGACCTCCTACATCGACGAGCTGGAAAAGTTTTACGGGATCGAAGTCAATATCAAGGTCAATCAGAAACTGCACCAGGAAAAATACAACATCATCACCTGAATGCCCTGATTTCATTCCCCTTCCCAACTTGCGTTTGGGTTGCCTCCCGCTGCGTGATAGAATCGGATCATTCCGTCAGGAAAGTTGGCCTGTTTGGACCCCGAATCGGTTTCGGCGGTCTGCTGGAACCATCAGGCGGAATAGGCAGGAAATGCAAACTGGATTTCCGGAAGGAGGTTAAGCCATGAAAAAGAATGTATTGTTTTCGATGTTGCTGGCCGGGGGGTTGTTGCTTGCGGGTTGTGGATCCGTGGGTACGGATTTTGACCTGTCGCAGACGCAACACATCACTCAGGGCAGCACCACCAAGCAGGATATCCAGGCCATGTTCGGGGAGCCGTTCCGCACCGGCGTGCAAAACGGGCATCCCGTCTGGGTTTACGAGAAAAGCGTATACCGGGCCATTGGTGACGACACGAGCAAAAGCCTCATCGTCGAATTCGACGACAACGACGTGGTGCGCAAGTACCAGGTCATGTCGAATGAGTCCGAAACAAAATAAGCATCCCGAAAGAAAGACCCCTTAGCCTTACATGTTCGGATTCGACAGGAACCAGCAGGGCGTCCTGCACTTGACGTGGATCGCCTTCTTCCTGACGTTTCTGACATGGTTCAACATGGCGCCCTTCAACACCACGCTGGAACACCATGCGGGGCTGAGTGCGGACCAGATCCGCATCCTCATGGTGTGCAACGTGGCGCTGACCATTCCCGCGCGCATTGTCATCGGCGCGCTGGTGGACCAGCATGGCCCGAAGATCGTGTTTGTCTGCCTGCTGGTGTTCTCCGGTGCGGTGAGCCTATATTTCGCGCAATGCACCCGTTTTCATGAATTCCTCGCAGCGCGCCTGCTGATGGGCATTGCCGGCGCGGGATTCGTGGTTGGCATCAAGATGATCGCGGAATGGTTTCCGCCGGAGAAGATGGGCACGGCGCAGGGCATCTACGCGGGCTGGGGCAATTTCGGCGCAGCCGCCGCGGCGTTCACCCTGCCGCCGATCGCGGCGGCGTTCGATCCCGCCACCGGATGGCGGGTGGCCACGGCGTTTTCCGGCGTGCTGTGCCTCGTCTGGGCGTGGGTGTATCACCATCGGGCGCGAGAAATTCCCGAACGTGCCACCCAGTTTCCCGTCACGCTCGAAAAAACCATCGAAGTCACTTCCTACCGCGACCTCGTCCTGCAGGTCCTGTTGTTCCTGCCGTTGTACGGAGCGCTTGCCGTGTTCGTCTGGAAGCTGTCGCATCCGTCCACGCCGTTGCTTTCCGGCTGGGAGATGTGGGGGCTGCTGGCGGCGGTCGGGGTGTTCTGCCTGTTCGAAATATACCGCTGCCTGCAGGTCAACCTGCCGCGCCTTCAAAACGGCCTGCACGCAGACCGGCATTACCCGTTTCAGCAGATCGTGGTTTTGAGTTTTGTCTATGCGCTCACCTTCGGCTCGGAGCTGGCGGTGATCTCCATGTTTCCCGAATACCTGGAGACCACGTTCGCCCTGTCGGCCACGGCAGCGGGCATCCTGGGATCCTCCTTCGCATTTTTCAACCTGGTCACGCGGCCCAGCGGCGGCTGGCTGGCGGACAGGATCGGCCGGCGCCGCGTTTTGTTTGTTCTGGTATTGGGTTGCATGATCTGTTATTGGTTTATGGGCGAAATCACTCCGGCATGGCCGCTTACAGCGGCCATCGCGCTCTGCGTGGTGTGCTCCATGCTGGCGCAGGCCGGCAACGGCGCGTGCTTCGCCATGGTGCCGCTCATCCGCAAGGACCTCACCGGCAAGATGGCGGGCATGGCCGGAGCTTACGGCAACGTCGGCGCGGTGTACTTTCTCACCCTGCTCAGTTTCGTGGATGCATCCGAATTTTTCCGCTGGATCAGTGCCTACGCTTTGTTTGTGCTGATGAGCCTCATGTTTTTGAAGTCGTTCAACCACCTCCACAACTCGTTCAGAAAATAGAAACGGAGACACTCGCATTATGGGATTCACCTGCGGCCTGGTCGGCCTGCCCAACGTCGGCAAATCGGTCATCTTCAACGCCCTCACCAAAACCCAGGCGGAGTCCGGCAGTTACGCCTTCACCACGGTGGAGGCCAACGTCGGTGTGGTGGAGGTGCCCGATCCGCGTCTCGAAACCATCAACCAGCTGGTGGAAGCGAAAAAGAAAACGCCGACGACGCTCCAGTTCGTGGACATCGCCGGACTGGTGAAGGGCTCGTCGCGCGGTGAAGGACTCGGCAACAAGTTCCTGGGCAACATCCGCGAGGTGGACGCCATCGCCCACATCGTCCGCTGCTTCGACGACCCCAATGTCATGCACGTGCATCCTAAGGTGGACCCGGCGTATGACATCGACGTCATCAACATGGAGTTGATCGTCGCCGACATGGAAACGCTGGAAAAACGCACGGTGAAACTGGAGAAGACCGCCAAGAGCGGCGACAAGGACGCCAAGTGGCAGCTGGAGCTGATCCAGAAACTGATGGGCACGCTGGAAGAGGAGAAGCCCGCACGATTCCTGCCGCTGTCCACGGTGCAGGAGGAACGTTTCGTCAAATCGCTCAACCTGCTCACCACCAAGCCGGTGCTCTACGTATGCAACATCGACGACCCCACCGGCACCGACGACAACCCGCACGTGAAGGCGACGAAAGAGATCGCGGAGAAGGAAGGCGCGCCGGTGGTGGTGCTGGCGGGCAAGCTGGAGATGGAGATCATGGAGATCGACGACCCGGAAGAACAGCGTGTGTTCATGGACGAGATGGGGTTGAAAGAAACCGGCCTGCATCACATGATCAACGAGGGTTACCAGCTTCTGGACCTGTGCACGTTCTTCACCGTCGGCGAAAAGGAAAACCGTGCGTGGACCGTGCGCAAAAACTCGAAAGCGCCGCAGGCGGCGGGCAAGATCCATTCCGACATCGAACGCGGCTTCATCCGCGCCGAGGTGTTCCACTTCGACGACCTGGTGCAATACAAGTCCGAGCACGCGGTGAAAGAGGCAGGCAAAATGCGCCTCGAGGGCAAGGAGTACATCGTGAAGGACGGCGACATCCTGCACTTCCGCTTCAACGTCTAAGCTTTGAGAAATCAACCCTCCCGCAGAATCGGGCCGAATGCGTTCGACCCCGCTCTCCCCATTAAGGTATAATTGAGGCGACGTGACGATTCCCTCCAGGAGTCCGCATGCCCCGGTTTCTGAACAAAAAACGGATCGCGCTTTTATTCGGGTTTCTGATTCTGCTCGGACTGCCGTTCACCATCATCCGCGACCTTCCCGTCGAGGTCAAAACCGATACGCGCGAGCTGAATCCTTACAAGGAACCCAAAGACCCCGCCGCCGCGTATCTGCACAAGGCATCGGACAATTATTTTTACCGCGAGTTCGACGCCGCCGCCGACAATTACATGAAAGCCATCGCCATCTATGAGGAACGGGAGGACTGGGTTCATGTTGCGCGAACCTACGAGTCGCTGGGTGACCTGTACCTGTGGGCCAATCGCTCCAATGAGGCGGAGAAAAGCTACCTCACTGCTGTGAAATACCACACGCAGAACAACGACGTGCTGGGGCAGGCCACGGCGCTCAAGGACATCGGCGACATGTACAGCAAAATGGAGGACCTGGAGGAGTCGGAAAGCTGGTACCTGAAATCGCTCGCGGTGCTGAAGGAGGAGAAGGGCAACCGCGTGTTCGGCAACGTGCACGAGAACCTGGGCCAGTTGTACTGGAAGATGGAACGCATCGCCGAAGCGATGGAGTCCTTCATGCATGCGCGGGATACCTACGGTGCGCTCAATTACCGGATGGGGTACGACCACATGGAAAACGTGTTGAAACGCCTCCAGCGGGGCGGCGAATCCACGCACAACCACCGCGTGCCCAAAAGCATGAAAAATCCCTACCACAACCCGCCGCCGGCACACCCGTAACCGGAACGGCAATCATCTTAAATTAAAGCAAGGAATCAGGATTCGTCAGGGGGAGGAGTGTCCCCGGCGGTTTCGTCCGGCGATGCCGCGTCTTCACTTCCAGACGAGTCGTCGTGGTCTTCCATAAAGCGGTCCTTGATGACCTCGATGTCGTGTTTCTGTTTGTGGACTTTTTTGAGCAGGGTTTTCAGTTCCGGTTCAGGAAACAGGTCGTTCAGGTCCTGGTCCGCGTCCGGAAACAGTTCGTTCAGGTTGATCTCTTCTTCCGTCTTATGCGGTGCGGCCGGGGCTTCTTCCGTGAGAAACTCCGCCTGCTGGGACGGGGAGGTTTGTTCGGCGGGTTGCGATTCGGTGTCGGTCATGCGCGGCTCCAAAAAACGTAATTCTTCGTCATGGTACTGGAAATGCGGGGGACTGACAACTAGCTTTTCGGCATTCGCGAGAGGATGAGCGGAATGGCCTCGATGGCCAGCGTGCGGTCAAAATCGAGCAGGAACCGGATGACACGCTTGATCTGGTCCCAGTCCGGTTGCGGCTTGGACAGCGCACGCTCGACGCGCTCGATCTCATCCAGAATTTCCGCCTTGTCGCGCGACGAAAGATCCATGCGATCCACCACCGCGTGTAAATCGCCGGCGGAAGCGGGTGCTGGAGTTGCGTTGCGCTGCGGCACGTGTCCGACAGCAGGCGGCGGTGCGGAGGCAGGCGCTGCCTGTTTTCTCGCTTTTTCCTTCTTCGCGTTTTCTTCGGCGATCTCCCCCACCTGTTCCAGGAGTTGGAAGCACAGATCGATGTCGCTCACCAGCGCGATGCGGTCGTTGATTTCTTTCTGCTCGTCTTCGGGTTTGGAAAGAAGGAAGTCGGAGGCGAAACGGATTTCGTCGAACGCGGGCCGTTTTTTCGGGGCGAATTCCTGAACGAAAGCCTGCGCTTTCGCATGCCAGTCGGAGAAACGCGCGTCGTGGCGGTTCATTGCCGATTTTTTCAGCGCTCCGCCTTCGTTTCGAAGGAACGAGAGGGTTTCCTGCCAGCGTTCGCTCATGACGTCAAAACCGGGCCAGGTAGATTCCCATAAAAACGGCGAACACAATGGTGATCAGCGTCACCTGGCTGAGCGTGCGCATGGTGTCGAGAGTCGGCCCCACTTCCTTTTTCGCCTCCTCCGGTTTGAGGTCGAGGTCGGAGATGCGCGGGCGCAGGGCGAAGGTGGTGTACACACTCAGGAAAAACGCGGCGATCACGAAGATCAGCTTGATGCCGAGGATGTTGTAGTACCCGTCCTTCAGGTTCACCTGCTCGGTGTAGTTCTCCATCAGGTAATAAATGCCGGACCCGACGAGCAACAACACCGAAACGAACACCGTCGGCACCAGCACGTCGAGCAGTTTGTAGGTGATGGAATTTTCGTCCATGGGCCGGCCCGCTTCCTGCTTGTCGAAACGGGGCAGGATCAGGTACAGGCAGTACACACTGGCCCCCACCCCCACGGCGGCGGACATGAGGTGAACGAAGATGATGATGGAGTCGATCATGTCTCAGAGGTTTTTCAGGTAGTGGACCAGCAGGCGGACGCCCACACCGGAGCCGCCTTTCGGCACGTAGGGTTTTTCTTCCGATCCCCAGGCGGTGCCGGCGATGTCGAGGTGAGCCCACGGAAAATCGCCGACGAACTGTTTGAGGAACGCGGCGGCGGTGATGGTGCCCGCGCCAACGCCCGCACCGGCGATGTTTTTCAGGTCGGCGATGTCGCTTTTGATGGCTTTTTCGAATTCGTCATAGAGCGGCAGCTGCCACAGGCGTTCGCCCGTCTCCGTGCCGCAGTCCATGAGGTTCTGGATCAGCTTGTCGTCGGTGCCGACCACCGCGGTGGCGACGTGCCCCAGGGCCACGATCACCGCGCCCGTCAGCGTGGCGAGATCGATCACCGCACGCGGTTTGTATTTCTGCGCGTACACCAGCGCGTCGGAGAGGATCAGCCGTCCTTCCGCGTCGGTGTTCAGCACCTCGATGGTCTTGCCGTTGGAAGCGGTGAGGATATCGCCGGGCTTGATGGCCGAACCGCCGGGCATGTTCTCCGTCGCCGGAACCAGGCCGACCACGTTGACCGGCAGTTTCAGGCTGGCCACGGCCGCCAGGGTGCCGATGGCCACCGCGCCGCCGGACATGTCGAACTTCATCTCGTCCATGCTTGCCGGCGGCTTCAGCGAAATGCCACCGGTGTCGAAGGTGATGCCCTTGCCGACGATCACCACCGGAGGCTGGTTTTTTTTGCCGCCGTTGTATTCCATGACGATGAACTTGGGCGGCTCGTGGCTGCCGCGGGCGACCCCCAGCAGGGCCCCCATTTTCTTCTGTTGCATGTCCTTCTTTTCGAGCACGCGGCAGGTGAATTTGTATTGGCGCGCCAGCTTTTTCGCCTGGTTGGCCAAATACGTCGGAGTGGCGGTGTTTCCGGGATGCGTCATGAGGTCACGCGTGGTCATCACCGCTTCCGCCAGCCTTTCCGCCGACTGCACGCCCTTCTGGAATGCAGGCACCTTCGCCCTGGACCCGATGAGAAACACGATTTCCTGGATGCGGCTGGGCGGATCGTCCGCGTCCTTCTGCTTGTAGGCGTCGAAGTGGTAGAGCGCGAGGTGCGCGCCTTCCGCCAGTGCGTGGGCGACGGGGTCGCCGTACTTGTCCTTTTTCGATTTGCCCGGCTTGCCGGCATCGTCTTCCGGCAGGTAGAGGGCGACCTTTTTGTACCGCGATCTTTCGGCGAGTTTCACACCGGTGCCCGCCGCCTGGCGCAGTTGCTCTTCCTTGATGTCCTTCGTTTTGCCGAGACCCACCAGGATCAACTGCTGTGCGCCCAGGAGTCCCATCACGTTGAACGAGCAGGTCTGGTTGGGCTTGCCTTCGAAACGTTTGGCCTTGTGTGCGGCGGAGATGGCCCCGTTCAACAGGCCGTCGATCTCCTTCACCACGCCCGCGGGTTTTTTCTCCGGGCAGAGCACGATCAGGCATTCGGTTTTGTGTTTCCGCACATCGTCCGTTTTGACACTGGTTTTGATCATGGTTGGGTCCAATCGGTTTGACGTTTCAAGGAGTATGAAGAATCGATTGTATGGAATTTTAAACAGGCAGACAAGGGGAAAACCCGGAGGCTGTGTCCAAAGGGGCACGCTGTCTGTGGAGTGCTTTTCCGGTGCGGTGGGGGTGGGGGAACCAACAGCCTTGCTTCACCGGCTGGATGGAAATTCAAAAACCCGCCGCCCGCGATCCGTACTATAATGACGGCACACCCACGCCAACGACATGGAGGACCATGTTATGACGCGTTCGAAACCGATTTCGTTCTGGCTGAACGCCTGGGCGGTTTGCTTGTTGTTGTCAGCACCGGCGGCGCAGGCGGTCACCATCGAGGAATACATCACGCCATCGGGCGGAAGCAGTCCGGCGGACATCGCCATCGCCCCGGACGACACGGTGTGGTTCACTGAAATCAACGCCAACCGAATCGGCAGACTCATTCCCTCCGAGACCCGGCCCGGAACCTCCAACGGCATCACCGAGTTCGAACTGCCGGAGCCCAACAGCCAGCCGCATTACATCACCGTGGCGGAAGACGGCACCGTGTGGTTCACTGAAATGGCGGGCAACCGCATCGGCCGGCTCGACCCCGCAAGCGGCAAGATCAGGGAGTACGACATCCCGACGGAAGACAGCGAGCCGCACCAGATCAAGGAAGGGCCGGACGGCTCTCTCTGGTTTCTCGAGTTCAACGCCAACAAGGTGGGGCGGTTGAATCCGGAGGACGGAACCATCAAGGAATACGCGGTGGGCGAGGGGCATCCGCATGCCATGGTGGTGGACGGCACGCATGTGTGGTACACACAGGGCGGCATGTTCTGGGCCAAAAAGTTTTTCAACAAGGTGGCCAGGCTGAATACCGAAAGCGGGAAGGTTGAGGAATGGACCGTGCCGCCGGAGAAATCCGTACCGCACGGCATCACGCAAAGCGGCGACGGCATGGTGTGGTTCACGCAGATGTTCGCCAGCAAGCTGGCGTACCTGGATTTCAAACAGGGCACTCCACCGGAAATCGTCGAGTTTCACCTGGGCGAGCGCAAGGGGCCGCACGACCTCATCGTCGATGACCGGCGCCAAGTCGTGTGGTTCACTGCGAACCGACCCGACAGCATCGGTCGCCTGGACCTGGAAAAAGCGCAACCGGGGACGAACGAGGGCGTCGCGTTTTTTCCGCTGGCCGACCCGAAGGCGCATCCCAGCCAGCTTGCGCTGGATGCCGCCGGCAACGTGTGGTTCACGGAGATGGGCATGTACTTCCGTGGCAAATACAACAACAAGATCGGGAAACTGATCCCATAACGAATATAAGCGGTGGATTCAGGAGGTGGATTTGTTTGCACTCACGAAGTATATCAATCGGGGTTTTGTTCTGGCGTTCATACTGATCGGGATCGCCGCCTGTGGCCAGCCGGAGAAACCCGGAGCGGCCAGTGCGGCGACAGCGGAGTCCTTGAAACAGCACGTCGAGGCGGCCATCGCGGGGCTGGATCCGGCGAAGCTCAAGGACCTGGGCTTCGCCCCGCCGTACAACATGGCGGACAAGCAGTTCGAGACGCAATACGAAGTGAAGGTGATCCGCATGAAACCGGCCGGCGACAAGGGCAAGCACACCGAGGGCCAGGTTCAACTGGTCGGAAGCATGCAGGACCCGCGGACGGAATTGTGGTTGACGGAGATGGTCCGCCTCAATTTTGTTCAACCCGGCGGGCGGGGGGAATGGAGACTGGTTTTGTACCGGGGGCAGATCGAGGACTATTTGTCGCAGGTCATCCCCGACCAGGAGTTGCGCACCCTTTCCGATTCCTTGCAGAATTACCTCAAGTCCGCGTTCGTCACCGTGTCGGCAGACGAACTGGAATCCGCCGCGCCCTGACCCTTTGGATCCCGTTTTTGGATGAGGTGGGCGATCGCCTCCCGATTCCAGGCCGGTTGCAGGGGATGTGTTCCAATCGAACCGGTGTCCAGCCGTCGTGTTCCCTCGAACCCCTGAAATGTTATTTAAAATTAATGGGTTACGCCTATTTCATGTCCGGGATCGGGAGCGTTCCGGGGAAAAGGGGGGCCGAGGTGGGCGGGCTTTCAGCAAGTTGCGGAAAAATTACGGATTTTCCATGGAGAAACGCCCCCGATTAGGTTGACAATGGGGTGTGGGCTCACTAGAATTTCTGGAAAAATCTCGCAAAATGTGAGATGGTATGAAGTCCTGAAAGCCCAGATGGAACCACCCCTTGGGCTGGATTCCAATCAAACAGATTGCATTGTTTTTTCAAAGCTTACGTATATAAAAAGTTTACAGGCAACTAAAGGTAAAAGGAGATCCCCATGACGGTTGCGGAAGCGACAGAATCCCAGGCCACCGAGCAGGAAAAAGGGACCATCAAGATCACGGTCTGCATGAGCCTCAGTGGTCAGGCCGAGGGAGCCAAAGACGTTTACGCGGAATTTCAGAAACTGATCGACGAGAACCAGGGTTCGGCGGAGTTGTCCGAGCGCGGCGGTTGCGAAATGGGCCAGGTCGGGTGCCGTGGTTATTGCAGCCGTGACGTGCTGGTGGACGTGTACGTCCCGGGCCAGCCGCGCGTCACCTACGAACGCGTGAAGGTCGCGAACGTTCCGCAGATTTTCAAGGATCACGTGCTGGGCGGCAAACCGTTTGCCAGGCTCGCGGCCAAGCCGGACTATTACGAAACGCTGGAGAAGCAGGCGCGGGTCGCGTTGAAGCATGGGGGCAACATCGATCCGGAAAGTATCGACGAATACATCAAGGTCGGCGGCTACGAGACGCTGAAAAAAGTGATGACCACCATGACGCCGGAGCAGGTGCGCAAGGAAATCCGGCGATCCGGTCTGCGTGGCAAGGGCGGCGGCGGATTCTTCACCGGCGACAAGTGGGAGAAAACGGCAAACGCCAAGGCCGAACGCAAATACATCATGGTCAACGGCGACGAGGGCAACCCGGCGTCCTACATGGACCGCAGTATCATGGAAGGCTGTCCGCACCAGGTGCTGGAAGGCCTGTTGATCGGCGCGTACGCCATCGGCGCCACCGACGGCATCATCTACACCCGCTCCGACTACTCCATAGCCGTGCGGCGCCTCAACATGGCGCTGGAATCGGCGCGCGAGCGCGGCCTGCTCGGCAAAAACATTCTGGGCACGGATTTCAGCATCGACTTCTACGTGCATGAAGGCATGGAGGCGTTCATCGGTGGCGAATCGACGGCGCTGATGTCTTCCGTCGAAGGCAAACGCCCGTTCCCGAAAGCCCAGCCGCCGCACTCCGCGGATAAAGGCGTCTTCGGCTACCCGACGAACCTGAACAATGCCGAGACCTGGGCGACGGTCACCGAGATCATGAAACAGGGCGCCGACTGGTACCTGTCGATGGGACCGGAGAACTCGCCGGGCTGCAAGACCTGGGCCATCGCCGGCAACCTGAAGTATGCCGGGCTGATGGAGTTCGACATGAACACCACCGTGGGCGAGATCATCAACGATTACTGCGGCGGCATCCTGAAAAAGAAAGAACTGAAGGTGGTGCACATCGGCGGCGTCACCGGCGGCTTCCTGCCCCCGGAGAAACTCGACACCAAGACCGACTACGAAAGCCTCATCGAGGCCGGCGCCATCATGGGCCAGGCCAGCCTGTCGGCCTACGACAACTCGGCCTGCGTCATCGACCTCACCCGTTTTTCCATCGGCTTCAACGAGTCGGAGACCTGCGGCAAGTGCACGCCGTGCCGGATCGGGCTGACGCTCATCAAGAACATGCTGGACGACATCGCCGAAGGCCGCGGAAAAATGGAATATCTCGACAAACTGCAGGCGATGTGCGAGGAGATCAACGTCACTTCGCTGTGTGGCCTGGGTGAGACGGCGGTCAAATCGGTGCTCAGCGGCCTCAAGTATTTCCGCAAGGAGTACGAGCGGCATATCGTCGACCAGGTTTGCGACGCGGCCATGTGTACGGGCCTGTACCGCTACGTGGTCAAGGAAGAAGACTGTGTGGCCTGCGGCGCGTGCATCAAGCCATGCCCGACCGGCGCCATCACCGGCGGCACCAAGAAGGTTTCGGCGCACATCGACATGGACCTGTGCATCAACTGCAACGCCTGCTACCAGGCCTGCAACTTCCTGGCGATCGCCTGACGGCACTTCAAGTCATAAAAAACAAAACCCCGGAACCTTCGCGGTTCCGGGGTTTTTTTATGCCTTCAAATTTGTTGTTGTGCACCCGTTTTACGCCCTGTTTAAAACCGGAACTCCTTCAGGGTCCGAAGGCGCTCCGACTCCGTAAACAGCTTGAAGCTGTCCACGCAGAAGTTGTTGCGCCGGATGTCGAGCGTGGCAAGTGAGGTGAACCGCGGCGATTCGGAAAGCGCCTTGAAGCCGGAATAGCGGATGCCGTTGCTGTTGAGACGCAACTCGGTGACATTCGCCATGTTCTCCGAGCAGGCCAGCGCGATGACGCCGTCGCTCTCCATCCACGTGTTCCACAGCTTCAGGGTTTTGAGCCTGGCGAAGTTGGGCGATTGTGCGAGGATCCTGCCGCCCTGGTTGCTGATGTCGTTGTGGCTCAGGTTCAGGTCTTCGAGCTTTGTCAGCACGCGCGAAGTGCCGAGCGCCTGCACGCCCGCGACCTTGATGCCTGTCTTTTCCAGGTTGAGCGCAGTGAGGCCGGAAAATACCGCCTCGGCTAAAGCCAGCATGCCCTTGTCGCCGATGGGGTTGTCCATCAGGTTGAGCGATTTGAGGTTCTTGAGGTGCTCCGACTGGCAGAGCGCCACCAGTCCCATGTGGTCGGCGAAGTTATTGCGCAAAGAAAGGTGCTCTATGTTTGCCATTTCCGGACAACGCGCGATGGCCTGAAATCCCTTGTTGCCGAGACGCTGTCCGTTCAGGTTGAGCGTGCCGTTCTGCGCGCGCGCTTTGATCAATTGCCGGATGCGGAAATCCAGCAGCGTTTCCTCGCCTTCGCGGGTGAACTCGTTTTCGTGCGTGTACAAATCCTGAAGGTTGGCGAGGTGTTTGGATTTGGCTAGCGCCTTCGCGCCGTCGTTGCCGATCCAGTTGAAGTCGATCACCAGTTTCTTCAGGCGCGCCACGGTGGGCGATTGCGCCAGCAGCCTGGCCCCGGCGTCGTCGATGCGGTTGAATCCGAGATTGAGCACTTCCACCGGGGAGAACGCGCCGGTCTGGATCCAGTCGGAGAGCGTGTCGGTATTGATCTTGTTCTTGCGCAGGTTCAGCCAGCGCAGTTGCGGATTGGCCGCCCCGTCGGGAAACCGGGACAGGCGTTCCTCGCCAATGCGGTTGAGTTCCAGTTCCAGAAACTCCAGTTTCGGCAGTTTTCTCGATTTGACCAGGCGCAGGGCGCCGTCGTCGCCGATGCGGTTGTTGGTGAGGTTGAGCAGTTTCAACTGACCGAGGTGAGGCGATTGCGCGAGTGCCGCCGCGGCTTTGTCCGTGATGGCGTTTGAATCCAGGTGCAGGTGCGTGACCCCCGCAAGAGAAGGGCATTGTGCCAGTGCCTCGATGCCCGTGTCGCCGATGTCGTTCCATGACAGGTTGAGGACGCGCACATGCGACAGGTCCTTGTGGCGGGCGAGGAATACGGCCCCGGCATCACCCAGCGAATCGTAACTCAGATCGAGCGTCGAATGGCGCAGGGCCAGCTTGTCCGCAATGGACTGGACCGTCTTCAGTCCGTTATCCCGGGATTTGATTTGGGGATCAGTCATCGTCGGTGGGAAAATCGAAACGGAATTCTTTGAGTGATTGCAGGCGCGGCGATTCACGCAGGCGTTCGAAGCCTTCGGGCGTAATCATGTTGTACGTCAGGTTGAGGACTTCCAGTTTTTTAAGACCCGGCGACTCCGCCAGCGCTTCCATGCCTTCCTGTCCGATGCCGTTGGAGTCGAGGTGCAGGGCTTTGAGGCGAGGCAGGTTGCGCGAGTTGGCCAGCGCCACGGCCCCGGAATCGCCGATCTTGTTGAACGACAAATCGAGCGTTTCCAGCCGCGACAGGTTGGGCGATTCGGCAATGGCTTCCGCGCCTTCGGGACCGATCTTGTTCGAGTACAGGCTGAGATACCGGACATTGTCCAGCTTGTCGCAGTCGGCCAGGTATTCCGCCCCCTGGTTGCTGATCTTGTTCTCGTACAACCACAACTCCTGCACGCCCTGGAACAGGTCCCCTTCCACCAGTTCTTCCAAATAAGTGTCCTTGATCCAGCAGTTGTGCATGTAAAGGATTTCGATGCCCGGTACGGCGAGATTTTCGGCCACGTCGAGGGCGATCTGCAGATCGAAGCGCTTGTTGGACAGGTCGAGCGTTTTCTTGTCCTTGCTCAGGCCTTTTTTGATCCAGCGCCGGATCCAGGTGATGTCGTCAACGTTCTGGTTTTTCGCCATATGTATGTGTGTATCGTGGTGGTGGAAAATTTCAATTCTATAGATGTCCCATGAAAAGTAAAGGTTAAATCTGACAGCCCTGTATGGCTGATTTTCCCGGCATGCCGATTCTGGTATGGTAGTCGAATGAACCTTGTACCGGCTCATACGGCCCTTTGGCGGGCCCTTTTGACGGCATGCCTGCTGGCGGCGGGGATGCTGGCGGCCCCCGGTTGTTCCAACCCGTCGGATGCCGGTGGAGAGAACGCCACCCTCCGCCTCGCCATCCATTCGGAGCCGCCCACGCTCGACTGGTCCCTCGCCACCGACAACGTGTCCTTCGACGTGCTGACCAACATCATGGAGGGCCTCACCCAGTACAACGAAGACCTGGAACCCGTCCCCGCCATCGCCCATCGCTGGGAGTTTTCGGACGACGGCACCGTCATCACCTACCACCTGCGGGACGACGTCTTCTGGACCGATGGAAAACCCGTCACCGCGCACGACTTCGAGTTTTCGTGGAAACGCCTGCTCAACCCCGCCACCGCGGCGGAGTACGCCTACTTCCTGTTCGACGTGAAAAACGCCTACGCCTACAACTCGGGCAGGCTCAAGGACGCCGAACAGGTCGGCGTGCGCGCGCTCTCGGATACGGTGCTGGAGGTGACACTGGAGCGTCCCGTCATTTATTTTCCCAGCATCACAACCTTCATGGTGACCTTTCCCATGCGAAAGGACATCGTCGAGAAGTACGGCGACCTCTGGACCGATCCGCAACACATCGTTACCAACGGACCCTTCACGCTGGACGAATGGCAGCACGAGTACAAGCTGATCCTCAAAGCCAACGAAAATTTTTATGAAGGACGGCCCGGTGTGGACCGCGTCGTGCTCTACGTCGTGCGCGAACCGACAACGGAGTTGACGCTCTACGAGACGGGCGAACTGGAGATGGTGGAGCTGCCGCCGGTGGCCATCCCGCATTATAAAAGCAGTCCCGAGTACCGCAACCTGCCTCTGTTGCGCGGCTACTATTACGGTTTCAACGTGACCAAAGCCCCATTCGACAACGCCGCCGTGCGGCGCGCGCTGGCACACGCCATAGACCGCGATCAGATTCCGTTGATCCTGAAAGGGGGCGAGCTGCCGGCGGCGTCGTGGATTCCCAAAGGCATGTTTGGTTACAACCCGGACATCGGCCCGCATTTCGATCCCGAAAAAGCGCGGCGGCTCCTGGCAGAAGCGGGTTATTCCGGAGGAAAAGGCTTCCCACCATTTTCCATTGCCTACAACACCGACGCCACCAACAAACTCATCGCCGAGTTCGTGCAGGCGCAGTGGAGAAAACATCTTTCGCTGGACGTGACCCTGGAGAGTATGGAGTGGAAAGTGTTTCTGAGCAGACTCCGGCTGGACGCGCCTCCTGTGTTCCGGCTGGGGTGGGGCGCGGACTTTCCCGACCCGGACAACTTCATGAACCTGTTCACCTCGACCAGCGGCAACAATCACCTGAACTGGGGCAATCCCGAATACGACCGGTTGATCCGCCGGGGCGCGGCGGAGCGCGATCCCCAAAAGCGTCAGGCCATTTATGATGCCGCACAGAAGACCCTCACCGAAACCGACGCACCGCTCATTTCACTGTTCGGCCTCACCCACAACGTGCTGGTCAAACCTTACGTGAAGGGGTTGCGCCTCAACGCGATGGAACTGCTGTACCTGAAGCACGTGCGGCTGGAAAAAGACCCCGCCTGAAACGAACGCACTTTCGGCGTTGGCCTGAAAGGGAAAAAAGGGAAGGAAAACCAGGACGCCGGATCAGTTGTAACCCGGGTCCTGATCAAACAGTTCGTTGTAATCGTCCAAGGTGTCCCCGCCGGAAGATTCCGACCGGTACCAGTCGAACCCGTTGCCGTCGTCATTGTCCTCTTCCAGCTCAAACGCCCCGGCTTCCTCGGCGTCTTCGGCGATGGTGGAGGGGTCGACCTTGAACACATTGGTGCTGCCGCACCGGCAGGGCGTGTTGCCCTCATCGAATTCCGTTTCCTTCAACAGGCACACCGAGAATCCGCAGTCCTCGCAACGGTACTCGTTGTGCGTCTCGTTGAAATCCGGATGAATCAGCCGGTCCCGGCACTGGTTGCAGAATGTCGGTTGATCGGGCGTGTACTCGGAAAACACGTTTTCGATGTTGCAGGCCGAGCACTCGATCAACAGGTCTCTGGGTTCATCAAGAGCCATGAACGCCTCTCTCGTTACCGGAAGTTCTCGATTTATTCGAACGTCGGGGGTTTCATCTGGGAGATGTCGATGCCCATGTCCGCCAACTGCTTCGAGAAGGGACACTTGCTCGCGCCGGATTTTTCGCCCTCGGCGGCTTCGCCGGACTCCGACGGGCTGGTCTCCACCGACCCGGTCTCCGCCATGATGAACCACGACAGCGTGTCGATTTTCTGTTCTTTATCCGTGATGTAGCCTTTGAGCGCTTCGCGGGTTTCCTGGTGCGTCGCCGTTTTCAGCGCTTCCTGGTATTTCTCCAGCGCCGACCGCTCGAACTCGATGGCCTGTTTCAATGCCGTGATGGAATCTGCCATTTCCTTGCTCCTCGCGTGGATGTGATCGTTGGATTTCAGGTAAAAAATATAACAAAACCTATTTTAGAAAGTCCATGCCAAATTTGAAATACAATAGGTTGTGGGTGGGGTAGTTTACAATCCCCCAAAACCATTCTATAAAGAGACTATGAAGGACGATCCGAGGCTGGCGGATATCATATATCCGGGAACGGATGGAAACGTGGTCCTGCTGGGCTTTCCCTACGATGAGGGGGTGGCCCGGAATGGCGGGCGTACCGGTGCACGGTCGGGTCCGGAGAAGATGCGGTCGTGGCTCCGCCGCTTCGGCACGGTGTTCAATCCCGAGTTGGGGATCGATCTGGCCCCCCTCCGCATCACCGACGCAGGCGACATCGACCCCGGCCTGCCACTGGAGCAGGCCCACGCCGCCCTGACGGCCAAATTGAAGGATATATTGCAGGCAGGGGGCACCCCCTTCGTGGTGGGCGGCGGCAACGACCAGTCGTGGCCGAACGCGCAGGCCCTGCTTGACACCCACGAAAGCCGCCAGGTGGGGGCCATCAACGTGGACGCGCACCTGGACGTCCGCCCACTCATCGACGGCAAGGCGCATAGCGGCTCGCCGTTCCGCCTTCTACTTGAAGACGCCCGCTTCTCCGGCGAGCATTTCATCGAATTCGCCACGCAGGGAAGCCAGGCCGCGAAGGAGCACGTGGAGTATGTCCGCCACAGGGACGGGCACATCCACTGGTTGTCTGAGATTTACATGAACGACGACGCGCTCGGCTGGTTCAGCTCCGCCCTCGGTCGCGTGGCGTGGGACTGCGACGCGGTTTTCGTGAGTTTCGACCTCGATTCCGTCCGCATGGCGGACGCGCCCGGTGTGTCGGCCCCGTCGGTCATGGGCCTGCGTGGAAGCGAGGCGCTGGAGATCGCCCGCATCGCCGGGCAGAACTCGAAAGTCCAACTGTTCGACCTCTCGGAGTACAACCCGGAAATCGAGGAAGAACGCACCGGACGCCTGGCGGCATCGATGTTCTATTACTTCTGCCTGGGGGTGGCATCCCGAAAGGAGGCATGAATGAACCGGCAACGCGGCTCACCCATCAAACCCGCAGGATCGAACAAACCCTCCTCTGAACGCCCGCTCCACAGCGAGCTGGCTCCGAAAAAAGCGCCGCGGGCCTCCACCTCGCTCAAACTCCGATGTTGTGACTGGGACGCCGAAGCGGCGCTCCGCATGCTGATGAACAACCTCGACGACCGCGTCGCCCTCGACTGGAAGCAACTCATCGTCTACGGCGGCACCGGCCGCGCCGCGCGCAACTGGAAGGAATACCACCGCCTGGTCGCCGAACTCAAACGCCTCAAGAAAGACGAGACGCTGTGCGTGCAGTCGGGCAAACCCGTCTATATCGCGCGCACGCATCCGGACGCGCCGCGCGTCCTCATTGCCAACTCCAACCTGGTGCCGCACTGGGCCACGGATGAGCATTTCGATCACCTCGACCGCCTCGGCCTCATGATGTACGGCCAAATGACGGCGGGAAGCTGGATCTACATCGGCACGCAGGGCATCCTGCAGGGCACCTACGAAACCTTCGGCGCCTGCGGGCAGATCGATTTCAACCAGCCGAGCCTCAAGGGGAAATGGATCTTCACCGCGGGCCTCGGCAACATGGGTGCGGCGCAACCGCTGGCGGGCACGATGAACGATGCCTCGGTGCTGGTGGCGGAAGTGAATCCCGCCCAGGTGGAGCGGCGGTTGAAAGAGGGGTATCTCGATCACGCCGCCAAAAACCTGAATGAGGCATTGAACCTGATCGAACGTTCCATCAAGGAAGGCGAACCCATCAGCGTCGGGCTCGTCGCCAACGGCGCGACGGTGGCGCGTCAATTGGCCGAAGGCAGACGCCTGCCGGACATCGTCACCGACCAGACCTCGGCGCACAACCTCATGACCTACGTGCCCGAAGGCGGCGATTACGCCTCGCTCATGAAGCTGCGCAAAGGCGCCCCCGATACCTACCGCAAGCTGTCGCTGGAAACGGCGGTCAAGCATTGTCAGGCGATGATCGATCTGCAATCGAAAGGATGCGTTGTGTTCGATTACGGCAACAACCTGCGCGGGCAGGCGGAGCTGGGCGGACTCACCGTGCGTGATGCCGACGGCGCGTTCCTCTATCCCGGCTTCGTTCCGGCGTACATCCGGCCGCTGTTCTGTGAAGGGCAGGGACCGTTCCGCTGGGCCCTGCTTTCCGGTAAAAAGAAGGACCTGCACACGGTGGATCAGGCGGTGCTCGACACGTTTCCGGAAAAGAAGGCGCTCGAGCGCTGGATCACCAAAGCGCAGAAACAGGTGCCGGTGCTGGGGCTGCCGACGCGTGTCTGCTGGCTGGGTTACGGCGAGCGCGCGAAGATGGGTGCGGTGATGAATCATCTGGTCAAAAAGAAAAAGGTGGCGGCGCCGATCGTCATCGGCCGCGACCACCTCGACTGCGGCAGTGTCGCCTCGCCCAACCGCGAGACCGAAGGCATGCTGGATGGCAGTGACGCCGTGGCCGACTGGCCGCTCCTGAATTTTGCGGTGAACGCGGTGTCGGGCGCGAGCTGGGTCAGTTTCCACCACGGCGGCGGCGTGGGCATGGGCAACAGTCTGCACGCGGGCATGGTGATCGTCGCCGACGGCACGAAACGGAAAGAGGACCGACTCGACCGCGTGCTCACGCACGATCCGGGACTCGGCGTGGCGCGGCACGTCGACGCCGGGTACGACGAGGCGAAACACATCGCCAAAAAACGCAAAGTGAATCTTCCCAAACCGTAGCGGAATCTTCATCGCAAGGAGAGCTTTGAAAAAGTCATAAAAAATCAGAGGAAGCCACCCTCACCCCAGCCCTCTCCCATCAAGGGAGAGGGAGTATTTAAGGTCCCTTCTCCCCTTGCGGGAGAAGGTCAGGATGAGGGGGTTTCATGACTTTTCCTTTGTTCATAAATGGGTTGTAGGTGATTCCTAATTCATTTGTGCCAAGGTCTCAATCGCAAGAGGTTTCATGACGGAAACGCTGTGCTTCCGAAACATCGGGCAGTTGATCCAGGCTGACGCGACGTCCCAGCCCGGCGTGCGCGTGCGCAAGAACTGTGCGCTGGTGGTGAAGAACGGTCACATCGAAAAAATCCTGAAGGATTCGGAAGTGAAGGCGTCGGCGAAGTACAAAAAGGTGATCGACGTGAACGGCCGTGCGGTGGTGCCGGGATTCGTCGACTGCCACACGCACCTGGTGTACGGCGGCGAGCGCAAGGACGAGATGGTGGACCGCATGAGCGGCGTGTCGTACCTTGAAATCCTGAGCAAGGGGGGCGGCATCCACGACACCGTGCGCGCCACCAGGCAGGCGTCGGAGGCGACGCTGTTCGATCAGGCCAAAGCGCGCATGAAGCGCATGATGGCTTTGGGCACCACGGCGTTCGAGATCAAGTCCGGCTACGGCCTCGATCTCGATACGGAAATGAAGATGCTGCGGGTGGGGCAACGGCTGAGGAAGACGTTGAAAGCGCCGGTGACGCTCACCTACCTTGGCGCGCACGCCATTCCACCGCAGGTGAAACGGAAACAGTACGTCGAGTTCGTGCTGGAGAACCTGCCACGGTTCCGTGGCCTCGCCGACGGCGTGGACATCTTCTGCGAGAAAAACGTGTTCACCGTCGCCGACCTGCGGCTCATTTTCCTGCAGGCGAAGCTTTTGGGGTTCGACCTGCGCGCGCACGTCGAGGAGTTGTCGCACCAGGGCGGAGCGTACGAGGCGGCGCGGCTGGGCGCGCTGTCGTGCGATCACCTTGAGCACGCCACGCCGAAGGACATCCAGGCCATGCATGCCGCGGGCACTGTGGCGGTATTGATGCCCGGCGTCACGCTGTTCCTGGGCGGCACCAAGCAACCGCTGGTGCACAGCATGCTGGACGCACGGGTGACGCTGGCGCTTGCCACCGACTGCAACCCCGGCAGTTGCCCCACCTACAACATGCAGACGGTGATTTATCTGGCGTCGAACCTGTACCGCATCACCCCCGGGCAGGCCTTGGCGGCGGCGACCTATGGCGCGGCGAAGGCGCTGGGGCATCATCGATTGTACGGAGGACTCCTTCCCGGCCAGCGCGCCGACTTCAACATCCTCAAGACCGGCGACTACCGCGACCTCGTGTATTACTTCGGCGAGAACTTCGTCGACCAGACCTGGCTCGCCGGCAAACGCGTCACCGGCGGCAAAGAACCTGCGGGGTTTTAGCCCGGTCAGGCTGGAAATCCATTGAGCGTCCCCCTCCATAGAATCTCGTTTTTGTGATTGAAAAATCATGGGATTTCGCCGGATTGCCTCGCCGTGGGAAACCTGTCATAATTAGCGCCATGAAAAAACTGGTCATCATCGGGGGCGGCATCGCCGGGCTGGCGGCGGCGTACCGCATTCAGGAAGAGTTCAACAACGGGCAGGGCGACATCGACTGCACCGTGCTGGAAGGGGCCGACCGCTGGGGCGGCAAGATCTGCACGATCCGCGAAAACGGGTTCCTCCTGGAACGCGGGCCGGACAGTTTCATCACGCAAAAACCGTGGGCGCTGGAGTTGTGCAAGAAGATCGGCCTCGAAAACCAGCTGATGAGCACCCGCCCGGAAACCCCCAAGACCTACGTCTATCTGAACAAAAAGATGGTCACCCTGCCCGACGGGCTGACGCTCATGGTGCCGACCAAGTTCCTGCCGTTCGCGCTGTCCCCGCTGTTCAGCATCCCCGGCAAGGTGCGCATGGCGATGGACCTGGTCCTGCCGAAAAAGTTCAGCAACCGCGACGAAAGCCTGGCGTCGTTCGTGCGCAGAAGGCTCGGTGAGGAGGCGTTGCAGAGGATGGCGCAACCGCTCATGTGTGGCATCTACTCCAGCGACCCGGAGACGATGAGCCTGCACAGCACGTTTCCCATGTTCGCGCAGACGGAAAAAAAATACCGTTCGCTGATCCTCGGCATGCTGGCGGCAAAACGCCAGCGCATGAAAGCCGCGCCGGCCCCGCAACCGAAAAAAGGCTACACGCCGTTCACCTTTTTCGTGAGTCTGAAGAACGGACTGGGATCGATGATCGAACGCATCATCGAGGAGTCGCCTGACATCACCTTCCGCAAACAGACGCGGGTCAAGGCGCTGTTGCGGAAAGACGACGGCTGGCAGGTGGAGCTGGACACGGGCGAGCGGATAGAGGCCGACGCGGTGCTTGTGACCACGCCCGCGAACGTGACGGCGAAGCTGTTCGAACCGGTGGCGCCGCGCGCGGCGGAGTTGCTGAACCGCATTCCGTTCGTCTCGACGGCGGCGGTGACGCTGGCCTTTAAAAAGGACACGTTCAAGCATCCGCTCAAGGGGTTCGGCTTTGTGGTGCCGTACAGCGAAGGACGCAAGATCAGCGCCTGCACCTGGGTGACATCGAAATTTTACGGCCGCGCGCCGGAGGATTACGTCCTCCTTCGCTCCTACGTCGGTGGCGCGTTGAATGAACCGTACGCCGAGCAGTCGGAGGAAGACATTTACAAAACCGTGCTGGGCGAATTGCAGGACATCATGGGTTTTGACAACGAACCCGAATTTTACAAAGTGTTCCAGTACAAAAAAGGAAACGTGCAGTATCATGTCGGCCACGGTCAACTGATCGAGTCCGTGTACAACGAACTGAAACCGTTCCCCGGCCTGTACGTGGCGGGCAGTGCCTACCACGGGGTCGGTATTCCCGACTGCGTGCTGAACGGCACCCGCACGGTGGAGTCGGCGCTCCGCACCCTGCGCGGGGCGCCCGCCGAAACCTCCGCCGGATGACGTTCGTGACGGCGGACCATCTTAAATAGAATTCAGGAGAGTTCCGAATGAAATGGGCCTCTAGTATATCGACGGGCGAGACCATCGAGCAGTGCATCCAGGAGACCGCAAAGGCGGTCCGTGAGCAGATGGGCGACAACGAAATCCATCTGACGGTGATGTTCGTCTCGCCGCATTTCAAAGACAAACTTCCGCAGATTCCAAAGCTGTTGCGCGAACAGCTGTCGATCGGCACCCTTTTGGGTTGCACCGGTGGCGGCATCATTGGCGGCGGGCAGGAGGTGGAGCAGCAACACGCGTTCAGCCTGACCTGTGCGCACCTGCCGGGCGTGAAAATCCAGGAAATCCAAACCGACACCATGGCCCTGCCGGATCCCGACACCGCCCCCAGCGTGTGGCGCGAATGGCTGGGCGTGCCTGCGGAATCGAACCCGCACTTCATCCTGCTCGCCGACCCCTTTTCGTTTCGCGGCGAGGAGTTTCTGGCGGGCATGGATTTCGCCTACCCCAATTCGGCGAAGGTCGGCGGACTCGCCAGCGGCTCCCATTTCCAGGGGGGCAACGTGATGTACATCGGGGACCGCATGTACAACAACGGCCTCATCGGCTTGGCGTTGAGCGGCAACATCCAGCTCGACACCATTGTCGCGCAGGGGTGCCGTCCGATCGGCACACCCATGAGCATCACCAAGTGCAACGAATATCTGCTGGAGGAAGTGGACAACAAGCCGCCGATCCAGGTGCTGGAGGAGATGGTGGAGACGATGAGCGAAAACGACCGCAAGCTGATGCAGACGTCGCTGTTCCTTGGAATCGAGATGGACCCGTTGAAGGACGATCCGGGGCAGGGGGACTTCCTGATCCGCAACCTGATCGGCGTCGATCGCGAGACGGGTGCGTTGTCCATCGGCGCGCCGTTGCGCGAGGGCCAGCTGGTGCAGTTTCATCTGCGCGACAAGGTGATGTCGGCCGAAGATTTGAACGTCATGCTGAGCAAGTATTCGAAGCAGGGAAGGGGTGACGACGCCTGCGGTGCACTGTTGTTTTCCTGTCTCGGCAGGGGGCAGTATCTGTACGGCGAGGCCAACCACGACTGCAACGTGTTCAAGGACAAGCTGGGTGCGATTCCGCTGGGCGGGTTTTTCTGCAACGGCGAAATCGGACCTGTCGGGCAGAACACGTTTCTTCATGGCTACACCAGCTCGTTCGGCATCTTCCGTCCGGCCCCCGGTTCTGTTTGATGTCCAACCCAAAACAATGTATTCCATCTGATATTAAAATTGAGGAGGAGAAACCACCATGCCTGTCAACATTCAGGTGTCGTCGACGCCGAATGAAAACGCGTTGAAATTCACACTCGACAAACCCGCCATCGAAAGTGGGCACAAGACCTATCCCAATCAGGAGGCGGCGGCGGAGTCACCCGTGGCCACGGCGCTGTTCGGTATCGAAGGCGTGGTCAGCGTGTTTCTGATGGCCGACTTCATCACCGTCACCAAACGTCCCGATGTCGGCTGGGACGTCATCCAGCCCGCCGCCGAGGCCGCCATCCAGAAAGCTTATGAATGAACGACTGATCCACGCGCCGCCCCTGGAGGCGAGCGACCTGCCGTGGTTCAACGCGGCCCGACCGCTGGACCTGCCGGACCTGAAGGGCAAGATTGTCATCCTCGACTTCTGGACGTTCTGTTGCATCAACTGCATCCACGTCATCCCGACCCTCAAGCGCATCGAGGAAAAGTTCCCCGAGCACGTGGTGGTCATCGGCGTGCACAGCCCGAAGTTCCCCGGCGAGAAGGTGACCGATAACGTCGAGCGCGCCATCCGGCGGTACGAGATCGTGCACCCGATCGTGCACGACCGCGATTTCAAAATCTGGAACCGCTACGCCATCCGCGCGTGGCCGACACTCGTGTTCATCGGCCCGGACGGGTACATCCTGGGCCAACTGCCAGGGGAGCCGAACGCGGATCTGCTGGAAGAGACGATGAACAGCCTGGTGAAGGAACTGAGGGAGAAGGGATTCCTGCAGGGCAACGCGGCGGAGTTGATCCAGCCACTGAAACCGGAGGCGAAAAGCGAACTCAGCTTTCCCGGCAAGATCGCCTATAGCGAAAGCGACCGGAAGTTCGCCGTGGCCGACGCCAACCACAATCAGGTGGTGGTGGCGGACAGGGAAGGAACGGTCCTGCATCGCGTTGGAAGCGGGGCGGTGGGCAAGGCCGACGGCGGGTTTGAAGAGGCTTCGTTTTTCCGGCCACAGGGATTGTGTTACCAGGACGGGGTTGTGTGGGTGGCCGACACGGAGAACCACCTGCTCCGCAAAATCGACTTGAATTTAAAACAGGTGACGACGGTTGCGGGCACGGGCGAACAGGGCGGGTTTCTGCGGGACACGCATCCGGCGAAGGAGACGGCACTCAGTTCTCCGTGGGATGTGTCCCTGCATGACGGCGCGTTGTATTTCGCCAACGCCGGCACGCACCAGATCGGGCGATGCCACATCGCCGCCGACACCGTCGAGCAGTTTGCAGGCACCGGCGCGGAAGCGCTTCAGGACGGGCCCCGTCTGCAGGCCCCGTTCGCCCAGCCAAGCGGGTTGACCGTGGGGGACGGCAGGCTGTTTCTCGCCGACAGCGAAACCAGCGCCATCCGTTCCATCGAGCTGGCTGGACAGGGCAAGGTGGAAACGTACGTCGGCACGGGGTTGTTCGACTTCGGCGACCGCGACGGCGTCGGTAAGGAGGCTGTGCTTCAGCATCCCCTGGGGGTGCATTACGTCGAGGGTGCGGTGTTCATCGCCGATTCGTACAATCACAAGATTCGGGTGCTGGACCTCGCTACCCATGAAGTGCATACCGTCGAGGCGTCGGTGGACATCGTGTGCGACGACAAGCGGTGCACGCGGCTGTGGGAACCGGCAGGCGTGCTCTGCCTCGACAAGGTGCTGTACGTCTCCGACACCAACAATCACCGCATTCTGAAAATAGACCTCGACACCGAAAAAACCGAAGTATTTATCGGATGAACCCGGCGGGGGCCCGGTCCGGCAATGTGGGCAACTGTGTTATGATGGCCTCCAATTTATAACCTTCGCTTTAATATTCCATGTCCGATCTCTTTGCCTGGTTCGACAATTTTCTTGCACAACTGCCGCCGTTGTTGCAGTTGATTGCCGGCCTTCTGGGCGGCATTGCCGTGTTCAAGTTGCTCAGCTGGTTCTTCGCCCTGCTCAGGGGCGAAAACAAAACAGAATAAAAAACAGTTCGATAAAAATCTGAAAAAAGAAAAGGGCCGGCGCCCCCGCATGGAGCCGGCCCTTCCCATTTGAGGCAAGTTACTTGGAGGAGTCTTGCCAAATACACTGCCAGGTGGCAGTGCTAAGTCGGTTGCCGTTGAACGGCACCACCTTCTTGCAGCCCTTTAAAGAGCAAATTGCATTCCAAAATCACGCCTTTCCTCCCCGCCTGCATCATTTCTTTTCGAGCGATTTTATAACGGCTTGATTTCATTTGGTCTGCCTGGCAAGAAGGTTTTGAGTCGATCTTAAGAATATTTATCGAAGTCGGGATTCCCCGGAAAACGATGGATTGTCTGGCCTGATTTGAAATGAAAAATGACAAAAATGGTCAGTATGTTTGTCAAAAAATGACACGTGTTTCCTGATACAAGTTGGATGGAGGCAGTGGCTTCCTGCAAAAAAACCAGCCATCCGGTGGACCGGCGAATGCCCGAATTCGCAGGTTTCGAATGGCTGGTTGTTGAAGAGATTGAGGCCAAGATAGATGATGCGGATTCAGTTATTGCGGAATTGACTGAGTTGCACCCAGGAAGCAAAGTTTTGCCCGATTTTCAAATGCCGCAAGTGGGCCTGCTGGGGTTCCCATTCACAATACTCGTGTTCCTCGGGGAACAGCTGGTTTGCCTGACTTTCAGAATACAAGTAATCCAGGTTGAATACCTCGTCCGAATTCACAACCTTTTCGTCCCATTCCGTCACCGCGGGGGGCGGCACCCTGTTTTCCTTCGAACTTGAATGGATGAAACTTTTGTAAAAAATCGCTCCGGCCATGAATGCCATGAGAATGAGAACGGCTCCAGGGTACAGGTCGAAACCTCCACTCGTCCCATCAGATTTGGAGTGCGCGCAAAACGCCAGTACGTGCTCCACGGAACAATTGAGGAAAACCAGGCTGAGTACGAGGCTGAAAATCGGGCGGCTGAATTTCATCTTGGAATCCTTTCTGAATGACCGATCCATGTTCTGCCTGCTATAGAGCAATCCCCGTTCCAAAATTTAAGAGAATCGATATATTTTTATTCAATTATTGTTTGGAGTTTACGAATATGCTGAAAAAAGCGGGGTTAGGTCAAAAATAGAAAACGGAAAAGGGATATGAAGAAGAGAGGGCGGGGAGTGGTCCCGGACCAAAACCAACTTTTGAGGACAAACTTCGTCACCGAAGAACGAAATTGGGTCTAGGGAGACATAAATTGTCACAAAAGGATATCAGGATACTGGGCGGGGTTCACAGGTCGAAGCGGGTGAGGTCCCGGGCCAGCACGATTTTGCCGTTGAACTCTTTCCGGCATTGTTCCAGGACGGTTGCGTCGTCGCAGGGTGGGTAAAAGTGGGTGAGGCACAGGGTTTGGCATCTTGCTTCCCGCGCCACGCGTCCGCAAATGGAGGGAGTGGCGTGCTTCTCCACTTTCATTTCGTCCGGCGTGGAGCACTCAATGATCATCAGGTCCGCGTCCTGTCCCAGCACCGCCAGGTTGGGATGGTATTCCGTGTCGCCGGAGATGGCCACGCTTTTCCCCTCGGCGTTTTCGAAACGATAACCCCGGCTCATCTCGATATGCTGAACCCGTGCGGTGGTGACACGCAACCCGTCGTAAACCCGGGTCTCTTCATCCTGTTCCAGGATGCTCACCTGGAAGGTCTTCGGCACCAGCCAGTTGTTGAATGCGTTCATCAGAGTGTCGAAGTAGGTACGGAATCCCGGTGCGGCGATGATCGGTAGATCCTTTGTCCTCGGGTCGGCCGGATACTGACTGCCGAACAGCAGATAGACCAGGTCGCACATGTGGTCGGGGTGATGGTGGGTGAAGAAGATGCCGTCAATGTCGTGGTAGGTGATTCCGAGACGAAGCAGCTGATGCACCGTGCCGTAACCGCAATCGACGAGGTACCGCCTGCCGTCGTTTTCCAGCAGGACACCCGCCGAGTTTCGCTTCAGATCGGGAACCGCGGTGCCGGAACCGAGGATGGTGACCTTCATGAAAGCCCCTGAAATCATTATAATAAAAAGGGTTTGGTTTGCCGTATCCCGGTAAGTATAATAAAGGAACGTTGCCGTTCAAATGAATTTCACACTCACTCAAGGTGGTTTCATGCGTTCAGGTTTCTTGCTCACGCTCCTGCTGACACTGTGGACAGGTTTGATGGGGTCTGTTGCTACGGCAGCGGATGCCCCGCGCTTCCAGAAAAACGGAAACGGAACGGTGCTGGATACGCAGACGGGTCTGATGTGGCAGGCGAAGGATTCCTACCACGAACTGCAAGAGGGCATGAACTGGTACGATGCCCTGGAATACGTCAATAAGAAAAACGCCGGCAAGTTCGCCGGGTACAGCGACTGGCGTCTTCCCACAATGGATGAACTCAACGCATTGTGGGATGCACGGCGGCCTTTGAGCAGCAAGGACGGAGAACCCATCGGCCTTCCGGAGGCGTTTGAAGGCGGGGGCAGTTATTATTTGTGGAGCCGGGACGAACGCAATCTGGATCATGCCTGGTATTTCGGACTGGGACAGAACGAGGACTATTTCAACCTCAAGGACCTGGGCGACCTGGACCAGGGGGTGCGAATGGTCCGCGAGCACAAACCATGACCGGCAATGGAACGGGGGGAGACCAACCCAATCATTTAGGGGGCCTCAGGCAATGAAAATTTTTTTCAAGGGTGGAACGGGGTTGTGGAACACGCTTGCGGCATTGGGCGTCCTCGCCGCATTTCTCGTATTCGTCACCCCTGCGGGCGTGTTCTCACACGGCGAACAGAAACACGAACACGATCTGGAAAACCTGCCGGACAAACCGGAGGGCATGATCCAGTTTGAAGGTGAAGGCAAGGACACCCCCACGCCCGGATCGGAATACATGGAACCGGCCCCCAAGGACGACATGAAGATGGATCACGGCGGCCACGACATGGGTATGGACCATGGCGGCCATGATATGGGACACGATATGGGCCACGGCGGTCATGACATGGGTCACGACATGCACGGTGGCGAACAAAAGGACCCGTTCCTCACCCGTGGTGAGCACGATCTGTCCAACATCCAGCAGCCGCAGACGAAAAGTCAGGCTCTGCTGGCCCGCGGTCGCAACATCTACCTGCACATGTGCGTGTTCTGTCACGGCAAGGACGGTAACGGCGGCGGCGAGGCGGTGGATTACCTTTATCCCTGGCCGCGCGATTTCCGCAAAGGCATCTTCAAATTCCGCTCGACGCCCACCGGCACCCTGCCGCGCGATGAAGACCTGTACCGCACCATCATCAAGGGTGTGCCCAACACCTCCATGCCCGCATGGGAAGCGGCTCTGTCTCCGCAGGACACCTGGGCACTGGTCAACATGATCAAGAGCTTTTCCGACCGCTTCCGCAAGGAACCCCCCGGACCGCAGATCGAGATCCCCAAACCGCCGGAACCGACGGCCGGGATGATTGCACGCGGCAAGGAATTGTTCGACGAGCATAAATGCGACGACTGCCACGGCATGTCCCTCAAGGGTGACGGCAAACTGGCGGGTTCGCTGAAAGACGCGTGGAAGCACGCCGTGTTCGTGCACGACATTTCCAATCCCAATTACCTGAAGTCGGGCCGCCAACCGGAGGACCTGTTCCGAACGCTGTCCACCGGCCTGGACGGCACGCCGATGAACTCCTACGCGCACCTGCCGGAGAAAGACCGCTGGGCGCTGGTGCATTTCATCCGTTCGAAATTCACCAAAGAGTTTGAGAAGGGCGAGTTCGAGACCGATGTGTATTCGTTCTATGTGCCTTACGAGCTGGACACCGATCCGGAAAGCCCGGTCTGGGAGCAGGCGAAAACCACGAACATCGTGCTTCGGCCCCTGTCGGCGCGGCGTGATGCGGTGGAGGTGATCCGCTTCCAGTCGGTGAACAACGGCAAGCAATTGGCCATCCGTCTCCGGTGGAAGGACACCACCAAGGACGGCTTCGTCGAGAACCGGGGCGATGTGTTCCGCGACGGCGGTGCGGTGCAGTTGGCGCTGGGGGATGTGACCCTTCACACGCACGGCCACAACGAACCGTTCTTTGGCATGGGCAACCGCGGCAAGCCGGTCAACATCTGGCACTGGAAAGCCGGGCTCGAAGAGACGCTGGAAGCGACGGAAGATTCCGAGTACTCCACAGGTGGCGTGGACATGGATGCGCTCATCTTCGGTGGCACCATGACCAACCCCGTCGTCAAACTGGGAACCACCCAGCAGAACACGGTGGAGGAATTGAACGGCGAAGGCTTCGGCACACTCACACCGCAACCCAAAGATCAGCAAAACGTCCTGGGATACGGTGTCTGGGAGGACGGCGAATGGAACGTGGTGTTCCTGCGCGACATGGACACCGCCGGTAAGTGGGATGCCAACCTCAATAAAGAAGAGCCGATCCTCGTCGCCTTTGCGGTGTGGGACGGCAAGAAGGAAGACCGCAACGGGCGCAAGGTGGTCAGCGTGTGGCAGAGGTTGAACGTCCTCAAGGAAAACGCCACCCAGCAGGGGGGTTGATTGCGCTCCGTGCCGCGCACAATGGCGGCGTGGATCGCAGGCGGGTTGTTTTGGGGATGTGCCGTGTTCTCCATCGCGCAACCCCCGGTCGGTGTGGGTGAATTGAGTTTTCTCATCGATTCACACCAGCCCAAGCCCGATCCCGTTGGCCGCGTCGATCAGTTGAAACCGTTCCAGATGCAACTGCCGCTGGGCGAATCCGGCGCGCCCACCACCTTCCTCATCCCCGGGTTTGAAAATTACGAATGCGGGCGTTGCCACCAGCCTGCCGAGCTGGTGGAAAAGGCGCACTCCCGCATGCAGTGGGCGCTGGCACGACTGAAGGAAATGATGCCGGAAGTTCGCGAGATCCCGGTAAAACAGTACATCATCCAAGCCTACGAAGACCCTCTCCTCAAGGAAGGTCAACTGGCCCACGCCACGTTCGATACCATCCGCATTTTTCCCGCTTCGATCCTGATCGATGAAAAAGCCTACGGACGCGCCACACACGTTCACGAAGCCCTGCACCTGTCGCAACCGTTTCTCGGTCATGTCAATGAACTGGAAGCGTATGGACTGAATGCACGCACCGATCCGCGATTCCTGCTCCTCAACTACCCGTATTTCGAGGAAGTCATGCGCGCGTTCTTTGTTCCGGAACTGGACGACATTCTGAATGCCTATTTCCAGCGCGGTACCAAGGACGAACTGCGCGTGCCGCGCGAGGTGCAGTGGTTTCTTGGCGAGTTCGATAACGATGCCCTCGACCGTCTGCGCGCCGGGATGAAAGGGATGACGCCGGTGTTGAAGGAAGCGAGCCGTCTTTACCGGGCCCATCCGCTGGAGGCGGCGTACTGGAGCGAGCGCACCGGCATCCGTTCCCTGATGCTCGACATCGCCGCGGCCCGCACACTGGACTTGCCGCCTGCGGCGGTGGAAGGCGAGAGATTGCGGCAGGCAATGGACCTGTTCGAACTGCAATTCGAAAAAGACGACAACACCCGCCTGGGCTACATCATCGACCGCAAGAAAGAATCCCAGATGCACCTCAAACACGGCATGAACGTCAAGGAGGCGCGCGACCGGTCGGTGCTTTATTTCCATTACCTCAAACAACGGTTTGTGGACGGAGACGGCAATGTCGATTTGACCGTGCCGGAACGGGCGCAAAAGGATTTTTCAGATTTCGTGAATGCGAAATTGAAAGGGATTGAGGAATTGCTTGCCCAGCCGGGGATGACGGAGGTGGAGCGGCAGGCGGGGAACCAATGGGTTAAGAGCATCCGCCAAATTAAAAACCCCCGGTGATTGAACACCGGAGGTTTGAAATACATCTGGCGCCGGTCGGAACCGGGACCATGAAAATCAGATGCGTTCGCTCGGCGTGACCAGAGCCGGACCTTTCACGTGGTCGGCCAGGGTCTCCTGCTGAACCTTGTCCTGCAGTTTGATCAGCGCGTCGATCACCATCTCCGGCCGCGGCGGACATCCGGGGATGTACACGTCCACCGGGATGAGGGTGTCGATGCCCATCACCGTGGCGTAGTTGTCGTAGAACCCGCCGGACACCGTGCACACGCCGTAGGCGACGACCCATTTCGGTTCCGCCATCTGGTTGTAAACCTTAACGAGGATCGGCGCCTGCTTGTGGCTGATGGTGCCGACCACCATCAACAGGTCTGCCTGGCGCGGCGAGAAACGCGGGAAGGCGGCACCGAAGCGGTCCAGATCGTAACGCGGACCGGCCACGGACATGAACTCCATGCCACAACACGCTGTAATGAAAGGGTATATGAAGAAAGAGTATTTGCGTGCCCAGTTCACGGCCTGGGTCATCTGGGTCACGATGACGTTATTGCCGAGGCTGAACTCAAGTTCAGACTGACTTAAATTAGCCATTACAAAAAGACTCCTAAAATCGATGCATTCAGGTTAGAATATTGGGCACAATATAGCAGAGAATGGCCCGGAACACCAATAAAACAGCCTCTTTTCATTGAATTTTTGAGGGCGTTCGGGGCCACCCCGGACGCATTCCGGTTTGAGCGATCTGTGGCCTTATCTGCTTCAAATTGTGGACTCAACAGGTGCACGGCCGTGGGCCGCCGCGCCTCGAAATCATAGATGGAATCTTAGGAGGTCAATTTCCCATGGACATGTCGTTGAACAAGGAAGCCCGGGGTCAGAACCGGGGCTTCGAGGAATCGGTGGAGATCGTCAAGGCGGATCTCAGCAAGGACGGCAAGACACTGGACATCACAGCGGTCTATCTGAAGGAGTTCGGCGCCAAGGACCTGGCCAACATGGATTTCCTGGAAAACCTGACCACGCTGGAGATGGGCACGAACCTGATCGGCCCCAAGGGCATGAAGTCCATCGCGCGGTCGCCATATCTGAAGAACCTGACGTCCCTCAACCTGTTTTACAACAAGATCGGCAACGAGGGAATCAAGTACCTGGCCACCTCCGACAACCTGCTGAGCCTGAAAAGCCTCACGCTTTCCGATAATGACATCACCGACGAGGGTGCGAAGTACCTGGCAAAGTTCCTGCCGCTGTTCACCAATTTACTGCGGCTGGACATGCGCCTCAACAAGATCAAGGAAGAGGGCAAGAACGCCCTGCGTGAGATTCAGCCGAAGACCACCATCAAGCAGTTGCTCCTCGACAAAGAGGAAGGCTTCCAGGTCAAAACCAGCGGCCATCTCTAAGATAGAATTTTCGAACGACCCCACCCGGCCCGACACTCTGTGCGTGCCCCCTGGTGAGGGGAGGGAATATTAAAGACCCGCTTTTGGCGTAACCGGCCTTTGGGCTTCACGCCGCATGCAACGGCACGCTTTTCGGATCGAACAGCGTCCTCCCGTCTTCCAGCCGGATGCCCGCCAGCGGCAGGGTCGTCTTCAACTGAAGGCCGTTGTACACCACGTTCCACAACCCGCTTCCCAGTTCGCCCACGTTTTCCACCAGCTGGTGCAGTTCGTCATGGCGGATCACCGCAAACAGGTCCAGTCCCGTCACCGCCCAGCGGATGTTCACCTCCAGGCAACGCCGGTAAAACCCCAGTTCCCATTGAACGTCTTTCAAGTTCCGTCGTAACGGATGCGCTTTGCGTGCCTCGGGGAACAGCGCTTCGAACTGCTTTTCGATGCCGCGCGCCGGGAAGCCGGTGAACAGGAACCCCACTCCCCGCCAGTGCAGTCGGCGCAGGCGCAGGATGTAATCGTTGACGCGGTCCACGAGATCGCCGGAGATGGCGGAACCCAGCAACAGCGTGGCGTGTTCGGTCGTTTTCAACTGGTTGATGCCGGACAGGTCGCGAAACAACTCGCGCAGGAAGGTGTTGAGGTTGGCGACGGTGACCGGGTCGCCGGGCGTCCGGCTTTCTTTCAACGAATGCCGCTCGACGTCGAGGTTGCGGTCGGTGGTCTCGTAGAAATTGATCTCCGGCAGGTCGAGCAGTTTTTCGAACGTGCCGGGAGACAGCGCCACATCGATCCCGGCATGGTCTATCAGCCAGCCGCGCAGGCGGCGCATCTTCTGCACCTCCCGCAGGGTTTCGATGAGGAGTTCAATCGGTTCTCCCGACGCCTCGAAGGGAGCGAGGTCGGTGTCCTTGCCGAGGATTTTTCCGAGTACGCGTTTGGGATCTTTCATGACACAAAGCGTGAAGCCAACGGGCTGATACGTTTGTTGCGAATGAGGATTGGTGGGCGCAGGTCAAAGGCCGTTCGTCCGTGGAGACCGGCTTTGCCCGGACAGGCTGGGGGCATCGTTCGCCACAGGAATTTCGTGCTGTTGCCCGGGCCCGGCCGGGTCAGAGGTCGTCGAAGCCGCGGACGACCACGCGCAGGTCCGGATGGACGCTCCGCTGCAGGATGTTCTGCATCGCCGACAGCGTGCTCGACTGCGACTTGGAACAGCTGCCGCACGCCCCCTGGTACTGGATGAAGACCACGTCGCCGTCGACGTCTTTCACCAGGATGCCGCCGCCGTCCTGCGCCAGCGCCGGGCGCACGCCCTCGTCCATGAACGCGTCGATGATCTCGCGCTTCGTTTCGTCGTCGTAGTCCATGAACTTCTCCAGGTCCACGTCGTCGAGAATGGATTTCTCCGGTTCGCCCGTTCCCCCGTCCTCGTAAGGCACCAGGTGCTCTTCGATGGTCTGGATGAAGGGATCGAACATGTCCTCCCACTCGTCCGGGCTGAGGAGGGTGATGGAGACGAAACGGTCTTTAATGTATAGAAAATCCACCACGCCGAAATCGAAGATTTCCTTGGCGAAGGGGTCGGACTCCGCTTCTTCCGCGTTGTTGTAAGCGCGGGAGCCGTCCTTGATGATGACGCTGTCCACCACGAATTTGAACGCCGAGGAATTCGGCGTCGGTTCGGTGGCGATGACGTTGAATTTTTTGGTGTGGGCCATGTCGGGTCGATCTATATGTAAAGTGAATTGAAGTTACGTTAAAAGGAACGCACCGGGCGGCTCCGGATACCCGTCAACCTTATCATACCTGTAGTTCGAAACCCTTTAAAAATCGGGGGAACCCGGGTGAAAAGGAGGGCAGGGCCGACCGGTCCTGTACTTCTTTAGATGCGGGGCGGCGGCGGGCGATTCGGCGGGGCCGACGATTGTTTGATTTTTGGCCAAAAACTGCTACATTTGGACGCCGCCGGGGTTTGGCCCCGATGCCTGGCACACCATTGAAGTTTCGCCCATGAGCCGTTTCCCTGTTGTGTTCCCCCGGGGGTTCGTTCGAATGGGCGGTTGAGACTCCCACAAAGACAAAACATGCCGGGGTGGTGGAACGGTTTACACAGTGGACTTAAAATCCATGCCCTGAAAGGGGTTGCGGGTTCGAATCCCGCCCCCGGCACCAATTTGAGTTTTCAGCCCCGCAAAACCTTCAGCAAGTTATCTTTCCAACCCCAGGTTGAATCCGATCGTGGACCATGCGGCGACCCGCCCTGGTGTTTCTTTTCCAGACTTCTTCAAGGCGTTGTGGGTGAAAAGTCGGGTTTACCGGATCTCACCTGAAGCGTCTAGCGAAAGCCAGAGATTGGGAAAATGTTATTTTTCCACCAAGTCATGAGGCGGGCAGAAACCCGTACCGGGCGTAGGCGGTTGGTTGTAATCGAGAACTTGAAAGCACTGTTTTTCTTCGAGGTAATGGATGGCCCCGTCATTACTGGAGAAATCAAAACACTTCGCAAACCCGGATTTTTGCCAGTCGAACTCGAAAGACTGGCGGCAGGCTTTTTCCAAACGGTCGAACACGGATCGATGTATTTTCAGCCTGCCCCTGTTGTAGGTCGGCGTGACATAGGTTTCTAAATTCCGGTTGCGGTTGCGGTAGATGAAACGGAACCAGCCGCTTTCGGGATCGTGCGTGCGCCCGTAGGGATCGGCGTACACCCGGGTGTTTTCCGGAACGAGTTGGTAGGGTTCGATCTGGTTCAGCATCCAGTTGAAGGAGACGCCGTTGATGTCGGTGTCGTTGTAACCGCCGCCGATATCCGAATGCGCGCCGGCGAACCACACTTCCTCGACCACATCATTGATGTCTTTCTCTTTGCAGTTTTCTACCAGCCGGCCATGCGTCAACAGAATGGGAGTGAAAATGCGGGCGCGGTCGTCATCGATCGACATCGCGTGCGCGGCTTTGTCCACGTTGCACAGCTGATCGACGTAACGGGGATTGGGAAAGGTGAAGTCTTCTTCATAGTCGGGAAGTCCGAGCGCTTCCACCGTATCCCACAGGCCCATGAAGCGGACGTTCACCGATTGCGGGGTGATACCGGTTTCTTCCTTCACTTCCTGACGCCGTTCTGTGACGGTCATGTCGCCCTTGAAAGCGGAGTAGATGTCCTCTATGAAATCCATCTGGTCCGCCTCCGGAACCGCATTCAAATCCGGGATGCCCACGGTATAAAGGAGCCCGGCCAGAATGCGCGCCGCGTAAGCGCCGCGGCTGAATCCGAAAAGATAGACTTCGTCTCCCCGCCCGGGCCGGTAGTTGCGGGCCAGAAACAGGTAGGCCTCCCGCACGTCCCTCCCGATTCCCCAGCCCATTCCCATACCGATGACTTTTGCCCCCGTTCCCACGCCGACGATGTAAGTGGTGTGAAGGTCGGTCCGGTTCTGCAGGGTGACGAGGTTGTGAAGCTTGGCGATGCTCGTGTGACTGCTTTCGTCGTTATGGGTGCCGTCCAGAAACACCACCAGTTTTCTTTTCGCGGTGATGTCCGGCGTGAAAGGCGTGTGGTTGACGGGCGGCGTGTGGGAACAACTGACGAGCAGGGGGAGCGTCAATGCGAGCAGGGTGAAATGAAGCAAACGGGTCATGGGCGCTTTCCGGGCGGTGGACATGGAAATCAGGGGTCAATTGAATCAGGTCAGGCAGGCATCTTTATACCATGTCCGAACTGAATACGGAAAAACCTCTCCGGGACTTTTCCGGGGCAGATTCCATTTCCGCCCGTCGTACCCGCCTTTTACATTGCTATACGAAAAATTCCAGGATGCGCCTGCCCGATTGACAAGTTGTGGGAGGAGGGGGTAGAGTAAGGGTACCGAAATCAGTCGTTTAAATTTTTTTGCCGTTAACTTTCGCTTTGTTTTCGCCTATGTGGGTGCCGCTCAATTGTCACAGTGTCTATTCCTTCATGCAGGGCACGGCGTGGATCGAGGACCTCGCCCGCACCGCCGCGCGCATGGGGTGTCCGGCGCTGGCGCTCACCGACACCAACGGGACTTACGGCGCGGTCGCGTTTCAGAAAGCGGCGCAGGCGGCGGGCATTCGACCCATTTTCGGCGCGGAGGTGACCGATCCCGCAACCGGTTCCCACGCGGTCCTGCTGGCGAAAACCCTCGCGGGTTACGGCGAGGTCTGCCGCGTCGTCACCGACCGCCAGCTCGACAAGAACTTCTCCCTGGCGGAGCGGTTGCAGCACTGCGGCGATGCGGTCGTCATCCTGAGTCCCGACCTCGGCGTGATCGATGCGGTCGCCCGCGCGCGCGGGAGCGGCAACCTCGGTATCGAGTGGATCCGCTGGCGCACGGGCACGCGTCATGACATCGACGTCTGGGAGTTTTCGCGCCGGCACGGCATCCCGCTGGTCGCTTCCAATCGCATCTTCTTTCTAAAACCGGAGGACGGGCACACGCACCGGCTGGTGACGGCGATCCGCGAAAACCGCCTGCTCGATGCGCTGCCGCCGGAAAGCACCGCCAGTCCCGAAGCGTGGTTCAAAAGTCCGCAGGCGATGAAGCGCCTGTTCCGCTACTGCCCGCAGGCGCTCGACAACACACTGCGCGTGGCGGAGCAGTGCGACGTGACCCTGCCCGTCGGCCAGCTTCAGCATCCACCGTTCCCCCTGCCGGAAGGCATCACCCACGCCCGCCGCCTGCGCGAGCTGGCGTGGCAGAAGGCGCGGCGCCGGTACCGCCCTCTCACCCGCGCCGTCCGCGACCGCCTCGAATACGAGCTCGGCATCATCGAACGCATGGACTTCGCTTCGTACTTCCTGCTGGTGTGGGACATCGTCGAGGAGGCGCACCGCCGGGGCATCCTCACCGTGGGGCGCGGCTCGGCGGCGAACAGCCTGGTGTGCCGCGTGCTGGGCATCACGGAAGTCGATCCCATCCGCCACAACCTGTACTTCGAACGTTTCCTCAATCTCGAGCGCTCGGACTTCCCGGACATCGACATCGATTTCCCGTGGAACCGCCGCGATGAAATGATCCAGTACGTGTTCGACCGTTATGGATCGGAGCACGTCGCGCTCATCTCGTCGCACATCCACATGCGCGGGCGCTCGACGCTGCGCGAGGTGGGCAAGGCGCTGGGCCTGGCCGCCGTGGACATCGACAAACTCACCCGCAACCTGCCGCACTCGGCGCACGTGGACCGTCTCGACGCCGTGCGCGACGCGGTGCCGGAATGCCGCGACCTGCCTCTGGATGAGGAGCCGTACAGGAGCGTCATCGAGCAGGCGGCGAAGGTGGAAGGCGTGCCGCGTCACCTGTCCATCCACTGCGGCGGCATCGTGGTCAGCCCCGGACGCATCACCGATCTCGTTCCGCTGCAGAACACGCCGAAGGGATTCGTGGTGACGCAACTCGACATGTACCCGGTGGAGGACCTCGGCCTGCTCAAGATCGACCTGCTCGCGCAGAAGGGGCTGGCGGTGGAGATCGATACCGTGCGCTGGGTGCGGGAGCGGTATGGTGCGGCGCCGGACTTCGACCGCGTCGATCCGGTGGCCGACGACAAAACGCGCAGGCTCATCATGCGGGGCGACACCATCGGCTGTTTCTACATCGAGTCGCCCAGCATGCGCAACCTGTTGCAGAAGCTCAGGGTGGATTCGTTCGAGGAACTCACCGCCGCCAGCTCCATCATCCGTCCCGGCGTGGCGAGCAGCGGCATGATGCAGGCGTACATCCGCCGTCACAACGGCAGGGAGCCGGTGACGTACCTGCACCCGAAGCTGGAGGCGGTGCTCGCCGAGACCTGCGGCATCATGATTTACCAGGAGGATGTCATCAAAGTGGCGCACGCCATCGCCGGCATGGGGCTGGGCGAGGCGGAGGGACTGCGCAAGTGCATGAGCAAGAAACGCGACTGGGAACGCATGGAGACCTATTGCGAACGGTTTCTCTCCGGCGCGAAGCGGAACGGGGTGGCGGACGACACGGCACTCGAGATCTGGCGGCAGATCGAAAGCTTCGCGGGCTACTCGTTCTGCAAGGCGCACAGCGCGTCGTTCGCGTTGGAGTCGTACCGTGCTGCGTACCTGAAGGCGCACTACCCGGCGGCGTTCATGGCGGCGGTGCTTTCGAACGAAGGCGGTTTCTACGATGCCTGCGCCTACACGGAAGAAGCCCGGCGGCTGGGACTCGACATCCTTCCCCCGCACGTCAATCACAGCCGGTATCATTTTACCGCCGAGCGTGTCGATGCGGTGCGCGTGGGGTTGATGCAGGTGAAGGGACTGAGCCGCGACGGCATCGAGTCCATCCTGCACGCGCGGGAGGAGCGGCGGTTCGACACGCTGCACGATTTCATGGAGCGGGTCTCGTTGGAGGAGCCGGAGTTCGACGCGTTGATCTACTGCGGCGCGCTGGACGGACTGGGGCCGTCGCGTCCGGTCATGCTGTGCGAGATGATGAAGTGGTGCCGCAACCTGCCCAGGAAGAAAAACGGATCACAGAAGCCGTTGCCGCTGGTCCGTGGCGGGAGGCGCTGGGCGGTGCCGGCATTGCGGGAATACGACGCGCAGGCGTGCGGCCTGGCGGAGCTGGAAACGCTGGAACTGATGGTGAAGGCGCACCCGATGTCCCTGTTCGGCGTCACCGAGAAGACCTGGCCCAGAGGATTCATCCGGGCGAAAGACCTCGCCACCACGCGCCGCAAATTCGTGACCATGATCGGGTTGCTCGTGACGTACAAATCGACGCGCACGACGAAAGGCGAACTCATGAAGTTCGTCAGCCTGGAAGACCCGACGGGGATTTTTGAAGTGACCCTGTTCCCGAAAGTTTACAGGACGTACGGTCACCTGCTCCGCGACAAGGGACCGTTCATCGTGAAGGGGCAGGTGGAAGAGGACAGCGGAAACCGCACGCTGACGGCGCTGTGGGTGAGCGACGGATGGCAAGCGGAATGATCAAAGGGAGTTTCAATCCAGCCGGCCCTCGAAATAAAACTTGAGTCCCATCCTAAAGTGATGGATGTCGAACCGCTTGAGTGTGAACGCGTCGCGGTCCGGAGCCCATGCTCCGAAAATTCGTTCCGGTCCTCCCTGCGGTGTCCAGATTCACCCTGCCAGGTTCCGGTACAGGCAGCAGTGGACCGGGTCGCCGTGATTTTCTACGCAAAAACTTTGCCAGCCCTCATCTCTGGAAATTGGGTCTACTCTTAATATAACTAATTGATTTAATTGATATAATTATGGTTTTTAATCTTTGTTTAAAATCATTTAAAAACATTTGACAAACAATAGAAATATGGCGTATTCTTTCCTTAATAAATAACCCAACCTTTGTTGGGCGCCCTTAACCGGGCTCGTCCTCTTCTTAGCGCCGCTCCCCTTATCCTTCGGCTCTTCCGACCTCGCGAGATTCGAGCCACCCCGGCAAATCCGCGAGGGGAGTTATTCCTTTAAGAATTCGTTTCGAGAAAGGAAGGCGCTGAATGGTTTCATCATCCGTCAAATCCGGTTCCAGGTTTCTTCTGAAGCTCTGCGCGGTCGTTTCCATGCTGTACGCGCCAGGCGCGGCTTTTGCCGAATCCTCCCCACCCGAAAACATGGTGCTGGTAAATGCAAGCGGTTTTGTCCGCGGCATGGATGCCGACAAGGCCCGTCTCCTGAAAGAAGGTTCGGGTTCGACCGCCGCCACACCCATGTCGAAAGAAGCGTTTGGGGATGAAGGGCCGGCGCGCATGATTTACCTCGATTCCTATTACATCGATATCTTCGAGGTGTCCAACGCACAGTACACCGAATTCATCATGGCCACGGATTACCCGGCTCCGGCTTACTGGGATCACCATGAACTGAACAAACCGAATTACCCGGTGACGGGCGTGAACTGGTTCGACGCCAACGCGTATTGCCACTGGGCCAACAAACGTTTGCCGACCGAGGCGGAGTGGGAAAAGGCCGCCCGCGGTCCGGCGGGTTTCCTCTATCCCTGGGGCAACGCACTCGATTACAGCAAGGCCAATTTCGCCCGAGGCAAAAGGGGTGAAACGTACATCACCCAGCCGGTGGACTCGCATCCGGAGGGTAAAAGTTATTACGGCGCGTACAACATGGCGGGAAACGTTTTCGAATGGGTGCAGGACTGGTACGACCCCAACTACTACAAGACTTCCCAAAAAGTGAGAAACCCGAAAGGTCCCGACTTTGATCCGATCCAGGGCACTGCAGGCAATTTGCCTCCTGGTCAGGCCGGGGGCACCGGTAAAAAGAAAGTCATCCGCGGCGGCTCCTGGTTTGCTCCGGCGCAAAGCATCACCACCACACATCGTTTCTGGAACGACCCGATGAACAATTCCTACGGCGTGGGCCTGGGTTTTCGTTGCGCCCGTGACTTTGAGGAAGAGCCCGCAATGGAATCGCGTATGCATTACATGGATGCTCTGATCCATCTGGGAGCGGAAAAATTCCAACGGGCGCATGAAGCGATTCAAAAAGCCTTGAAACTGGAGCCGGATAACCAGGAATACCTGAGTCTCCATAAAATGATTGCGAACAGATTGTGAAGGGGGCGTTGCCATGAATAGAAATGGGATGCTCACGGTACTGGTCATCGGTTCCCTGCTGGTTCTGGGTCGGGGAGACGTGCAGGCGGAGAATGTACCTGAGACGGGAATCTGCCCGCAGGTCAGAAAGACCCTCTCTGCGCCGGGAGAGTTTTTGAAAAGAAAGAACCCCCTTCGTAAAGAACCGCGCCACCTGAAACGCGGCAAGGTACTGGCGTTGATCAAGGCGAAACCCCTTGCCTGCAAGCAGTGTCACGGAATGAAGGGGAATGGAATGGGCGCCATGGCCCCGAACATGGATCCGAAACCACGGAACTTCACCTGCAAAATGACAATGGATACCATTTCCGACGGGCAGTTGTTCTGGATCATCAGGAACGGGTCGAAAGGCACGTCGATGCCTGCTTATTCGCACCTGTCGGATGAAAGAATCTGGCAAATCATCCATTACATTCGTTCACTTTCGGTGAAAAAAAATGAGGTGCCGGAATGAATCCATCCTATTTGAATGGGGGCACCATGGAACCGAGTGAAAAAATATTATGGGTTGTGATTTTTATGGTCGGGTTGATGGCATGGGTTATGGGCCCAAGCAGGGCTTTTCCCGCTGACACCGTCCAGGTGGCACAGGCTAAAGAGGTGGAAGTGGAAGATGACGTTGAATCGTGGGAAGGGTTTCGCGGATTCAGCCCGCGGGTTCCTTATGGACAGGGACCGGATTCCGGCCAGGTTAGACAAGAGGGCACCTTGTCCACGCCGCAGGTGGAGGGAGTGCATTCCGAAACCAGCCAGTCCAAAAAAGAACCGGATTTGAAAGAAAAAGAAAAACCCGTGAATACGGACGAGGTCGAACCATGGGAAGGGTTTCGGGGATGGAGTCCCCGGGTGCCCTACGGAGAATGAAATCAAAAGCAAGCTGGAGGGTGCGGGTCATGAACAATTCACTTGTGCCAATGATTTTGTTACTTGGATGTGCGCTGATCCTGGCGTCTTGCGGTCCCGCAAAGGATTATCAGGCCTATCGGGACCAGGCCGGGCAGGGAGAGCAGGTGTTTGACCGGCATTTCGAGCTTTGTTATCAGATGGCGTATCAAAAACCAAAACCGATTGAGGGTAGCTCCGGTGCGGGCCAGCGGCTTATCTGGAAAGGCGAAGAGTTTCATCGGTGCATGCTCGACAACAACTGGGTTCTGAAATGAATCGGAACAAGCCAACCTCGAAAAAAATGCAGGAGGTGGGTATGGATAAGAAAAGAAACGCAATGATTGGAATGTTGATGTGGTTGTGGCTCGGAGGAAACAGCGTCACCGGGGCATGGGCTTTTTCACCCGTTGACGGGTATCTTTTGGGATACAAGGCTTACCTGCGTCACGATTTCAATTCAGCTTTTCAGCATTGGATGCCCCTGGCGTGGTCCGGAAACGCCGACGCCCAGTATCAGCTTGGGATTCTTTATCTCAATGGACAGGGCGTGCCCCTTGATACAAAGAAAGCGGCGAAGTGGTTTCTTGCCAGCGCTCTGCAGGGAGACGTCGGTGCGCAGTATTTTCTGGCAGAGCTGTATCGTAAGGGACTGGGAGTGGACCGCGACCTGGAAATCGCCGCCGCCTGGTACCGGAAAGCCGCTGAGCAGGATTACCCCGATGCCCAGTACCGCCTGGGAACCTGGTATGCGGACGTCACCCACGATGCCGCCGATCCGGTGCAAGCGTATGTCTGGCTGGCGCTCGCCGCCCGCAACGGCATTCAGCCGGTCGGTGTGGATGTCCTGGGCCTTCTGTTCAATTTGAGCGAGGATGAACTTTTGCTTGCAAAGCAAAGCGTCCAGGACTGGGTGAATCGGTTCGAATCGCGTTACTAATATTGCGCAAGGGCGGGAGGATCATGAACATTTTCATCCTGGACCGGGATTTCGACCGATGCGCCCGGTATCACTGCGATCGGCACGTAGGGAAGATGATCCTCGAGTCCGCCCAGATGCTGAGCACCGCTCTCCGGGTGAATGGGGTGTTCCTCGGTTACCGGGTCGTCCATCTCAACCATCCCTGCACGCTCTGGACCCGTGCATCGCTTGCGAACTGGCGCTGGCTGCGTCAGCTGGCGGAAGCCCTGAACCGGGAGTACCGTTTCCGTTTCGACAAGAAGACCAATCATCGTTCGTGGGACCTCATTGCATCGTTGCCCCTGCCCCCGATTGCCGATGTCGGTCTCACCCCGTTTGCCCAGGCCATGCCGGACAGTTATAAACATAAGAATGCTGTTAAGGCGTACCGAAACTTTTACTGTGCGGAAAAACGCAATCTTTTTAAATGGACCCGGAGAACTCCGCCTGAATGGATTCAAACCAGCCTTCCATTGGAACCCACGTCGATGAAGATAGGGACGCTTTAAAACCATCGGTACGAAAATCAGATTTGCAAAGAGGGAAGGTTGATGGAGGATGGATTTGTGGGATCATCCGGGTAACTTCTCACCTTAATTTAGGTGGGAGTTGAGTGCCCGAAAATGTGGAGTGATGATTGCTAATTCCTTCCTCAAAATCAATCAATTGGTTTAAACTTTAAACATTATTGGGTCCGGGGGGAAAACATGGGGGGCAGTCGAGAAAGCATACTGGTGGTCGGGGGTACGGGTTACGTAGGCAGTCGACTGGTCCCGCGCCTGTGCGAGAAAAACCATTCCATTCGCTGCCTCACCCGGTCCCGGGTCGAGAAAAAGAAATCCTCCTTCCACGACGTGGAACTGGTCCGGGGCGACCTCCTCCAACCCGCCACCCTGCCGAAAGCGTTGGAAGGTATCGAAATCGCCTTCTATCTGGCGCACAGTCTGGACGAAAAAACAGACTTTGAGGAAAAGGAGCGGCGTGCTGCGGAGAACTTTGGAGCCGCTGCCAAAAAAGCAGGGGTGAAGCGCATCATTTACCTGGGCGGCCTGGCTCGCGGCGAAGGCAACAGCCTGTCCCCGCATCTGCGTTCCCGCAAAGCCGTAGGGGATACGCTTCGCGCGTCCGGAGTTCAGGTCATCGAGTTTCAGGCGTCCATCGTGCTGGGCCGGGGCAGTTTATCGTTTGAAATGATCCGGGCCTTGTCGGAACGTCTGCCCATCATGATCATGCCGCGCTGGGTCCGGGTGAAAGCCCAGCCCATATGCATCTGCGACCTGGTCCTGTATCTGGTGCAGGCGGTGGACCTGCCCACACAAGAAAACGAGATTTTCCAGATCGGGGGTGCCGATCAGGTGTCTTACAAGGAGCTGATCGCCGAGTATTCGCGCCAGCGGAAACTGTGGCGCATGCTGATTCCGGTACCGGTGCTGACACCGTTCCTTTCCAGCCTGTGGCTGGCGCTGGTGACCCCGGTGTACGCCCGTGTCGGGCGCAAATTGATCGAAAGCATCAAAAGCCCGACGGTGGTTACCGATCTCCGCGCAGAGACGGTATTCCCCGATATCAAGCCGATGGGCATGGTCGCGTCCATCGAATATGCCCTCCGTGAAATCGAGTTGTTCGGTCCGGTGTAAGAAACGTCCTCAATCCGTGAAGAACACGTCCAGCGTCTGGCGTGCGTTGCCGCGGATGGGTTCGCCGTCACCGAGCAGAAGATCCTCGAAATCGTAATTCAACAGCACCTTCAAACCTTCCTTGGCTTTCGTGATGTCGTCGAATTTGTCCGGCGGCAGTTGATTGACCTCACCCGGTACCTTGCCGATCAGCGCGTCGCCGACAAACAACCATTTCTTTTCCTTTTGCAGGAGGGCGCACTCGCCCGGGGATTTCTGGTTCTGCAGGTGAATCACCTGCAGGCCGCAGGGCAGGGTGTCGCCATTCCTGAAGGTGGCGTCGGGTGAAAATTCCAACAGGGGCTTGTCCTGTTCATGGATGTGGATGGGCACTTGAAAGACGCCCTTCAGCCGCTGGCTGGCACGGTCGTGGTGCACATTGGTGAGAAGGATGGCTTTCAACGGATTGTTTCCGGCGCGGGCGACGGTGTCCTTCAGCGTGTGCAGGCCGTCGGTATCCAGTTCCGGCGGATCGATCAGCACGGCCTCGCCGCCACAGGCCAGGTAGTAGCCGTTGAAATTGAGTTGTTTTTCATCTGAAAACTCGGACCAGCGGTACAGGCCCGGAGCCAGTTCTTGCAATGCGGACATGTTGCCCTCCTCCTGGTATGCGATTTCGCCCGAAAAATTCCCATCTCTCTTTAGATCGACGGATTATAAACATTGTGGTGGTTCGGGCACCTGTACTAGACTTGTTTCTGTCAGGCGTATTGTAGAACGAATTGTTGTTTTCTCCCAACCCGCAAACTTTTTGACCCATTCCAGGGCTGAAGGCGGGACGTTATATAAGGAATCGATTGTTATGAGCGAAAATCAGGAAAGCCCTGCACCGGAGTCCGCCAATCAGCGGCACATCCTGCGCTTCAAAGCCGCCACCGGCTTCACCGTGGTGCTGGAGTTTGGAAGCCTGGAGGAAATGAAGAAGAACCAGGAAAAAATAGAAGAAGCCGGGTTGACCTGCGATCACCTGAAACAATTCACCACGCAGTTCGACCAGGCCGATCTTTACATGGACATGCGCAGTCCGGAATGCCAGGTGCAGTTCGACCTCGACGACTGGATTTGAAATTAGCCCCGGTCCCCTCTTTGTTTCAGGTCAACATTCAGTATCCCACCGCCCCCGCACCGGGCCGGCGCGGGTCGGCCGCTCCAAAGAACAATTTTCCCTTGTGCATGACCGTCTGTGTGGAGCCGATGGTGTTGGTCACACGTACGTCGTGGCCCATGCTTTTCAGGATGTCGATGGTGTCCTGGCTCATTCCCTTTTCCACGCGAAGCCTGTCAGGCACCCATTGGTGATGGATGCGCGGCGTGTTGGTGGCCGCCGCAATGTTCATGCCGAAGTCCATCACGTTGATCAGCACCTGGAGTGTTGCCGTGGTCAGGCGCGGCCCGCCGGGACTGCCTGTCGCCATGAGCGGTTTGCCGTTTTTGAACACGATGGTCGGACACATGGAACTGAGCGGTTTCTTGCCGGGCTGGACGGAATTGGCATCCCCGCCCAGGAGGCCGTAAGCGTTCTTTGCCCCGACCTTGGCGGAGAAGTCGTCCATTTCATTGTTGAGCAGGATGCCGGTGCCCGGCACCACGATGCCGGAGCCGAAGCTGAAGTTCAGCGTGTACGTGTTGGCCACCACGTTGCCCGCTTCGTCCATCACGGAGAAGTGCGTGGTCTCGTCGCTTTCCTTGTTCATGAATTCGCCCGGCTTCACTTTCCCGGACGGCGTGGCGTGTTCGGTGTCGATGTCCCGGCTCAGTTTGGCGGCGTATTCCTTGGAAATGAGTGTTTTCACCGGGACCGGCCAGTAATCGGCATCACCCATGTACTGGCTTCGGTCGGCGAACGAGCGGCGCATGGCCTCGGCGATCAGGTGCAGGGTCTGCGCGGTGTTGGAACCGTATTCCTGCAGGGGGTAGTGTTCGAGGATATTGAGGATCTGGATGATCTGGATGCCCCCCGCACTGGGCGGGGGCATGCTGGCGATTTCGAACCCGCGGTAGGTTCCGCGAACGGGTTCACGCATGACGGGGCTGTAATTTTTTAAATCTTCCAGGGTGATGATGCCGCCGTTCGCCTGCATGTCCGCAACGATTTTCTTTGCGATCTCCCCTTCATAAAAGGCGGAAGGCCCCTGCTCCGCGATGAGCTTCAGGGAATGCGCGAGGTCTGCAAACACGATCTTCTCTCCGAGCCTGTACATCGAACCGTCGGGTTTGAAAAACATCTTGCGCGTGGCCTCGAACGCTTTCAGCCGTTTCTTTCCCTTGGTGATGGTGAAGACGTGGTCGTAGTTGATGAAGATGCCGCGGTCGGCGAGCCTGATGGCGGGTGCGACGAGGTCCTTCCACGGAAGTGAACCGTATTTTTGATGCGCCATCCAGAGGCCTGCCACCGTGCCGGGAATACCGGCGGAAAGGTGGTGTGCTTCCAGCAGGCGGCGGTTCACCGTTCCGTCCGGGTTCAGGTACATGTCGGAGTGGGCCTGGGCCGGAGCTTTTTCCCGGTAATCGATGATCACCGTCTCCCCGGTTTTGGCAAGGTGCACCATCATGAAACCGCCGCCGCCGATGTTCCCGGCGCGCGGAAGGGTGACCGCGAGCGCGAACCCAATGGCGATGGCCGCGTCCACTGCGTTGCCGCCTTTCTTCAGAATTTCCACTCCGATGGCACTCGCGGTTTTTTCCTGGCTGACCACCATGCCGCGGTGGCCCACTTCCGGGTGAAACCGGTCGCGCTGGGAATAGATGTTTTTCAACTGCGCTTCGGTGGAGAGAGGAAGCGCGAGTACCAACAGTCCTGCTAAAAGGGTGCAAGTGAATCTGGCAAGTCGCATAAGGCTGGGCTCCCGAGTTGGGGTTTCCGCTGAATCGAAATCCTCGCCAATGATTTTACCGCAACCCGGCTGGCCCGGTGGAAACACTTTCAATAATCGGAAAAATGATTAAAATGGAAAGAACTTGGCCAATGAATGAAGACGGGAGCAGGCGTGGTCACAGCAGAAGAAATCATGGCGTCGAAAATTTTGATTGTGGACGACGAATTGACGAACGTCCAGCTATTGGAAAAAGTTCTCCAGCATGAAGGTTACGCCAATTTTCAATCCATCACCGATCCCCGCAAGGCCATCCCCAAATATCAGTCGTTCCAGCCGGACCTGGTCCTCCTCGATCTGAACATGCCGGATATCGACGGCTTCGAGATCATGGAGCAGTTGAAGGAAATCGAAAAGGAATCGTATCTTCCGGTTCTGGTGCTGACCGCACAGGCCGACCTCAACACCCGCCTCCGGGCGCTTCGCATGGGCGCTCGCGACTATGTGAACAAGCCGTTTGATATTTCCGAGATCTGTTCGCGCATCCGCAACATTCTGGAGGTGCGCCGGCTCCACAATCAGATTCGCAAACAGAACGAGATTCTGGAAGAAAAGGTGCGGGAACGGACGGCAGCGATGATCGCCTACCACCAGCAACTGATGCACGTGGAAAAGCTTTCCGCCGTAGGCAAGCTGGCCGCTTCCATAGCCCACGAGATCAACAACCCCTTGCTTGGGGTGCGCAATATTCTGGAACAGATTCAGGACGGGACGCAACTCAATGAAGATTTGAAAAGCCTGGCCGACCTGGCCGTGCGGGAGACGACGCGGGTGATGGATCTGGCTACGCGACTCAAGCAGTTTTATCGTCCTTCCACGGGGAAGTCCGTACCGCTGGACTTGCACCATGTTTTCGATGACATGATGGCCCTTGCCATGAAAAAATTTCAGTCGAAAAAAATCAAGGTCGTCAAGCAGTATGCTGACGAGTTGCCTCCGGTGCTGGGTGTGGAGGACCAGGTCAAGCAGGTGGCGTTGAACCTCCTGCAGAATGCCGAAGAAGCCATTCATCAGGAGAACGGCACCATCCACATCAGCACCGCAACCGACGGCAAACACGTCACGGTTGAAATCGAAGACACGGGTTGCGGCATTGAGAAAGACGCCATCCCGAAAATTTTCGAGCCGTTTTACACCACCAAGTCCGAGGTGAAGGGGACCGGACTGGGTCTTTCGGTCAGTTACGGCATCGTGCAGAAGCATGGAGGAACCATCGAGTGCGACAGCACGCCGGGGCAGGGGACCCGGTTCACGCTCAAGTTCCCCGTATCCCAGAACCGTCCGGTTGCCGAGAATAACGAGGAACCGGGTTGAGTGATTCCGGAGATTTTTGAAGCTTTATGGAAACGGTCAACAAGATCCTGATTGTGGATGATGAGGAAATCGTTCGTCGCGCCTACTCACATCAGTTGAACCAGCGTGGATTTGAAGTCGAAGCCCGGGATTCCGCCGAAAAGGCGTTGAGCCTGTTGTCCCCGGCCTGGCCGGGAATCGTCATCACCGACATGATGATGCCCGGCATGAACGGGCTGGACCTGCTGGCGGCGATTCGTGAAATGGATGCGGATCTTCCCGTGGTGTTGATGACCGGCCAGGGGGACGTTCCGATGGCGGTGAAGGCCATCCAGGACGGAGCTTACGACTTTCTCGAAAAACCGTTCGAAACGGACCGTTTCATGGACGTGCTTCACCGGGCGCTGGAGAAACGGCGGCTGGTGATGGAAGTCCGCGAATTGAGAGCTTCCCGCGAAGGCAGTCGCGGCAAGGCTCAGATCATCGGCAAATCTCCCGCTATTGAAAAATTGAAACAAACCGTGGAGAACATCGCGGACTGCGATGTGGACGTGCTCCTGCTGGGTGAAACCGGAGCGGGCAAAGACCTCGTTGCCCGTTGTCTTCACGATCAGAGCAAGCGCGCCGGCAATCACTTTGTCGCCATCAACTGCGGCGCCATCCCGGAAGCCATCATAGAAAGCGAACTGTTCGGACACGAGGCGGGATCGTTCACCGGTGCGAGCAAGCGGCGCGTGGGTAAATTCGAGCACGCCCAGGGCGGCACGGTTTTTCTGGATGAAATCGAGAGCATGCCGCTGCACCTGCAGGTCAAGCTGTTGCACGTCCTGCAGGACCGTTACATCCTGCGTGTGGGGTCCAACGATCCGGTCAACGTGGATGTGCGGGTGATTGCCGCCACCAAGGAAGACCTGAAGCAGGCGTACGCGGAAAACAAGTTCCGCAAGGATCTGTATTACCGGTTGAACGTGGTGCAGATCGAACTGCCCGCTCTCCGTGACCGCAAGGAAGACATCCCCGTCCTGTTCCAGCATTTTGTTCTGGAAGCCTGTGCCCGTTACAATATACAGGCCCCTGCGCCGTCCAAGGAAACGATCCAGCGCCTGTTGAGCCGGCAGTGGGAGGGCAATGTGCGTGAGTTGCGCAACGAGGCGGAAAAATTCGTGCTCGGCCTCAATCTCGACCTCGAATCGTCGCTGTTGTCTTCCGACGATCTCCCCGACTCCAACCCGGACACGCTCAATTTGACGTTTAAGGAGCAGGTTGCAAATTTTGAACGGAACCTGATTGAACAGGAACTGGTCCGGCAGAAGGGAGACCTCAAAAAAGCGCAGGAGGTCCTGCAGATTCCGAAACAAACGCTGTATGACAAAATCAAAACCTTCGGTTTGAACCGAAAAGACTATCAGTAACCCCCCCGAACACTTTCTCCTGTCCGCATTCGTGCGCCCCGGTAAAAACGTCCGTCTCCTGTCCGACGTGGTCCGAAATCCAGAAAAAAACCCGGAATTCGTGAAGCGAACCCCCTGAACGGTATCCGGTTTGGGACCCCTCCCTCCCTGTAACTATAAGTAATATATGGGTTTGTTTTCCTTTGTGTCCGGTGGCATGCAATTTGCTGTATCAGGATAAGTGGAGTTGGACCCGTCTTTCCTTACTCCTCCCAAAAATATAAAGGAAACCAAAATGAATTCCTTGCAAGCGAACGGCACCTTGGAAGTGACAGGCGAATTCCTGAGAGATGTGTTGGAGGCCAGTTATCAGGGTGTGGTCTGCACCAATGCCACGGGAATGGTGGTTTGGGCAAACAGCCGGGCGGGGGAAATGCTGGGGTTCCATCACGAACCGATAGACCACCCTTTGATGGATGAATTCATGGAACCCGGGCATCTGAGTGCGTATCACGATGCATTGAACCGGCAGGTTAAAACGAAGGTTCCTTCGAGGACCCTGCATCTGAAAATGGTGGGTCCCGGCGGGAAGGTCTTTGATGCTGAAATCGGGTTGCGGGCCATGACACATGAAGGTGTTCTCATGGTGGTGCATACGATTTTTCAAAGGGAAACAAAACAATCCAGTTCACACGCCGGGCAAAACGATTTCATTGCCGGCGAAAAGCAGTTTGAAATGTTGATGGACCAGGTGCAACGCCATCTTCCCGGACCGGTCGGGGAGATGGTGGCTCTCAGTTACCAGGCACTGAGAAATTTTGAAAAAAATAGAGACCGGGAGGGGATGGCCAAAGTGCAGGAACTGGAGCGGACGGCGGGTGACCTGACGCGGCTTTTGACCGAGATGGGCTTGAACGAAGCATTGGTACCCAATTCCGGACCGCTCCGGATGAGGGTCGCTTTGGATCAGGTGGTCTCGCGGGTGGCGGTGGAGTTTTCCGATTTACTGCAATCTCCTCCCAACCGGCTGGAGGTGGGTTACCTGCCGGTGGTGGAGGGGGACCCGGAAAAATTCTACCTGCTGTTCCGGCATTTGATTGCCAACGCGGTGGCTTTTCGCAAAAAGCAATGCCCGGTGGCGATCACTGTGGACAGTTTTCAGGGAGGAAACGGGGTGTGGCACATTCTGGTGAAAGACAACGGGATCGGATTCGACAACAAGGATTCGGACCGCATCTTTGAACCGTTCGTGCAACTGGGTCCGGCGGGGGAACGCCTGGGCTCGGGTCTGGGTTTGACCGTATGTCAGCGGATCGTGACGGAAATGGGGGGAAAGATTTCCGCGCTGGCGGAAAAGGGGGAGGGCACGACCGTGATCCTCACCTTTCCCGGTCAGGCCGGGGCAAACGAGGGTGCCGGATTTTGAAAACACCCTCCGGACCTTTATCAGAGATGAGGTAACCTGCTATGATTCGATAGTTGTAATTGACTGCATGCTTTGTCATATCCGAAAATATTATTCGGATTTTCGAATTTAATTGTGAAAAGGGAGTTTGGTAAAAGAAGAAACTGGGCAGGGGATAGGTTTCGGATTAATATAAGCGGAATTTCATGCGAGAATAATATCAGGGGTCTGCGGTAGAGATTTTCATGGGTTCCGCTTAAACTGAGTAAAACTACAAGGATACGTGGCCTGTTATGTTGACCGAAGACGATATTCTCGACGGCAAGATTTTGATAGTGGACGATGAGGTGTCTAACGTGAAGCTGTTGGAGCAAATGCTCCATCAGAGGGGATACAGTTCCATCAACGTATGCACGGACCCCCACGAGGGTTTGAAGAAATACCAGGAATGGGGTCCGGACCTTGTTTTGCTGGACCTGAACATGCCGGGGATGGATGGTTTTCAGTTTCTAAAGGAAATCCAGGTTTACGAGCGTGAGGTCAATCCCCCTCCCATATTGATCCTCACGGCCAATAACAGCAACGACATCCGGGTCAGGGCGCTTCTCGCCGGGGCGATGGATTTCATCACCAAGCCGTTCAATGTGATCGAGGCGCTGGCCCGGATCAAGAACATGCTGGACGTTCGGCTGTTGCATAACCAGGTTCGCCAGCAGAACCAGGTTCTCGACCAGAAAATTCAGGAACGGACCCAACAGCTGGTTGACACCCGTCTGGAGGTGATCCAGCGGCTCGGCCGCGCGGCGGAGTACCGGGACAATGAAACCGGCATGCACGTCATTCGCATGAGCAAGTTTTCTGCGCTGCTGGCGGAGTCCATCGGCATGACGGAGGAAGAATGCGACCTGATCCTGAATGCGAGCCCCATGCACGACATTGGCAAAATCGGCATACCCGACCGCATTCTGCTGAAACCGGGGCGGCTCACACCGGAAGAATGGGAAGTGATGAAAACCCACACCACAATCGGTGCGGAAATTCTTTCCGGGTCCAGTTCGGAAATGATGAAGATGGCAGAGAGCATCGCTCTCACGCATCACGAGAAATGGGACGGGTCAGGCTATCCATCAGGGACGAAGGAGGAAGAAATTCCTGTGGAAGGCCGGATCGTCGCCATTGCCGATGTGTTCGACGCCCTCACTTCCGACCGGCCTTACAAAAAAGCCTGGACGGTGGAGGAGGCCGTTGAGGAATTGGATAAATGTGCCGGGCAGCATTTCGATCCCCACCTGGTTGAAAAATTCAAAACCATTTTGCCGGAAGTCAAAGAAATCAAAAACCAATATGTGGACACGCCGGACCAGTTTCCGGATCTGGAAAAGTTCCTCACCAACTCGTAAGTTCAATCGGCTGGCCGGTTGGTGAAAGTTTGTGGGTTTTTCGCGATGGCCCGGAAAATCTCCTTCCCGGACTGAAGGTGAAGCAGGGGCCCGTTTTGTGTGCGATTCGCTTGTGGAAGTGGATGGTTCACGGTGTTCGATCCAGTTCTTTCCAGGAGTGGAGATGGAAGGTGGGATGAAAAGTCATTTCGGAATGAACATTCTCATTGTGGATGACATTCCCTCCAACATCGATATCCTGAGGGGAATGTTGGAGAAGGAAGATTACGTCATTTTCGCCACTTCCGCCGGAAACCGCGTTCCTGAAATCCTTTCCCGTTCTCTACCCGATCTCATTCTGCTGGATGCCCATCTTGAAGGGACAGACAGCTTCGAGCTGAGCAGGCAGCTGAAATCCAACCCCGTCACTGCGGACATCCCCATTATTTTTCTGCTGGGCCAGACCAGCATTGAGGAAATTGATAATTGTTACCTGTCGGGCGGTGCCGATTACATAACCAAACCCTTTCGGCAGGACGAGGTGTTGGCCCGTGCCCAGAATCAATTGCGAATCCAGCAGCTTCAGCGTGAAAAAAAGCTGTTGATCAAGGAAATGTCTCAAAAGCTCGGTGCCAAGAGAACACCGGGAGTCCTGGACCGGGATTTGCTGTTGGAGCTGTACCGGTGGGAAGGCATCCGCTACCAGCGGATTCAGGTGCCGTTCACTTTAATGATGGGACATGTTGATGAATGGCAGGAGAAATTTGCCCGTGAAAAGAAAGAGGACCTGGATTATCTGCTGTCTGACCTGGGTGAAAAGCTGAACAGCCACAGCCGAATTTTGGATGCCATCGGGCAATGGAATCCTCAACGGTTTTTAGTGTTGCTTCCGGGCACGCGGCTGGAGGGAGCGGTGGTGGTGGCGCGCAAGTTCCAGACCATTCTGAAGAACTCCCTGTTTCGTATCGGATCGCAGGATATGGCGGTTTCCATGAGTTTTGGGATGTGTCAGTATCCGATTGGCACGTCCACCGAGTTGGAAGAGCGTCTCAAACAGGCTATAGAAAATACCGAACATCAGCTGGACCAGGCGGTACGGGGGGGGACGAACCAGATTTGCTTTGCTCCTGTGGAAAGCGAATAAAAGGTTGTTTCAGTCCAGGAAGCAATCGGCGGGCGCGAAGCGCCATCCCGTTTCTAGACGGGTTGAACTTGATTTGCTGCTATGAAAAAAGCGGAAGAAATAGTCCATGCGAAATTGTCGTTGCTAAAAATCATCGACGAATTTCAACTGGAGATCAGCCGTGGTGACGATCTTCACACGGTATTCCGGAACCTGACCCGGCGGGTGCTGGGGTTGACGGAAAGTGAGTATGGGTTCATCGCCGACGTGAGGGAAAGCCCCGCAGGGGATCCCTACGTTTCCATACTGGCCTATTGCAGCATTTCCACCGACCCGGAGGTAAACCGGTTTTTTCAGGAATACGGCCGCAGCGGACTGGAGTTTTTCAACCTCAAAACCTTGTTCGGCCAGGTGTTCACCACCGGCAACCCGGTGGTTTCCAACGACCCGGCAAACGATCCGCGCGGGGGTGGACTGCCGAAAGGGCACCCGCCGCTCAACGCTTTCGTTGGCCTGCCGGTCTCCCATGGTGGAAAGGTATTGGGGATGCTGTGCCTGGCCAATTGCAAGGACGGCTACAAAGAAGACCTTGTTGAATGGTTTCAACCGCTGCTCAATGTTTGCGGGCAGGTTTTGCTGGGTCTTCGCAATTCCCGGAAGGATGAGGAGGTGGAGAGGTGCATGGAACGCAAGGCCTCCTATATTCATTTGTTGAAATCGGTCACCCGGATTGCGGCTCAATCCGATTCATTTGAATCCGGGTTGCGGGCCTACCTGCGTGAGATTTGCGTGACTCTGGATTGCGCCCTGGGTGTTGTGCACCGGGTGGATGACAGCGGGACCTGCCTGGTTCCGGCCGGCATTGTGTACCAAAACATTCCCGATCTCACCCTACCCACCATGTCCCGGGTCATGGAAGCGGTGTTTGCAAATGGAGAAGGGTTGCCCGGAAGGGTTTGGGACTCCGGTCTCCCGGTCTGGGAGCAGAATGTTTGGCGGGACACGCTTTTCCTTAAAAGACTCGATATCCAGGAATCGGGGGCCGGTCATTCCGGGTTTGCCTTCCCCATTCCCATGAATAACGATTTTTTGTGGGTGGTTCAGGTTTATACCTCCAATGTCCGGGAACCCGACATGGAGTTGCTGGAGATCCTGACCACGGCCGGGACTCAATTGCAGGCCTTGTTGGAACACAAGCAGCTTTCACGAAGCCGGGCCGTTTTGAACACCATTCTGCGAAATGCCCAGGATGCCATCATTGAGGTGGATCTCGACGGCAAGATCACCGGTTGGAATTCGGGTGCGGAGCGGATTTTTGGTTACAAGCAGGATGAATTGATGGACCAAAACCTGGCCATGCTGATCGCTCCCGGAAATGAGGAGGACGCCGGGCGGATTCTGGATGGAATTCGGGGAGGAGATACAGTCAAATTTGAGACCCGGGGAATTGACAAAAATGAAGAAACCCTGGAACTGGCCCTCACCCTGGCGCCTGTACTGGACTCCGGGGGAGCCTGTATTGGGGCTACAGTGATTGCGTGGGACGCCACAGGCTGGAAACAGCGGGAACGGGAATTATTGAGGACCCGCATTGAGGCCAACGCCGCCAATCGGGCCAAGAGCGAATTTCTTGCCCATATGAGTCACGAGATTCACACCCCACTCAACTCCGTCCTCGGGTTTGCGCAGATCATTGAGCGCGACCCCCGTCTTCCACCGCAACATAAGGAATACGTATCCCGTATTCTGGATGGTGGGAACCAACTCATGCGATTGATGGACGATATTCTGGAAATGTCCAAGATCGACGGCGGTGAATCGGAACTTTACAGTCAGGCGTTTGATTTGGTTGGCATGGTTGACCGCATCAATTCGTCCATTCGCAACCGGTGCATGTTCAAGGGGCTGGATTATTTTGCAGAGGGGCTGGAGGAACGGCCCCTATGGGTGTACGGTGACGAGGCCAAATTGCATATGGCGCTCACCAACATCCTCAGCAATGCCATCAAATTTACGGACCAGGGGGCCGTGCTTCTGCGTGTTCAGCAAAAACCGAATGAGTGGTTTCGCTTTGAAATCATAGATACCGGAAGGGGCATTGCCGAGGACCAACTGGCAAAAGTATTTGACCCGTTTGAAAAACTGGGAGAAATCGGATTGAGCAAAGGCATGGGACTGGGCCTTTCTATCTCAAAGAAACACATCGAAGCCATGGGCGGGACCATTACCGTTCAGTCGGCGGAAGGCAAGGGCACGCATTTCACCATCGAGTTGCCGCTCAAACGGTTTGGAGAACTTTCGTCATATGACAACGATTCCTGGCATTTTAAAAAGCCGCTTGCGTGGATGTCTTTGCGGGCAGGTTTTACGAATGGATTCCAGCTCCTGGAATCCCGCCAACTGGGCGAAGTGCTCGAAAGCCTGGGTATCTCCCTGCATCATGTAGAAAATATCGAGTCGCCGCAAATGCTTGAAGACCCGGGGGTGGATCTGGTGTTCCTGAATCTGGACGGGCTGGGGGCCAAAGGCGAGGCGCTGATCCGGAACCTGCGCAAGTACAAGACCTTTGAAAAAATTCTTCTTGTGGGGATAGCCGGGACCCAAGGCCGGGAACTGGCCGATGTCTTCAAGCAGGCGGGAGCGAACCAGGTTTTGGATAAGCCGGTGAAGGCGCAGGAAATTCTTCAAATCATTGGGACAGGTTACGGTTTGACCATCGATTTTCTGAAACGAACATCGGGACCCCAGGCCGCTGCCTCGGACCGTGAAATCGATCTGGCCCGGGTTCACTTTTCAAATCAGGTGATGGAAAACATCAAGGCGGCGGCATCCAGCTATAATTTCACCAGTTTTGAAAAGAGCCTGAACACCATCCAGGGTGACGGCGAAGAGAAAAAGCTCGCCCTGTATTTCAAGGATTTGATACGTTCATACGATATGAAGTTGATCAACCAGGTCATTGAGTTTTTGAACAGAATTCAATCGGGACCGAGTTCCTAGTTCCCGGTTGTAATGTGTGAGCAGTATGTCTTCCATCCAGCCCGACCTTGAAGATTTCAAAATTCTTATTGTTGATGACACTCCCGCCAATGTAGATGTTCTGCAGAAAACGCTGGAGGTAGAGGGCTACAATATTTCCGTTGCCCTGAGCGGAGAAAAAGCCCTCACCATCGCGTCGCGTTTCATGCCCGACCTCATCCTGCTCGATATCATGATGGAGGGCATGGATGGCTATGAAACCTGCCGAAGGCTGAAAGCCGACCCGCAAACCGCCGAAACTCCTGTCATATTTATTTCCGCGCGTACGGATATTGAGGATGTGGTCGCAGGGTTCAAGCAAGGTGGTGTGGATTACATCATCAAGCCTTTTAAATCAGGGGAAGTGCTGGCACGGGTCAAAACACACCTTCAACTCCATTCCCTCAAAAAGCAACGGGAGATTTTGATTCAGGAGCTGGAAAAAAAGAACGTGGATCTGGTTGCGTTGAACGAAATAAAAAATAAATTCCTCGGCATTGCCGCACACGATATTCGAAACCCGCTTTCTTCCATCAAGGGATTCATTGAACTACTCGAACTTTCCGGGGATTCGTTTTCTCCCAAAGAACACAACGAAATGCTTCAGTTGATCAGTAAATCGGTCAATGATGTGCTGGGCATGGTGGATGACCTGCTGGATATTTCGGTTATCGAGAGCGGCAACCTGAAGCTGGACCTGGGGCCCGGCGATCTGACCGCTTTGTTGAAGGAAAGGATCCAGATCAATTCCGGGCATGCGCGGGGCAAGGATATTTCCATAAATGAGGATTTGCAGGACATTGAACCGATCGTTTTCGACCGTGGCCGCATGGCTCAGGTTCTGGACAATCTGATCAGCAATGCGATCAAGTATTCCCCGCTCGGGTCGGATGTCTTCATCGAGCTGCGGCAGGAGGACGGTTGGACACACGTGCGGATCCGGGATGAAGGGCAGGGGATCCGGCCGGAAGATCAGGAACAGATATTCATGGGATTCCAGAAGCTCGGCGCCCGTCCCACCGGGGGCGAAAAAAGCACGGGTCTGGGGCTGGCTATTGTCAAAAACATCATGGAATCCCATCAGGGAAAAATCGAGGTGCGCAGCGAGGTGGGAAAAGGGTCGACGTTTGAAGTCGCTCTGCCAAAACTGGAGATGCCGGACTACAGGTTTTAAAGAGGGGCGGGAATCCGGAGCGGGTTGGCCGGCAAAACCATTGCCTCACTTGCCTTTCATTTTTTCAAGCAGCTGGTTGAAGCTTTCCGTTAGATCGCCCACTTCATCCTTGGCCTGAATAGGAAGCTTTTTCTGGCGTAAATTTCCCTGCGCCATTTCCCTCGCCATGTTGCTGACCTGTTTGATGGGTTCGCTCACAGTGCGTGTGATGGTGGACCCCAGCACCCCCGCCATCAATGCCGCAATGAAAAACAGGATGACCAGAAGCACCACGAGAAAGTGTGTGCGGGTGGAAATTTCCTGCATGTCTTTATCAAGCAGCTTGTTCTGCGTATCCGTCATTTCATTCAAAAAGGATTTGATACGGAAGGCGACGGGCACCGCCTTTTGCGCCAGCCAGGCGTTGGCCAGATTCCACTCCTTGCCCGAACGGATCTGGATGATCTCCTGCAAAAGAGGGGCGATCTGTTCACGCGCCCGTTCCAGCCGTTTGAACACCTTCTGCTGGTCCGCAGACAACAATTTGAAGTTTCGCTTCAGGTCGTTGAAGCGGTTCGTGTTGTCCTCCCAGTTTTTCCGAAACTGTTCCTTGAATTCGGGGTCGCCCGATAACAGAAACTCTTCCGCCTTTTCGAATGCCAGACTGGTCGTTCCCTCCAGGTCGGCCATGATGGCCAGGAGCGCTTTGCGGTTCTGTGAAGACGGAGGGATGCGCATCTCCAGGTTGATCATGCGGGTGACGTAAGTCATCAACCGGTCTTCTAATGGCTGTGCTTTTTCGAACAGGATTTTTCGGGCCGGTGTATTTTCGTCTGTTTGGGCAATGCTCTCGATTTCCTGCTGGAACACCTTAAACTGTTTGAGGTCTTCCTCAATGGCATGGAGTTGATTCACATGCTCCTGGTTGTTCCATTGGCCGGAGAGTTCGTGCAGCTTTCGGAGGGAGGGTTCAATCTGCTCGTTCCAGGCAGTGGCGCGCTCTTCCTTGAACTTGGGATCGCCCAGTATCACCCATCCGCGCAGGGAGGCAAGCGAATGGTTCATCCCGTTCAACATCATCAGGCTGGAGTGGGCGGTCGGGGTCCGGAGGGTCACCACCCGTTTGGTGATTGCCTCCATGTTCTTGACCTGCTGAATGGTTATCAGAACCACTCCCATAAGAATCAGGGTGATGACCCCGAATCCTACCCCGATTTTGGTGCTTACTTTACAATCTCGGAACTTTCCCATTCGTAATCCAGGATGGCGAAATCAGAATCTGCGGTAATCCGGTCCCGAAAAAACCAGGTTCCTACCTATAATAATTCTATTTTCCCGGATTCCAAATGATAAATCGCACCCATGACCACCAATCCGGCTTCTTCGGTCAATTTGGACAGGATCGGTTCGGTTTTCCGGATATTTTGTACGTTATGTAGGACATTCTCCCGGACCACCTCATTGACTAAAGGAAGGTGCCCATTACTTGTGCACTTGGATACGCTGGGTTGAATGAACTTCACCAGGCTACCAATGTGCCCCGGAACCTGATCGCCGGAAACAGCCGCCGTCACCGCGCCGCAATTGCTGTGGCCGAGAACGATGATGAGCCGCGTTCCCAAGTGCTCCACCGCATATTCCAGGCTGGCCAGGACCATGCTGGAGGCGATATTGCCCGCGACCCGCAGGACAAACAGGTCCCCCAGTCCCTGATCGAATATGATTTCAGGGGAAACCCGGGAGTCGGAGCAGGCCAGAACCGCCGTAGGTGATGGCCGACCCTTCGCGCATTCCTTCCGGTAGAGGGGGTCCTGATGGGGATGGAGCGTGGTTCCCCTTGCAAATCGTTGATTCCCCAGCATCAGTTCGTTTAATAATTGAGTTGTCATTTGTCCGCTTTCAACAATAAAACAGGTTGGAAGAAAACCCGGTAATCTAAAGTAGCACAGGGGCTTAATAATTTTTATCTGGGAATTCATGATTGTGAGGTCGAGATACTTCGAATATTACGGGGAGGATTGGCAGTTTCTGGAATTGGTTTTTTAAAGGCGGACAACGGGGATCGTCCCCGGTTGCTTCTGCAGGAGGGAGCGGGAGGTTCCTGTTATGGAAATGAAAACCGGACCCGAAAGGGCCCGGTCGCTCGAACCCATGAGGGAAGTCTTACAGCCTGTATTTGGGAATCAGCTTTTGCTGGCGGCGGACATTGTCCAGTTCGTCAAAAAATGCATGCATGTCTTCATGAGAGGCATCGGACAATTCTTCTTCCAGCCACTTCATGCAAGCTTCAAAGGAAGGGAAGAGATACTGCTCCGGAATCATGCCGGGAACAATGTTGATGCGCCTCAGCATGCGCAGGGGCTGGTCCTGCAGTCCGGTCATCACCACCGCAATGTTCCGGGTTTCAAATTCGCGGATCACCTCTTCCAGTGCGTACAGACCCGTCTGGTCGATGTGGGGGACCTTTTTCATGCGGAAAATCACGACGCGGATATCGGGCAGGGTTTTTGCCATTTCCTGAAAGAACGGAGCGAATCCGAAAAACAACGGGCCGTCCAGATGCTTCACGTAAATTTTGTCCATGATGTGGGCGGGAATGTGTTCGTCATCCCACGGAATTTCCTTGGAATAGGATCGGAGCGGGGAGATTTTCACTTTCTGTCCCGCCTGGTCGCTCATCTGCTTCATGAACAGGACGGAAGCCAGGATGAGGCCTGCCGCCACGGCCTGGATGAGGTCCACAAAAACAGTCAGCCCGAGCACCAGGAACATGACCACGGCATCGGCGCGCGGCACTTCCTTGACGTGGCGTATGCCCTTGTAGTCGATGATGCCGATACCGACGGTGATCAGGATGCCTGCCAGTACGGCAAGGGGAATCTGGGAAGCATACACGCCCGCCCCCATCAGGATGACAAGAAGCACGATGGAGTGGATGATTCCCGACAGGCGGGTGAGGCCGCCGGAATTGATGTTGACCAGCGTGCGCATCGTCGCGCCTGCGCCCGGCAGACCGCCGATCGCGGCTGCGGCCATGTTGCCGATGCCCTGGCCCACCAGCTCCTGATTGGAGTTGTGCTTGGTTTTGGTGATGTTGTCCGCCACCACCGAGGTTAGAAGGGAGTCGATGGCACCCAGCAGCGACAGGGTGAGTGCCAGCTTGATGATCAGGCCCATTTTCATCCCATCCAAAGACATATCACCGATCCGCAGTTCCGGAAACCCATCGGGAATGTCGCCGATCAGGGGAACGTTCAGCCCCACCCAGCCGGAGATGCCGGAGACCACGAAAAGGGCGACCAGCGTACTGGGGATGGTTTTGGTGATGCGCGGGAAGATGTAAATGATGGCGATGGTGGCGGTGGCCACCAGTACGGCTTCCCAGTTGATGGTGGTCAGGGCTTTGGGCAGTTCATGAAAAACCGCCGGAATGGTTTTCGGCGATTTCTGTCCCATAAAGGGAAAGATTTGCAGGATGATGATGATCACCCCGATGCCCGTCATGAAACCGGAAACCACCGGATAGGGAATGTAGCGGATGTAGGTGCCCAGTTTCATGACACCGTATCCGATCAGGAACACCCCGGACAGGAAAAAGATGGCGATGATGGTGCCGAAAGCGGCTTCCAGACTGCCCATGTTCTGGACGGCGGTCATGACCACCACTGTGGACACAACCGTCATCGGCCCGGTAGGGCCGCTGATCTGCTGGCGGGTTCCTCCGAAGAGGGCGGCAAAAAAACCAAGCGCAATCGCACCGTAGAGCCCGGCGATCGCCCCCATGCCCGATTGTACCCCGAAAGCCAGGGCCAGGGGGAGCGCCACGATGCCTGCGGTGACCCCTCCGAAAAAGTCCCCCTTTAGGTTATTCAGGTCGTACTGAAAGTACGATTTGAGGGAGAGGCTTGCTCTTTCCTTTTCAACCTTCGGCATGGACGCAATATTCAAGGTTTTCGTCTGCATATGGATTTTAACTGTAAAACATTGGAAAAAAGCATAGAGTTTATTCTAGCGAAAATAAGCAATTTGGTCACAAAAAAAACGACATATAATCGAAAAAACTCTATGCCTGTAAAGTATTAAATCCAAAGGTTATTTCTGTCATTGAGTAGGAATTTTGCCCGGTTTGGCATAGGATAACACGAGGCAAAACCAGCCGCCCTCTCCCGCAAAGGAGGGCGGCCGGCCGGAGGCAAGCCAGTGAGAAGGAAAAGTCCTTATCGCTGGTCGGAGAATCCGGACAGGAGAGGCTGGCCCGAACTCAAACCTGGGGATGCGTGGGGATCTCCCTAGAAAGAGATATCCCACTGAACCCGGATGCGGTTGTCGTCGTAAGACATTCCGGTGGACGCGTCTTCCAGCTCCAGAATGGAATAGTCGACGGTGACTTTGTTATCGTGGCCGGAGAAGAAGTAGTTCAAAGCCCAGGTGTATTCTTCACGCTCGTCGGTGAGGGCCACGTTGCTGGCCACCGGTGCATCGACAAACGCGTACCGGAAAGCCAGTTCCAGTTTTTCCGGAATCTGGGGAACCAGGCCGTGAAAGAAGTAACCCGCCTGGGCATACATCCCCTTGTATTTGTGGGTGGTCATGTTGCGCTTGTCCTCGACGTCCTTCCAGTGGTATTCCTGCTGGATCGACAGGCCCCGGTATTTGAACGCGAATTCCTGAACGTACTGTTCGGTCTTGAAATTCTGCGAAGTGGCCCCGGGACCGGTCAGGCCGCTCAGGTTGCCACAGCCGGAAGAACTCCAGCGGGAGCATTTGCCGTTGTTGGTGGCGGCGCCGAAAGCCAGGCTGCCTGTCGGCTTTTTATGGAAGGAAACGTCCGACTGGCGCCATTTCAGGTCGCGGCCGAGAAAGTTCCACTGCAGGCGGCCCATGTACATCATGTCATTGTCCGGGTTGTTTACCGAGCGGCCTTCGCCGTTGAACACACCCACCCAGTACCGCATATCGGCGTAAGTCTCTTTAAAAAAGCGGCCGCGAATCTGCGCGCCCACCTGGCGGTCGATGGTGAATACGCGGTTCACGATGGACCGTTCCACGAACTGCTGGCGTCCGGAGGAATCCACACGCTCGCGGTTGAAGTCGATTTTCCACTGGCCCACGCGGATGCCGAACTCATCGATCGGTTGCAGGGTGATGCGCCAGTCGATGACCCGCGCGGAGGAGGCCGCAGCATTGTCATCGACATCGCGCGACGGTTGCAGGTCCACTTCGAAGTAGTAATCGATCCAGGGCTTGTATCCGTGACCGCCGATCTTCATGCGCAACCGGCGGGCTTCAAAGTTATTTGAATCGGAGCGGGTGGTGAAGTCCGACACACCGCGCGGATCGGAACGGTGGGGACTCGTGTACCGCAACTGGGCGCGCCACACGAGCCGGGTCGAGAACAGGCCGTCGGCGGTTTCCAGCTCGAAACCGGGATTTTTGTATTTGACCCGAATATAATCTTCTCCGCCTCCTCCCTGTTTTCCAATGTTCTCCTTCCACTTTTTTTCAAGCTCTTCGAGCTCTTTCAATCTTTCCTCGTCCCGTTTCAACCGTTCCTCAAGGTTTTCGATGCGCTTCTCGGTGTCTTCATGAATGCTTTCCATTTCCTCATTGCCCGGGACACAAAACGCGGTGGACGGTAACAGGGCGCTCAAAACAAGTAAAACAAGGACTGCCTTTCTGATCATTACTTCCTCCTCGTTAGGGATGGCTTGCGGTGACTTGTGAACCCTGCGATCTTTTGTATGACAGGTTCAATGTTCAACGGGTTCAAAATAGAAAGGAAATGTTAGATTTCCGCAAGGGATGAATTTGCATTGATCTAGAAATAGGGAAAACTCTGCCAAATCATGCGAAATCTGGAAATACTAGAAAAATGCGGCCAACCCTCCCGTGGGTTGAACGGTTTGATGGATGGCTTCCTGCCGTTTTGGAGTGGGCATTCTCCCAGGAATACCGGATGTTCGATTGTTCGAGACATCGACGGGTCGGGGACGTAACGTGGTTGACAAAACAGCATGCCAGCGAATACATTGATTTCGTTATAACTTACCCAGAAATCGTTGTTAATCCGTTGAAATGTTCGAATCATGTTGCCTGAATGGATTGAATACAAAATTCAAGTAGAGAAAACCAAAAATGAACTGGCGGGGGCCGATTTGAGTAACCGCAAACTGATGCAGGCCAAGCTGGACCACGCCCAGTTGCAGGGCGCGGACCTGAGCTATTCGTACCTCATCTGCGCCGATCTCACCGGCGCGGATTTGAGCGGGGCGGATCTCACCGGCGCGGTGCTCAGCGAGGCCATCCTCAAAGACGCCAATCTGGAGGACGTTGAATTCGAGGATTCCTACCTGAACGGTGCGGACCTGAGCGGCGCCACCAATCTCACCTGCGACCAGCTCGAGCTCGCCTACCTGGATAGGGACACGCGTTTACCCGACAATATCCAGATTGAATGGGTCTCCGACGACCAGTTCGAATGCTGTGAAAAGGATTGAGGCCGGATCATGACTGAAGGCAAACACGCGGTGGTTCTGGTGGGTCATGGAGGCCTGCCCAGAGACTGCCCGTCCGACTGGGTCTCCCGACTCAAGAAGCTGGAAGGCCAGCGAAAGGCCACGGGGCAACCGCCGACGGCGGAGGAAATGGACCTCGACCGCCAGATCCGCAACTGGCCGCGCACGCCGGAGAACGATCCCTATCACCACGGCCTGCAACGTCTGGCCGAGCGGCTGGAGAAGCGGGTGGCTCCCTCGCGGCTGGTCGTGGCCTACAACGAGTTCTGCGCGCCTACGGTGCTGGAAGCGGTGGAGAAGCTGGTCGAGGCGGGGTTCACCCACGTCACCGTTGTTCCCACCATGTTCACGCCGGGTGGCTCCCACTCGGAACAGGAAATCCCTGAACTCCTCTCCACCCTGCGCAGCCAGTTTCCTGATCTCAACCTGCAATACGCCTGGCCGTTCGACCTCGATACCCTCGCCGGATTTCTGGCGGATCACCTTGAGGGGTATTCTTCGCAACCCCCTTCCCGCTGATTGCTTCCCGATCCCTCTCTTCCTGTTTTGCCATTTCCGGCTTTAAAAATCCGGTAAAACCGTTACATTGGACAAAGGGTTTACACTCTATTGAAATATTGGTTGATAACTTCATTTCATTCTGCGCGCCGTGCCGTCACGTTCCAAACCACAAGCCAATAAGTCCGGTGTCCGCCTGTGGGCACTGGAAGTGCAGGGCGGGGTCACCTGCGCCGACTACGACGGCGTCTCCCACTTCCTTGCGCTCGGGTTCGAGGACGGACACGTGCAACTTCTGGACGCCAACGGCCATGTGCTGTTCGATGCGAACGTGGGCAAACCCGTCAGGCAGGTGCGGTTGTTGCCCGTCAAAAAACGCCTGGCGGCACTGGATGAGTTCAGCCGTGTGACGGGGTTCGATTTTTCCGGAAAACAGACATTCCGCCAGGATTACGACGCGGTGTGGACCTCGGTGGAGGCGAAAGGCGGTTTCTTTTACCTGTGGGGCTGGAAAGCGGAGACGCTCAAGGTCGACGGTTCCGGCCGCGTGCGCCAGCGCCTGCCCCTGCCGTCGCCGCGACGGGTGGTCCGCGCCATCGGGAAAAAGGATCAGTTCTGGATCGTGCACAACCAGGTTTCGCTCGGGCTCTACACCGGCCACGGCGCCAACCTGTGGCTGGTCAATTGTCCGGCGGCGATTGACCTCGGCCGTGACCGTCCCTCGGAAATCGTGAACAGCGACTCCGGCGACGCGCTGGCCATCTGCTGTTTCGACAGGGGGGTGTATATCTTCGATGGCGAGGCGCGCACCTTGCGCCACATCGACCTCGACCGCATGGTGAACCACATCGACGTCAGCGGAACCGGCGACTACCTGCTTTTGTCCGATCCTTTCCACAGTGTTTACATGGTGGACCGGGAAGCGCAGGTGGTGTGGCAGACGAAACTCGACAGCGGAGTGGGCGGGTTGTTCGTGGACCGCAAGGGTGACCGGGTGCTCCTGTTCGAGGAAACCGGGGTGCTTTCCTGCTACAAGTTTGTCAAGGACACGGAAGCGCGCACCGATTACCTGGAACTCACCAGCTTCAGCGAGGTGTCCGACAAAAAGGAAATCTGGAAGGAGAAGGTACCACCCTCGCTCGCCCCCGGCGATCCGGTATTGTCCCTGTCCGCCGACGGCAAACGATTCCTGATGGGCGGACGCAAGGACTTCCGCCTGCTCGATGACGCGGGCCGCGGATTGTTATCGAAAACCTTCATGACGGGTATGGATCACGCACGACTTTCCCACACCGGCGACCGTGCATTTTTCTGGAGCGGCAACGAGTTGTGGGTGGTGGATATGGAAACCGGCAGGGAGACGCAGATCGGATTTTATCACTACCCGCTCAAAGCGGTGGGGATCGACCCGGAGGGCCGGGCCTTGATGACATACGATGCCAGCGGCTGGGTGGGGTTCTATTCCGGAAGCGGCAAAAAGAAAGGTTCGCACGATTTCGACCTGCCCATCCGCGCCATCCTGTTGAACCAGCGCGGTCGCATGGCTGCCTTCCACACGTCGCCCGCGGTGGCCATTCTGCTGGACCTGAAAACCATGAAAGGCAAACGCCTCCGTCTCAACGCGCCGATCGACGCCTGGGCGCTGGACGATAGCGGCCTGTACCTGGGGTGCCGGGACGGCGGGTGCCACCGTTTCAACCTAAAGGGCGAGCGCGACTGGAAATTCACCCTGCCGGAGGCGGTGGGCGGCATCGATCTCCTGCCGCGTTTCGCGGTGTTTCGGGGAACCAGCAAGCATATGTTTGTACTGGAAAAGCTTGGTTACCAGCCGGAAGGGGCCGTGCTTCATTCATCGCGTTCGGTGCTCACACAGCACGGCGACGATATTCTTGAACTCGCTCCCGTGCGTGATGCGGTTTCGTGTTACAAGGTGCCGACAGGGGAACTGGTATGGAAAATCCATTGCGGTTCCACCGTCAAGGCCCTCGCCGCCAGTCCCGGCACCAACCGGCTGGTGGTGCTGGATGCCAAGCAGTGTCATTACCATCAATTGATCGCGGACGCGGCGGACCTCGAAGACCGCTCCGGTTTTCTTGAATTTTAATCGACCCGGGAGACGCCATGAAACAACTCAAGGAAGACATGTCCCTGTCCATCCGCGCCCGGTACCCCCTGCTGTACCTGGTGACCTCGGAAGAAGCGCGCGCCGAAGAGATGCTTCAGGAGATCGCGCAGTCGAGCCGAAAGGAACTGATCATATGGAGCCTGTCAAAGGGACTCATTCCTTCCCGCTACGGAGATGAGCAGGACAACGATCCCGAAGCGGTGCTCAAGCACATCGAGGCGTCGGATAAAAAAGCCATCTTTGTGCTCCGTGATTTCCATCCGTTTCTGGAAAAGGAAATCGTTCTGCGCCGCCTGCGCGACCTCATCGGCCACCTCAAGAAAAGTTACAAGACTGTGGTGCTGGTCTCTCCGGTCATGAAAATTCCGCCGGAGCTGGAAAAAGACATCACCGTGTTCGACCTGCCGCTTCCCGATGCGAAGGAACTCACCGCCGTGCTCAACCAGCTTCTTGCGCCCTACCGGGACAGCGACAAGGTGAAGATCGACCTGCCGCCGGAACTGCTGGAGAAAGTCGTGCAGGCGACGTTGGGTCTTACGCGCAACGAAGCCGAGAACGTGTTCGCCAAGGCGCTCATCACCGGGCGGCAGTTCGGCTGGGACGATCTGCCGTCGATCATCGAGGAGAAGAAGCAACTCATCCGCAAAAGCGGCATCCTCGATTTCATCGGCCTGTCGACGCAACTCAACCAGGTGGGCGGACTCGACAAACTGAAAAGCTGGCTGGCCGAGCGCGGCCGGGCTTTCAGCGTGAAGGCGCGCGACTACGGGCTGCCGGAGCCGAAAGGTTTGCTCATGCTGGGCGTGCAGGGGTGCGGCAAGAGCCTCGCCGCCAAGGCCATCGCCGCCGAATGGAACCTGCCGCTCCTGCGTCTGGACGTCGGCAAGATTTTCGATTCGTTCGTCGGTTCCTCCGAGGACAACATGCGCAAGGCGATCCACCAGGCCGAGGCCATGAGCCCGACCATCCTGTGGCTGGACGAAATCGAAAAAGGCTTTTCAGGCATCCAGAGTTCGGGTTCGGTGGACAGCGGCACCACGGCGCGCATCTTCGCCACGTTCCTCACCTGGATGCAGGAGAAAACGAAACCCGTGTTCGTCATCGCCACCGCCAACAACGTCGAAGACCTGCCGCCGGAATTACTGCGCAAGGGCCGCTTCGACGAAATCTTTTTCATAGACCTGCCTAAAGAATCCGAGCGCGCCAGGATTTTCGAAATCCATATCCGCCTCAAAAAACGCGATCCGAAAAAATTCGACGTGGCCGCACTGGCGAAGGCGGCGGACCAGTTCAGCGGCGCGGAAATCGAGCAGGCGATTCTCTCCGCCATGTACCGGACGTTTGCCGAGAACCGGGAGTTCACCACCGAAGATGTGGTGCAGGAGATCGGCCGCACCGTGCCGCTTGCCGTCACCATGAAGGAAAAAATCCAGTACCTGCGCGACTGGGCCAGAAACCGGGCGCGTCCCGCTTCCTGAAAACGGCCGCGCTCTCAACCCTGTAATTCGCTTGCGCCCACCGGGTCGGGCTCCCATATTTAAAAATATACCTTTTTGGAAGAGCTCCCGTGAAAGCCCTCATACTCGACATCCAGAAAAAAGACTGGGAAACCACCCGTGGCATGACGTTCACCGACGTGAGCGAACCCTCTCTCGACGAACGCAAGAATCCCGACGACGGCGGCAAGGTTATCATCAAGCCCCGGTTTGCCGGGTTTTGCGGCACCGACAAGGGCATCTGGTTTCGCAAGTCGTTCCGCGACATGATTTTCGACTCCATGCGGAAGGAAGGCCGGCATTACCGCATCATGGGGCACGAACTGCTGGGCGAGGTGGTGGAAGCGGGCTCTTACGCCGCCAAGCAGTACGGCTACAAGGCGGGCGACACGGTCTCGACCGAATCACACATCTTCTGCGGGCGATGCCATCAGTGCCGGATCGGCGACCAGCACGTGTGTGCCGACCATTTGATCATCGGCATCTCCACCGACGGCTGTTTCGCCGACTACATCAAGCTCCCGGCCAAGGAGTTGTGGCGGGTGGATACCGACCGCATCCGGCCGGAGGTGGCGGCGATCCAGGATCCGCTGGGCAACGCGGTGCATGCGTGCAGCCGTGTGGACCTGCGCGGGCGTACGGTGGCCATCTTCGGGTGCGGCACCATCGGCCTGTTCACCATTCTGGTGGCGCGGGCGATGGGCGCGACCCACATCATCGGTGTCGATCCCAATGAAAAGAACCTCAAACTGGCCGAGCGGCTGGGTGTGGACCTGACGCTTGCCGTGGACAAGACCGTCGAGGAAGGGGAGGTGGGCCCGGATCAGGACATCGTCGCGCGCATTCGTGACGACTGCTTCGGCGCCGGGGTGGACGTGGCGTTCGAGATGTCCGGGAACAACCGCGCCCTCAACACCGCGCTCGCCGCCACCCGTGCCGGCGGTGACGTCATCCTGTTCGGCCTGTCGGCGGGGGATTTCACCCTGACCGACTACCAGCAGATCATCATGCACGGCAAAGCCCTGCACGGCATTGTGGGGAGGGAGGTGTTCCAGACCTGGTACACCATGAGCAACCTGTTGATGTCGAAAGGCCACGACCTGCAGGACAAGATTTACGAGGTGATCCTGAACAAGGGCGAGGGGACGCTGTTCCCGTTTCATTCTTTCGACCGCGGGCTGTTCGAAAAGGCCATTCAGGAACATCCCAAGATCATTTTCCGGTTCTGACCGGACACCGTTCCATTTGAGGAGGCAATTCCGACATGGACAGCAAGCATCTCGAATTCATCCGGCAGGAGTTGCAGGACATCCGCGAAGCGGGATTATATAAAGAGGAAAGAACCCTGCTTTCTTCCCAGCATGCACACATCCGCACGGGCGAAGGGGAGGTGCTGAATTTCTGCGCCAACAATTATCTTGGCCTGGCCAACCACCCGGAGATGATCGCTGCCGGAAAGGAGGCGCTCGACCGGTACGGTTACGGCATGGCCTCGGTGCGTTTCATCTGCGGCACGCATGAGGTGCATAAGGAACTGGAAAGCAAGGTGTCCCGGTTCCTCGGCATGGAGGACACCATCCTCTATTCGTCCTGCTTCGACGCCAACACCGGCCTGTTCGAGACCCTGCTCACGGAAAAGGACGCGCTGTTCAGCGACCGGCTGAATCATGCCAGCATCATCGACGGCACCCGCCTGTGCAAGGCCATGCGCTTTCGCTACAACCACAGCGATATGAACCATCTGGAGACCCGCCTCAAGAAAGCGGCGGAAAAGTACCGTTTCAAGCTGATCGCCACCGACGGCGTGTTCAGCATGGACGGCGACGTGGCCCGATTGAAGGATCTGTGCGACCTGGCCGACCGCTACGGTGCGACCGTGATGGTCGATGACAGCCACGCGACCGGGTTCTTCGGCTCAACGGGACGCGGAAGCATTGAATATGGCGAGGTTATGGGAAGGGTGGGCATCATCACCTCCACCTTCGGCAAGGCGCTGGGCGGGGCGTCCGGGGGATTCACCGCCGCGCGAAAGGACGTGGTGGAACTCCTGCGGCAACGCTCACGCCCCTACCTGTTTTCCAACTCCCTGTCGCCGGTGATTGCCGCCGTGACCTCGAAAGTGATTGATTTCATCGACGCTAACCAAAATCTGGTTAGAAAAATTGCGGACAACACCCGTTATTTCCGGGAGCGCATCGCAAAAATCGGGTTCGCCATCAAGCCAGGTGACCATCCCATCATCCCCATCATGCTGGGCGACGCCCGGCTGGCCCACCAGATGGCCGACGCTCTTCTCAAGGAAGGCATCTACGTGATTGGCTTCAGCTATCCTGTCGTGCCCAAGGGTGAGGCGAGGATACGCCTGCAAATTTCAGCGGCTCACGAGACTGCGGACCTGGATCGAGCCGTTGATGCCTTCAGGAAGGTGGGCGAATCCTTCTCAGTCCTATCCCCGGCCTGATGCCTTGTAAGAGAACCCCCTCTCTCGATTAACTATTGAATGTCCCTGCGGGTGTTGTTTTTGTGTTTCCTGGTTGACAAGAGGGGTTTGAGCCTTCCATTTATTTTCGTTTGAATTTCGCTTTTTGGTGAAAAAATAGTACCTCCGATTTTATTGAGAAGTCCCGGGAGTCCCGAACCTGGGAAACCGTTTGCCTGTTTCCGACGGGGGTGGGGAAAACGGAACCCGGTTAAGCCTACCTTTTGATTGGGTTAACGGCGATTCCGAAAACGGGAAACCGGACGCTCAAAAATCAGGCGAAGATGTGCGCATCCCTTTACCAGAATAAAAAACCAACGAAAAAATTTTTAAAATATTTTTACTGGCATTGTGTACTCCGTTGAAAATTTTCAATCGTAATAATTAAGAAATTTTTTTTGGTACAAAAGTTTATTTCCCATAAAATCATTCGACATTTTGCATTTGTGAGAAAATATAAGAAAGCACAGTTCAAATTGTTTGGGTGGGATCGCCATTAATTATGGGTTGATCGCCCTTCACAAATTTGATAATCATGTTTTCTCTTTTTACATAAATTCAAAAATTGCTTTTGAATTTTTGAAGAAGGAACCATTCCATCCCCGGTCCAATGAATCATTGGATTCGCCGTTGAAGCCGAACCCTGGTTTCATTTGAATAATCCGTTAGCTTAAAACTGAATTGCTGAAGGGTAAAACCCCCGGGGATGTTTTGCTCTTTGAAAGGAATCACCTTTGCTACGAATTTTGCCGGAAGGCCTCGCAGCAGCTATAAAAGGGGGTGTTGGCATGTTTCATAAATCTCAATACAAGGGTGGCGACATGAAGCCTAAATACCTGACAAAGTTGGGGCAGGTCCCCCAGTTGAGCCAGGAAGACATAAAGGAGTTGGCGCCGGTCAGCGAGCAGTTTATTTTCCGCACCAATGAGTATTACCAATCGCTGATCGACTGGGACGACCCGAATGATCCCATCCGGAAAATCGTGGTTCCCGACGTCAGTGAATTGAATGAGTGGGGCCGGCTGGATGCTTCCGACGAAGAGTCGTACACCGTGGGGCACGGCATTGAGCACAAATACGATTCCACGGCCCTGCTCCTGGTGAATGAAGTCTGTGCGGCCTACTGCCGGTTCTGTTTTCGCAAGCGCCTGTTCATGGACGACAACGACGAGGTCACCAAGGACATCACCGAGGGGCTGGCGTACATCCGCGAGCACCCGGAGATCAACAATGTGTTGCTCACCGGCGGTGACCCGCTGATCATGTCCACGTCCAAGCTGGAACCCATCATTCAGCAGGTACGCGAGATCGATCACGTGAGGATCATCCGCATCGGCACGAAAATTCCGGCGTTCAACCCCATGCGCATTTACAACGACGATTCCCTGCGAGCCATGTTTGAAAAGTACAGCCTGCCGGAGAAGCGCATTTACGTGATGGCGCATTTCAATCATCCGCGGGAATTGACGCAGGAAGCGGTGCGGGGGCTGGATTTTCTGATGAAGTCCGGGGCCGTTGTCATCAACCAGACGCCGATGATCGCGGGAGTCAATGACGACCCGCAGGTCCTGAGCGAGTTGATGAACCGGTTGTCCTACATTGGCGTTCCGCCGTATTACGTGTTTCATTGCCGGCCGACACTGGGCAACCGTCCGTATACGCTGCCGATCGAAAAGGCATATGAAATTTTCGAACTGGCCCGTATGAGGGGTTCCGGCCTTGCCAAACGGGCGAGGTTTGTGATGTCGCACAGCACGGGCAAGATCGAGATCATCGGTCTGTCGGCGCGGAACATTTATTTCAAATACCAGCGTGCTGCAGAGAACAGGAACAGCTCGCGCTTCATGGTGTACAAGCGTAATCCCGAAGCCTTCTGGTTCGACGACTACAAGGAACTGGTGGATGATTACATCCTGGAGGATGAGCGGGCTATGAGGCAGGAGCCCGCCTTCGACTTCGAGTACGCCTAGCGGTACATGGTTGGACAATCAGGCACCCCGCACGGTTCCGGGATGGAACGGTGCGGGGTGTTTTTTTTGTACGTGAAACCCGGGGTTGCGGGATGACGCGCGGTTGCCGGCAGGGCGGCGATGAATCCGCCTGGATTATTTGTATCCCTTCGCGTCAGTGAAATCAGCGTGTTCGGTTTTTGCTCCCTCCAGATTGGTCTGGGTGAGGTTGGCTTCCCAAAGTTTCGCGCCGGTGAGGTTGGCGCCCTGCAGGTCGGCGTTTGAGAAATCCGCTTCATCGAGTTCCGTGCGGTGGAGATCCGCGCCCTTAAGATTGGCCTTCACGAGGGAAGCATGGCGCAGGCGCGCTCCGGCGAGGTCCGCGCCTTCCAGCACGGCTCCTTTCAGTCTGGCCTTACGCAGGTCGGCTCCGGCAAGGGCGGCATTTTTGAGTGAGGCTTTTTCCAGAACCGCCTCTTTCAGATTCGCCCGGCTCAAGTCGGAATCATCCAGAAGGGCCGCCGTGAGGTCCGCTCCTTCCAGATTCGCATCGCTCAGGTCGCTCCCAGTGAGGTCCGCTTTAACCAGCTTGGCCCGGCTCAGGTGCACACCCCGCAGGACCGCCCCGCGTAACTTGGCGTCGTTGAGCTTGGTGCGGTTCATGTGCGCGCCATCCAGCTTCACGTCGTTGAGGATGGCGTTGTTGAGGTCAGCGATATCCAGGACGCATTCGCTCAGATTGGACCCTTCGAGGTTGGCACGGCGCATGATGGAGCCGTTGAAACGGGCCCGCGCCACCTCCGCCCGGATCATTTTCACTTCGGTCATGTCGGCATTGGTGCAATCCACCCGCATCATTTTTGTATTCTGAAACAGTGCGCCGTGGAGTTTCGCGCCCTTGATTTCCGCGCGGGTGAGCTGGGCGTTGGTGAAATTGGTTTCGAAAAACACACCGATGCTCAATTTTGCGTCGGAGAGGTCGGTGTCTGTCAGGTCCGCCTGCTTGAAGCTGGCGCGGGAGAGGTCGGCTCCGGTCAGGTTGGCTGAAGTGGTCACGGTTTTGGAACAGTCGGCCTTGATCAATTTCGCGTCGACCAGGTTGGCGCGGGTGAGGGTGGATTCACGCAAAACCGCGCGGCGCAGGTCCGCACGTTCCATCACTGAATCGGTCAGGTTGGCCAGGGTCATTTTGGTGTCGTTCAGGATGGCGTCGGTCAAATCGGCCTTGTTCAGGTCGGCGTGGTCGAGCAGGCAATCCGAGAGGTCCGAGTCCGTCAGGCGGGTGCCCACCAGCTTGGAGTTTCTGATGTCCGCGCCGTAAAAAATGAGGTTGGAGAGGTCCAGACCGGAGAGATCCATGTCCCGCAGGTGCGGGGTATCGTCTTCTTCCTCTTCACCCGCTTTTTCTTCTGATTCTTTGGCGTCGGCGGTTTCCCCATTCAAATCTCCTTCGGTTTCATCGTCCCCGTTTTCGGACAATTCGTCTTCCACCTCGGGTTCTTCCTCCTGGGGTTTTCCCTTGTTGCTTTCCGCTTCCTCGGCTTCGCGTTCGCGGATTTCTTTGAGCTGGTTCAGGATGTCTTCGACTTCTTCGCGCGTGAGATCGGCCATGGACTTTTCCCGTTTGAATGCTTGAGAACCCCTGATCATTTGGGGATTCCGGCAGGGTTCCGAATGAAAAACAAGTCAAAAACATATATGAGGACCGGACCAAACGCAAGTGCGGGTTTTGAAAAAATGTCCGGATTCCTCAGAGGCAGCTGTAGCGGTTGCAGAACAGGGTGGTGACACGCCGCAGGGGGGACTCGAGACGGTCCAGCACGATATCCAGGATGGTGTCGGGGATGTGACGGTAAAACGCATGGGCGACCGCGCCGGTGATGCAGGCGAGGGTGTCGCTGTCGCCTCCCAGCGAGACGGCCTTCCGCACCGCATCCTCGAAATCCGTCGATTCCAGAAAGGCGCGCAGGGCAGGCGGCACCGTTCCCTGGCAGGAGACGTCGAAGGTATGGTCGCGCCGCCGGATATCGAGCGGCGTGTGCAGGTCGTAACCGAAACGGGATTCGATTTCTCCGGCCAGCGCGTCTTTGTCCGATCCGCTGCGGGCGAGGAAAACCGCCAGCGCGGTGGCCTGTGCGCCTTTGATGCCCTCCGGGTGATTGTGCGTCACTGACGCGCTTTTTTCCGCCTCCAACAGAACGGATTCGATGGAGTCGAAGGCGAAGCCAACGGGACTGACCCGCATGGCCGAGCCGTTGCCCCAGCTGTTGTAGGGCTGGGAAGCGTCGGATTGTCCCCATTTCAGGAAACCACTCCCGTATCCGGCATCGGGATACCGCCGGAAATAGTTTTTCAGCGTGTCCCCGTAGCCGGTCCCATTGAAAATGCTGTCGGCCACGGCAACGGTCAACACCGTGTCATCGGTGAAGCGGGAGGTGTCGGTGAACAGTTCGAAATCGACGGTTTGGATGGGGGCGTGCTCGAAGCGGGACCCGATGATGTCGCCTGCGATGGCACCCAGCATGAACGACTCCTTTCATTGTTGCTGCGGGAATCCTTCTCTGGGGCGAAGCCTCTGTCCCCTTGCGGAAGGCGGGTGGATGCTGTCGTTATACCATTCCCATGGTGATTGACAAGGCGGCTGTCCATGGAAAGGACCGGACAGCCGAAATATCGCGGCTCTCTGAGGTAGGGCGCGGTTTATCATCGGTTTTGGGATTGTCTTGGTAACCCATTGAAAGTCAGAGGCTTTTAAGGTATGAAAGGATGCGGAAAAGCGTAGAATGTATTTGCCAGCGGAATCCCTTGCCCTTATTCTGAAACAAATCCACTAACCTTATTTTCCGGTACCCATTTGGACGCATCCACCACAACTTCGACCCTGCCTCCTGCCGAAACCGCGCCAGAAAGGGATGTGTTTCCTGTCTGGTCGGCGTTCCGTCTATTGGGTTTCAGCTTCCTTCTTCTGTTTTTCGAAGTGGCGCTGATCCGTTTCATTCCGGCGCACGTGCAGGTGGTTTCCTATTTCATTAATCTGGTTCTCATCTCCGCCTTTCTGGGCATGGGCGTGGGCATGATCCTTCAGGCACGCGGCCGCACCACCGTAATCGGGTTCGCCCCGTTGCTGCTGGTTCTGATGGCGGTAGTGAATTACTTTTCCAATGTCTGGGTGCAGGTGCCGCAGGCGCAGGGGGAATATTTGTGGACCACTATGGTGAAGCCCTCGGAAGCCGTGCAGACCTGGGGTATGGAGCCGGTGGTGTTCATCATTTTTATTTTGTCCACAATGGTATTCATTCCTCTGGGGTCGGGAATCGCCCGTGAGTTTGACCGGTTCAGACCGCTGGTCGCTTATTCGATCAACATTCTGGGAAGCCTGCTGGGCCTGGCGGTGTTTTCGCTGTTCAGCTGGCTGTCCATGCCGCCCATCGTGTGGTTTGCGTTTGGTTCTTTGTATTTTGCCGCCTTGTGTGTGGACAATCGCCGGGTGCTGGCTTCGACCCTATGCCTGCCGGTGGTGCTGTTTCTGGTTTACAGTTTGGGACACAACGGGAAGAACGGCGGGGAACTGTGGTCTCCTTATTACAAAATAAATTACTCCGTTCACGAAGATCATTTTGATCTGTCCGTGAATGGTTCATTCCATCAACACGCGCTGAATTTTTCGGATGAAGCTGTGGTCCGGTCTCCCTATAACAAAAGGGCAATGCAGGACTTCTCTGCGCCTTACCACTTTGCCAGATCCGTGGACCGGGTGCTCGTGCTGGGAGCGGGCACGGGAAACGATGTGACCATCGCACTTCGCCAGGGAGCAAAGCATGTGGATGCGGTGGAAATCGACCGCGAAATCCTGCGCCTCGGCAAACAGCATCATTTCCAGAAACCGTATGCGGACCCCCGGGTCAAGGTGCACAACGACGACGCGCGGGCGTTCCTGAAAAAAAGTAAAGAGAAATACGACGTCATTGTGCTGGGAACGCTGGACAGCCAGACGCTTCTGTCCAGCATGTCGTCGGTGCGACTCGACAATTACGTGTACACGCGCGAGTCATTCGAGTCCATCCGCGATCATCTCAAGCCGGGCGGGGTGCTGATTCTCTACCATTTGTCCGGCAAGTTTTTCATCGCGGAAAAAATATATACCACATTAATGGAAGTGTTCCGCGAACAACCGCTCATGCGTTACATTCAACCCGCGCACCTGTTCAATTTCACGTTTGTGGCGGGATGGTCGGATCAAATTGACGACAGCTTCTGGGACGATCCGGCCCTTCCCGCCTTTCAGGAAAAGTTCAACGTCCCCATCGGTCCCGATGGGAAGTTGATCCCGAAATACGAGGTTCCGACGGATAACTGGCCCTACCTGTACCTGCAGGAGCCGAAGGTGCCGAGCCACTACTTCAGTGTCGGTGCGTTCATTCTGGCTTTCTCCCTGGTGTTGGTGTGGTTGAGCGCGGGGGGAACGAAATGGAAGCATCGCCCGGACTGGACCCTGTTCCTGCTGGGGGCGGGGTTTCTCCTGCTCGAAACCAAAAGCGTCACCGAAATGTCCTTGCTGTTCGGGTCGACGTGGCTGGTCAACGTGCTCGTGTTTTCCTCCATCCTGGTGATGGTGCTGTTTGCCAACCTGGTTGTGATCCGCCGCTGGATTGAGAACCGGAATCTTCAATTCGGTCTGCTGATGGTCACTCTCATGATTTGCTTCCTTGCGCCCGTGGAAAATCTCCTGGCATTGCCACTGGCCCTGCAGTGGCTGGTGGGGAGTCTGCTGGTGGCCCTGCCCATTCTTTTTTCCAGTATTCTTTTTGCAATGGTGTTCGAGACGCGCAAGGCGGCGGCCCTGGCTTTGGGGTATAATGTGCTCGGCGCCGTGCTGGGAGGTCTTATGGAATACAACGCCATGCTGCTGGGCACCAAGCCCCTTTACCTGCTTTCCATGGTCATGTATCTCGGCGCTTTTTATTTTCTGCGGAAGGAAGCCACTCCCGCCTGAACGATACCGGACTTTATGCCTACATCCCTCGAAGACGAACTCGGGGACATACTCGAAAAAGCCCGCGACGGTAAAAACTGGTCGCAAAAGGACCTCGCCGCCGCCACCGGTGTGGACCTGCAACGCATCCAGAAAATGGAACGCTACGAGCAGGTGCCGGAGGATGCGGAAATAGATTTGCTGGCGGAGGCGCTGGACCTGGATGCCGCCTGCCTCCGCGCCATCTCGCACGAGGCCTGGTCCCCGAAACCGCCAAAGAATGATCCCGCCCTGGACCTCACCTGCCTCAATGTGTTCATGGGGCTGTACCCGGTGAAATGCTACCTCATTCGCTGCCCCGAAACCGGTGAGTCCGCGGTGGTGGACACCGGAGCCAGTCCGGATGCCCTCATTCAGAAAGCAAACGAGCTCAAGCTCAAGCCATCGAAGATTCTGCTCACGCACGCGCACCCGGACCATGCCGGGGGGCTCGACAAGCTGGACCGGGCTTTCTCCTGCCCTTCCTTCATCCATGAAAAGGAACTGCGGCCGCGCGGCAGTCGCAACCTTCAATTCGTTAATGACGGCGACGTGTTGGAAGTGGGAAACATGAAGGTGGAGGTTGTGTTCACCCCCGGTCATACTGCGGGCGGTGTGTCCTACAAAATTCACGACACCGTTTTCTCCGGCGACTGCATTTTCGCCGGGTCGATGGGCCGCGCCAACGCCTCCTGGCCGGGGTTGTACCGTTCTATCACCGAACGCCTGCTGGTGTACCCGGATGCCACCCGACTGCACCCCGGGCACGGTCCCGCCACCACCGTCGGCGAGGAAAAACGCCACAATCCCTTCTTTTGCGGCAAGGTGTGAACTTTCCTGATTGGGGCCCTCCTCTTTAGCAGGTTCCTCCGGATTCCCAGAGTTTTCTTGAAAATCCGCCATGCCGCCCCCATATTGGAAGCATGGATCCAGAGAAGGTGAATTACCACTATTGCGACGATCTCCCGACCCGGTCTCTGCCCGCGGGCACACTCATACTCGTTACCGGTGCCAATGGGTACGTGGCCAAGAGACTGGTGCCGGAGTTGCTGTACCGTGGCTACCGGGTGCGGTGCATGATGCGCAACCGCGTGCTGACGCCCCTTCTGGAACACCCCAACCTGGAGTACGTGTATGCGGATGCGCTCGATAAGGACAGCCTGAACGAGGCCCTGCGCGGGGTGCATACAGCGTATTACCTGATCCACAGCCTGCGCCTGGAAAAAAGGAAATTCGCCCAGGCGGAAAAAGTGTCGGCGCAGAATTTCAAAGAAGCGGCTGAGGAAAACCGCATTCAAAAGATCATCTACCTGGGCGGGCTGGGCGAGGACTGCAAACAGATTTCCTGGCATCTGAAAAGCCGGATGGAAGTGGGGCAAATCCTCTCCGAGGCCAGCATGACCGTGGTGCACCTGCGGGCGGCGATCATCATCGGAACCGGAAGCGCTTCCTACGAGCTGTTGAAGTCGATGATTTTGCACATGCGCTGGATTCCCTTTCTTCCGGAATTCAACTCTCTGTGCCAGCCCATCGCCATTCGGGATGTCATCAAATACCTGGTGGGGGTACTGGAAACGCATGAAATCGAAACCGGGCAGTACCCCATTGGGGGTCGCGACACCATGTCGTACCGGGAGATGGTCCTTCGCTTCGCCGGATTGTACGACCGCCGCGTCCGGTTTTTCGATGTGTCCTGGGTGCCGGTCCCGGTCAACATGCTGTGCCGGATTTTTTCCTTCTACCTGCACCTGTTCATCTCCGTGCCGGTCAACATCACCTGCCTTCTGCTGGAAAGCCTGCGTACCGATGTGATCGTGACCGATGACACCATTCGCGGGATCGTGCCGTTTGAGCCGCTGGATTTCGACACCGCCGTGCGCTGGGCGTTTGAAAAGGAACAAAGCTCGCGCGTGTTTTCGCACTGGAGCGATGTGCCGCCGGAAGACATGGCCGATCTCATGCCGCTGGCCCAGTACGAATCGGCGCACTTCCTGTTCGATGAACACGAGCGAAAAATTCCCGCAAATTTGGAGCAAACCTTCCAGATGGTGTGCCGCATCGGGGGGCCTTACGGCTGGTTGCACGGCAACCTGTTGTGGGAGATCCGGGGGTTCATCGACCGCCTGCTGGGAGGGGTTGGGCTGAAGCGGGGACGGCGTGACCCGTTTGACCTGTGTGTCGGCGACTCGGTCGATTTCTGGCGGGTGGAAAAGCTGGAGCCCTGCAGGGAACTTCTGCTTCGGGCGGAGTTGATATCACCCGGTTACTCCTGGTTGCAGTTTTTGCTGGAACCGGCGGAATCGGGCCAAACCCGCCTCATCCTCCGTGCTCATTTCATCCCAAAGCCCTTCTGGGGCCACCTGTACTGGTACACGCTTTCCCGTTTCCACACTTATATTTTCCGCGGCATGCTCAATCATTTTGAACGCGAAGCCCGGTTGACCGATTCCTTCGGCCGCACCCCGCTCGGAGATGCGAAGGGCGCTGCCAGCGGGCAAATGCCCGAAAAAGAAACCTCAGTCTAAGGTTGTTGCAACCCGGTGGCTGTGCTATCCTCACCCATATAAAAGTGTGCAGGTAATTATGAAGCGGTTTGTTTTTTATACCATTATATTGGTCCTGGGTGTTTCCCTGACAGGGTGCCCCCAATCCAACTCCCAACCCCAGAAACGCATTCCCCCGCTGTTCATGATCAATGCGGTGTATGACACGGGGAAAGAACCGTCCTACCTGGTGACGGACGATTTCGATGCGGACGGTCATCTTGACCTCGTGGTGCTCAACAGCGGGGAACACAACCTGTCTTACCTGAAGGGAAAGGGAGATGGCACCTTTCAGGAAGGCATCGTCATCAAAACCGGTGCCGATCCCATCGCTACCGCGGTCGCCGATTTCAACAACGACAGGTTGAAGGACCTGGCGATCCTCAATTATCAGGATGGCACTCTGCACATCCTGCTGAACTCCGGCGGCGGCAGTTTCCGCAACACGGGCAGCATCATCAAGCCGGGGCGCATCCCGATCAACCTGACGACGGACGATTTCAACGGAGACGGGTTGCCGGACCTCATGGTTTCCCTGCGCTTCCATAAGGTGGTGTATTTGGAGGGCAAGGGCAACGGCGTGTTCGCCGAACCGGTGGAGATTGCAGTGCGGGGTCAGCCGACCGGTGTGATTTCCGGCGATTACAACAAGGACGGGTTTCGGGATCTGGCGGTGGCACTGGCGGGTTCCGGCAACACCGGCGTGCAGATTCTGTGGGGAGAGGGCAACGGCAAGTTCGATCCCGGTAAGAATTTCCGCGGTGGCGGGCAGCCGCTGACCATCGCCAACATCGACGCCAACAACGACGGCAAAGTCGACCTCGTGACATCCAGCAATTCCCTGCATGCCTTGACCATGGTCATGAATGACGGCGACAAGAAGTTCCACGCTCTCCGGGATTTCGCGGCGGGGGAGTTTCCCAAGTTTATTGTTGCGGCGGATTTTTCCGGCGACGGCATTGAGGATCTGGCGGTCTCCAACGCCACCAACGACACGATTTCCGTCACGCTGGGTCGGGGAGACGGGACCTTTATCTATCCTCCCGTGATCCATTACGTGGATGAGTACCCGCAGGGAATGGCGGTGGGTGATTTCAACCAGGACGGGCATCTGGATCTTGCCGTATCCTGTCGGGATAAAAACCTCATCACCATCCTGCTGAAGCAGGGGAAACAACCTTCCCCCTTGCCCAGGCCCACCGTGCAGAAAACTTCCGGCTGAAGGCTGGCCGGGTCTCCGGGCTTTCCGGGGAAAACATCCCTGTCGAGTCCGCCTCAAAAAAATTACCCGAACTACCATGCCAAGTTGCCGGTCCGATTGAGTTTCCGGCCTGATATAATCACCCAAACATGAACGATTCCACCGAACCCAGAATTGAAGAGGAAAAACAGGGCGGCTTTTTTTCTCGGCTCAAAAGCGGGCTGAGCAAAACGCGCGACTCGTTTTCCAAGGGCATCGACAACATCGTGCTCGGCAAGGCCAAGGTCGGGCCGGAGTTGATGGATGAAATCGAGGAGGCCCTGCTCATCGCCGATGCCGGTATGAACTCGACAAGCAGGATTCTTGGCGAGTTGAACCACGAGGTGGCGCAAAATCACCTGCGCACCCCGGAGCAAGTGCAGGCGCATCTGAAAACCATCATGGTGCGGTTGTTGAGCGAACACCAGACTCCGTGGGACCTCGCGTCGAAAAAACCGTTTGTGGTGCTGGTCATCGGCATCAACGGCTCCGGCAAAACCACCACCATCGGCAAGCTCGCGCAGAAATGGTCGATGGAGGGCAAGAAGGTTCTGCTTGCCGCAGGCGACACGTTCCGCGCGGCGGCAATCGAGCAGTTGCAGATGTGGTCGGAGCGAGCCGGGGTGCCCTGCATCGCGCAGAAACATGGAGCCGACCCCTCCGCTGTGGCGTTCGATGCGGTGCAGGCGGGTATCGCGCGCAAGTCCGACATCGTGCTCATCGATACCGCCGGGCGATTGCAGACCAACACCAACCTGATGGAAGAACTCAAGAAAGTGAAGCGCGTCATCGGCAAGGTGCAGGAAGACGCGCCGCATGAGACCATGCTGGTGCTCGACGGCAGCATCGGCCAGAACAGCATTTCGCAGGCCCGCCTGTTCCACGAAGCCCTGCACATCGACAGCCTCATCATGACCAAGCTGGACGGTACCGCCAAGGGCGGCATCCTGTTCAACATCGTGCAGGAAATGAAACTGCCGGTGCGCTACATCGGCGTCGGCGAAAAAGCCGACGACCTGCAGGAATTCGATCCCACCGCCTTCGTCAACGCCCTGTTCGCGCGTTGAACCTCAGCGCGAAGTTTCGTATTTTCAGAAGTAAAGGTTGAGCGACAGCACACCCTCGTCGGTGTGGCCGGTGCGCCGGTATTCGAGACGCACATCCACATTCTGCGACGCGCGGTAGCGTCCCTGCGCCGTCCACTCGATGACTTCCGAGTCGTGCCCCATTGGAAAGCGTTTGTACTCGCCGCCCACAAAAACCCGCCAGTCGCGGTTCAGCGTGTAGAAGGCGCCGCCCGTGCCGCCGCCGCCCAGCCGGAAGTTGTCGTCGAAACTGCCGGAGGTCTCCGCATCGGCCTCGAGCATGGCGAACAGCAGGAACGGCGAGTCGTGTCCCGGCTCGTAGGTGAGGCCCACGCCGGTGGTGCCGCCGAAGGCAAGGCAGTATTCGCAGTCAAAATCCCGCACCCGCTCGAAGCCCAGGTTCACTCTCCAGGAAGGACGTTTGAAGATCGGCTCGAAGGGGGTGAGGGTGATGATGTCGAGCAGTTGAAAACGTTCCACCCGCCAGCGTTGCGATTCGTGATAGTAGCGGTACAGGCCGTCCATCATGAGGATCTGTGAATGGCGGTCGTAACCGGTTTCGTCGGCAAGCAGGTCGTGCAGGGCGGGACGGTATCCCACCTCCTGAAACAGCTCGCTGTCGTTGAGCCCGGTGGCAAGGCGGAAACGGTCGGTGCCGTGGCCTTCTTCCGGCGGCGAGGAAAACCGCGTCACCTGGGAGTCTCCCCGCTGGTGATTGAGGCGCGCGCGTTCCAGCAGGATCTCCTGCGGGATGCGGATGGGAGCCATCGGGTTCACCGCGCGGTCCTGCACGTACAGGTATTCGAGGTAATCGAGGTAGGCGTCCAGCACCAGCGCTTTCTGCGGGACGGTCAACGCGCCGTACGGTTTTTCCTTGAGCGCCGATTTGTCGTCCGCCAGGGCGTACAGGACGCGGCGTTCCCCGGACTCCATCTGCTCGATCTTGTGATTCATCTTGCTCAGGATGGCGGGACGGTAGAACACGGAATTCACCAGTCCCGGTTGTTCCACCAGTGCCTTGATAGTGTCACCGGGAATGACGGAGAACACGAAGCCGTCGGTCAGCCGCCATTCCGGGTTGGCCGTTTCCAGCACGGTCAGCATGTGGTAGGAACAGTTTTCCTGAAAATAGTAGTAATCGAATTCAATGTTGCCCAGCTCCCACAGGTGGCGCAGGAGATAGTCCATCTGTTCCGCCGTCAGGTTCAGTTCGTACTCCCACAGGTCGCGGCTTTCCCAGTTGTTGTACTCCTGCACCTTGATCGAATAGGGAAACACCGTGAACGTTCCCGAAAAAAAACCCCCGACCCCCTTGATGGCATAGAGAACGGGATTGTCCGTGTCCGGGTTGGCGGCGTAGTTGACGCCGTAGTTGAGGAGCTTCTTGTAACGGCCGCGCGAATGACTGTCGATGCGGAGCAGGGTGTGACCGAACATCGACGACGGATTGTTCATGTAGTAGGAAGCGAAAACCAGCGTGATTTTTTCCGGATCGAGGCGTCCGATCCAGCGCTCCAGCCGCGAGCAGGGCTGGTCCGACAGACGTGCTGGATCGAAGTTCAACCGCTCGTTCAGCCACTTGTAGCGGGCCGGGAAACGGCACTGCGGATGCATGACGCCTTCCGGCACATCAGCCTGTTTTTGAAAGAACGCGATGAGCGTGGCGTCGAGTTCTTTTTGCGGATCGGTCTTGCCCTCAGGCGATAGAAAAAATTCCGGCGCGTCGGCCTCGCTTTCCAGATGCCCCCACCAGTTGGTGCGGTAATGACCCAGCAGACGCCAGCGGCGTTCTTCCGAAAGGTTGAGGGAGCGCGCCCGGTCGATGAGTTCCCACGCATATGCGGGGCCTTCAGGCTGGGCCTGCGCTGTTTCAATGGAAAGGAATCCGGCAAAAGCCAGGAAAACGGCGAATCGAATAAAGAGTGAAAGAGTGAGGGTCAAGGCGGGAAAAATAAAAGAATGCCGGCTCCGGATCACCCGGAAGCCGGCATCCTTGTTCAAGCGGTTTGATTCAGCCGATGATTCCGGTGCAGGCTTTGGACAGGTTGCCGTCCTGGGCCAGTACGCCGTTCAGGTTCATCAGCATGTCTTTGTGCGTGGTTTCGGAGCTGGTGATGATGCTGCCGAAATTCTGCTGGGTGACGGTGCCGAAATCGGAAAAGTTCGTTTCCGTGCAACCGTACAGGGAAGCCAGGGTGTTCAGGTTGTCGCCTTCGCCCATGGCCATTTCCTTAACGAGAGTCGAGAAATTGATTGCGGCGAAAACTTCGCGCTCTTTCTCTACCTTGAAAATGCTGTCATTGCAGTTGGAAGTACCGGTGGTGATACCAAACGTCTGGCTACCGAACGTGCCGTTCGTGGTGGAAGCCAGAATCTGGAAAACCGGATCTTTTTGCTTGGACGCATCCTGCCAGACCAGGGAACCCAGTCCGCAACCCGCTTCGCCGTAACCGGCAGCCAGCGCGTTGCCAGAGAAACACATCATCGAGAACAGGATGGAACCCACCAATAGCATTTTCTTCATGGATGATCTCCTCTTGATGTTGGAAATTAAACGCCACCAGAGCGCTGTCAGCGACCCGGTGGGCGCTGCTTGCGGAAATTGTGAAGCAAATCGTGTTGCCGACAATTTCAATTCATGGAGTCTAACACATTCACCTTACCTGTACAACAAATTGCGCCATCCCGGGCAAGCCAAAGTAATTGAAAGTATTGGTTCAATCGGGGGTGTTTGGAATTAACGGAATAAAAGATTGAATTCGGCTTGGTTAAGCTTGCATGCAGGTTCACCCTGTTCAGGGAAAATCGATTGTTACGCCAAAATAATAATTTCAATCTCATCCTGGAAAAATGAGGGAAGGGAGCCGGGATTGAATGACCGGGAGAATTCCAAGTTCTGGGAGTTGGGAAAATGGAGGCACCGGGCGGATTCGAACCGCCGATAAGGGTTTTGCAGACCCCTGCCTTACCACTTGGCGACGGTGCCGGAATAAAAAGAGAAAGAAACCGGAAGGGGAAAAATGGAGCGGGAGAAGGGATTTGAACCCTCGACCTCAACCTTGGCAAGGTTGCACTCTACCACTGAGTTACTCCCGCGCATTTTCCATTTTTGGGGAAGTTCCCTGAGAAATTCATTATATTTTTTGAGGGCGGATTGTCAAACGCTATTTTTTCAGGAATTTGCTTTCGGTGCCGGCGCGCAGGCGGGACAGGTTGTCTTTGTGCTTATAGAAGGTGAGCCCCGCGGCCGCTCCGGCGACGGCAATGTAGGACGGAGGGGCAGAAAAAAACCAGCCCAGCACGGGGATGGTCACCGCGGCTGCGAGGGAGCCCACGGACACGTAGCCGGTGATCCCCAGCAACAGGGCGAACATCAGCACCCCGCCTCCCGCCGCGGCGGGCATCAGGAACAGGTAGATGCCCAGCCCGGTGGCGATGCCCTTGCCACCCTTGAATTTGAGGAACAGCGAGAACACATGGCCGAGAAACGCCAGAAGGCCCGCCCCGGCGATCTGCCAGGTGGTTGCCAGCGTGGTGGCGGCGAGCCAGCAGGCCAGGTAGCCTTTACCGCAATCACCCACCAGGGTCAGGATGCCTGCCTTGCGTCCCAGCGTGCGCGCCACGTTGGTGGCGCCGATGTTGCCGCTTCCCTCCTTGCGGATGTCGATGTTTTTGAGCCGGGCGATGAGCAGGCCGAACGGAATGGATCCCAGTAAAAATGCGCAGGTCCAAATCACACCTGTCAGGGCGAGGTTGGTTTCGTTCATAGACGGTTAAAGGTCGGCTGGGGTAGGTCGTGCAGGGTTTGTTGGAATCGAGAAACCAGGGCGCGTCATGCGGTACCTCATGAGTCCAGGTGATCCTGTAAGGATTCACCGGCGGAGCGCACCTTGAGCCGCATCTTGGCGCGTTTTTCAATCTGCCGCACGCGTTCGCGCGACAGTCCCATGGCCTGCCCGATTTCCTCCAATGTTTTGGGGTCGCCGTCGAAACCGAAACGCATGCGGATGATTTTCTCCTCGCGCGGCGACAGATGGTGCAGCAGGTCGTCGATCTTTTTCCGCAACGTGTCCCGCATGATCTGGTCGTCGTACGGAATGTAATTCGGGTTTTCCAAAAGGTCGAGGTACGGCGTCGTTTCGTTTTCCTTGAGCGGGGTGTCGAGCGACAGGTACGTGCGGTAGGCACGCATGATCGACTCGATGTCTTCCACCTTGTATCCGAGGTCTTCCGCCACCTCCAGCGTGGTTGGTTCGCGTTCGAGGTCGTTGGTGAGCTTCTTGTATTCGCGTTCGATCTTGTACAGCTTGCCCGCCTGCTTGATGGGCAGTTTCACCGTGCCCGCCTGTTCCGCCAGGGCGTGCATGATGGCCTGGCGGATCCACCACACTGCGTAGGTGATGAACTTGACGTGACGTTCGCCGTCGAAACGCTTCGCCGCCTGGATCAGGCCGATGTTGCCTTCCTCGATGAGGTCCTGCAGGGACAGCCCGCATCCACGGTACTTGTTGGCGACGGTGACCACGTACTTCAGGTTGCGCCGTACCAGCTCATGCATGGCCTGAGCGTCGCCCGCCTTGATCTGACGGGACAGTTCTTCCTCTTCCTCACGGGCCAGCGGTTTGAGTTTGCTGATCTCGTTCATGTAATGAGTCAGCGCATCGGGCACTGCGCCCCGGTTGTCCTTCTTGGCGGGGCGGGCGGACCGTTTGGTCGACTTCGATGTATTCAATCCTTTTTTTGCCATGTCTTTTCGATTATATCAGGGAATTTCCCTGAGGCGAGACCGGGCTTCGCGCACATAGGGACTGCGCGGATACGATTTCACCAATTGTGCGTAGGACTTACGTGCATTTTCAAAGTTCTGCTCAAAAAAATAAGATTCCCCCAGCAGGAAGTAAGCCTCGTCGATGAAAGGCGATTCCGGGTATTTATTGATGATTGTCTGGAACCGGTTGATCGCGGACAAAAACGAACTCGTTCGGTAATAAAACCGCGCGATTTCCATCTGGTTGTCCGCCAGGCTTTTTTTGCATTCCTGGATTTTTTGACGGGCTTTACTGGCAAATGGACTTTCAGGATGCTCGTCGAGCACCTTTTGAAAATTCCGTATGGCATTCTCCGCGGCGGTCTGGTCGCGCAGGGCCGTGTCCATCAGGCCATAGTCGCAAAGCGCACGGTAGTACATGGCCTGAGCCGTTCTGGGGTGTGCGGGGTACAGCTCGACAAAGCGTTCGTAGTGAAACTTGGCCTCAAGATATTCGTCCATCAGATAATGGCTGTGCGCGAGCAGGAGCAGGCCCTCCACTCGTTCCGGACTGTCCGGAAATTCCTGCAGCAGGTCGTTGAGGGTGCGGATCACCTCCGGATAATTGTTGCCCTTGAAAATGGACTTTGCCTCTTTCAGCAAGCCCTCAGGGGTTTTCGGCGGTGGTGTGAGTGCGGCACACCCGGTTGCGGCCAAAGCCAGGATCAGCAGGGCGAGCAGGGAGCGGCAGGACGTTTTGCAGCGGTTCAGCATGATTGGATACACAGAATCTCCCTCAGGACATTCTCTATAATAGCATTGTTTTATTTAATTTTATTGCAAGAAACAGAGCTTTCCGTTTGTGCCTTGTCATGGGACAAACGTTCATGATATAAGAGCTAAGTATTTGTCAATTCGAGACTAATGCCATGCCTCCTGCCAGAGCCACCCGTTTTCCCCAAAGTTTTCCGCCCGGTTTCCGCGCCATTCTGGCCGCTTTCACAATAAATTTTCTTTTCACATCGAATTCATGGGCGCAGTCGAAACCCGCCAGTACCGCGGACTGGGACTTTTTGTCCATCATCGAAAAGGGCGGATTCATGATGTACCCCATCATTTTCTGCTCCATCCTGATGGTGGGCATTGCCATTGAGCGCATGTACAACCTGCGGCGCAAGCACATCATCAACCCTGACTTTCTCAAAAAAATACGCGACCACTGGAACTGGCGCGACATTCAGCTGGGTCTCCAGTTGTGCCATGGCTACGACACCTCGCTCGCGCGTATCTTGAAAGCGGGACTGTTGCGCTTCGGCGGCAAGGTGGATGAAATCGAACGCGCCATTGAAGGCGCGGGCCAGCACGAAGCGGCGCTGCTCACCTCCAACCTGCGCGTGCTGGGAGCGGTGGCCAACATCACGCCCATGCTGGGCCTGCTGGGCACGGTATTCGGCATGATCAAAGCGTTCAACGTCATCTCGCAAAGCGGCACGGGCGATCCGGGCCTGGTGGCGAGCGGCATTTCGGAAGCGCTCATCACCACCGCTGCAGGCATGATGGTCGGCATTCCGGCGCTGGCGTTGTACCATTATTTCCGCGGGCGTATCGAGCGCTTCGTGTTCGAGATGGAAGAGGTGTCGTTCCAACTGGTGGAAGAGTTGTCCTTTGAAGCAATGAAAAAGAACCAGGACAAACAACGCAAGGAAGGTGAAGGCAAACCGCCCACCAAATCCCAGCCGTTCCGGGCCTGACCGATGTATTTCAAACGCGAGGAAGAAGAAAACTATTCGCTGGAACTCACGCCTCTCGTGGACGTGGTGTTTCTTCTTCTGATTTTTTTCATGGTGTCCACCGCGTTTGTGGACTTCCCCCGCCAGTTGCAGATCGACCTGCCCACTTCTAAAAAGTCCAGTGAACTGAAAGAACGCGAGCGTCTGGAAATCGAGATGACGAGCGGGGAAGAAATGTTCCTGAACGGCAAACCCATCACTGTCAAGGAACTGGAAACGAAAGTGGAAGCGATCGAATCGCCGGCCGGCCAGCAGGCGCTCATCCGCGCCGACAAGGCGCTGGCTTACGGCAAGGTGGTGGAGGTGATGGGCATTTTACAGGCGGCGAAGATCGCCGATATCAGCATCGCCGTCAAGTGACGGTCCCGCCTCAGGTCAAAGAACGATTTCCCTTAAATTTAAAAACGTCTTGCCTGGATTGGGTGGTTGCCGTCACCGGGACGGTTTTTTGGCGAACTGCGGACCGCGTGTCTGGATCCACTCGTTCAGCCAGCGCACTTCGTCCTCTTTGAGGAATTTGAGCACGTGCTCCGGCGTGGGGTGGTCTTCGTCATTGATGACTGTGCAGTAATTCCTTTCGACATAGGCGGCGACGTGCGCCTTGTACTGGGGAAAACTTTTGAACAGTTCGCTGAAAATGTCCGCGTGGTATTCCGGATCGGGGTTGGCCGGATCGAATTTAAGCAGCTTCGGTGTCAGCGGGGTTCCAAATTTTGCGTCAACCACATCACCCATCAGTCGCTCCTCCTCATAATCGGGCTTCGTAATAGGCTCCCAAACCTTTGATAGCATAATGGAACAGGGGCCCGGGAGGAAACAGAAGATTTTGAGCCGGTTCGCTTCGCCGGGTTCCGGCAAGCCCCGGTTGCGGTATCTATTGTGTAACTTATTTAAAAAAAATGAGTTGAAAATGTCCGGGGGGATCACAATTTTTGCCGGGTTCACTGCGCCTTTTGGTGCAGGGATCGGTACGGAGGAGGGAGGATTTCGCCGCTTTTCGAAAACGGTTTGAATGGTCCTCGATTGCGGGTACCATATCGGTTCGGTTTTTTCATGCACTTTGATTGACAGGAAACACTCATGAAAGCATCTGCAAGTCCCCACCGGCCGCTGGCTGAAGCGCTGTTGGAATACATCGATGCCAGCCCGACGCCCTACCATGCCGTCGCCGAAACCGTGAGTCGGCTGCAGGCAAGGGGTTTTACGGAATTGAAGGAGGAGGACGCCTGGAGCCTGAAGCCGGCCGCGCGTCACTATGTCGTTCGGAACGGCACCTCCATCGTGGCCTTCGTGACGGGCACGCGGCCGCCGGAGGAGGCGGGATTCAAAATCGTCGGCGTGCATACGGACAGCCCCAACCTGCGCCTCAAACCCCATCCTGCCTACGAGAAAAACGGATACGGTCAGCTGGGTGTGGAGGTGTACGGCGGCGTGCTGTTGACCACGTGGACCGACCGCGACCTGTCACTCGCCGGGCGGGTGATGGTGCTGCGCAAACAGGGATTGCCGGAGGCGCGCCTGGTGCGGTTCGATCGGCCTCTTTTGCGCATCCCGCAATTGGCCATCCACCTCAACCGCAACGTCAACGATCAGGGACTGGTGCTGAACAAGCAGAGCCACCTGCCGCCCGTTTTCATGATGGCGGAAAAATCGCAGGTCACGGAAAACGTGTTGAGGCAATTGGTGTCGAAGGCGGTGAAGTGCAAGCCGGAGGAGATCGTGAGCCAGGACCTCATGCTGTTCGATACCCAACCCTCTTCGTTCGCCGGGGCGGAGGAGGAATTCCTGTTCGCGCCGCGTCTGGACAACCTGGCTTCCTGCCATGCGGCGTTGACGGCCCTTGGGGACGCTCCTAAAAAAGACGCCGCCACACGGCTGGTGGTGTTTTATGACAATGAAGAAGTGGGGAGCGAAACCGCGCAGGGCGGCGGCTCGCCGTTTTTGAAAGACACGCTGGAGAGGCTGGCCATGCAGTCGAAGCAGCCGCGTGAGGCCTTTCTGCGCGCGATGGCGAAGTCGCTGTTTATCTCCGCGGACATGGCGCACGCGGTGCATCCCAATTACGCCGACCAGCACGACATCCGTCACATGCCTCTTCTCAACCGCGGCCCGGTGATCAAATCCAACGCGGGTCAGCGGTACGCCACCGACGGTGAAACGAGCGCGCGCTTCGAATGGATTTGCAGGCAAGCGAAGGTGGCGGTACAGAAATTCGTGATGCGGTCGGACCTCGCCTGCGGCAGCACCATCGGCCCCATCACCGCGGCGAACCTGGGCATCCGAACCGTGGACGTGGGCAACCCCATGCTCTCCATGCATTCCGTGCGCGAGATGGCGGGTGCGCACGACCACGCGGACATGGTTCGCGTCCTGAAGGAATTTTTCCGTCCGGAATGAAACAGCGCGGCGGGGTCAGCCTTCGATGCGCTTGATCGTTTCGATGATGCGGGAGGTGATGGTGCCCCAGCGCACTTTCTCGTCCTTCGTCACCTGAACATCGTTTCCCAGAATCCAGACGCTTTTGACGCCGCGAATCTGAAACAGGGCGTTGGCGAGGGGATGGTCTTTCGCGTATTCCGGGCCGGAAAACGACTGGCCGGTTCCCGGCGGAATCAGGGTCTTGTTCAAACGAAACGTCACCAGGTCCGGGTTGCGGGTGACTTCGGCTTTGACTTCCAGCGTCATGGGTGCCTCGAGTTGTGAGTTTTGAGTATCCAGCATGAGCGATCCTCGTGAATCAACGGTAATATTATTCGTAACCGAATTGTTTGCGGGCCCCGTCCAGGGTTTCCCGTGTGGCGCGGGCGGCCTGGTGCAGGCCCTGTTGGTCGAACAGGTGCACGGCTTTTTCCAGGTTTTGCAGAACCAGCAGTTTGAACTGCGGTCCTTTTGAATAATTCAGCAGCGCCCAGCCCAGGTTGCCGTGCGCCTCGGCATTGTCCGGAACGCGGTGGACGACCAGGTTGAGATGTTCGATCGCCTGGTCCCACTTCTCCATCAGGTTGTAGATGTTGCCCAGCCTGAGACGCACTTCCATGTTCCCCGGCTCCAGTTGCCGCGCCCGTTCAAATGCCGCGGCGGCGCGATCGTATTTCCCGATGGCCTTGTAGGCGAGACCCAGGTTGAAGAACGGCCCGGTGGCATCCGGGTTGATCTGGATGGCCTGGTGGTACGCTTCCACGGCCTCCTCCCATTTGCCGGCCTGGCTGAGCTGGTTGCCCTGCATCCACCAGTCGCGGGCGTCATCCGCGTGGCCGGGAACGGGAACCGTCCACAACCACAGGCCTGCCAGCACAATCCAGAGGGCGTTTCGCACGAAGGTCTCCTTGTCCCATTGGGTCAACCGGACGATTCTATACCAATTCCGGGAATGTTGACAAGCCGTTGCATGGATATCGTTCATCCCGATCCGGGGGTGGCATGGAACCTGATTGTGGAAAAGGGGATATTTTGGCCGGGGGATGGATTTCCCGCCGCATTTGGTGTTTAATGAACGGCGTTTTATCTGGAATATGAATTTGTTTTATTCATCCCTCCTGTGAGCCATTCATGCCTGCCGATCCGTTTTTGTCCGTGGTCATCCCGTGCCTGAACGAGGAAAACCGCCTGGGTTCCACTCTCGAAAAAGTGACCGCGTTCCTGAAAACCAAGGAGTACCGCTGGCAGGTGCTGATCGTGGATGACGGCAGCACCGACCGCACGGTGGAGGTTCCGGCCCGCTACATGACGGCGGAAGAATGCGTGGTGCTTAAAAACGACGGCAACCGCGGCAAGGGGTATTCCGTGCGGCGAGGCGTGCTGGAGGCAGCGGGGGAGTTTGTGCTGATTTCCGACGCGGACCTCTCCACACCGATCCGGGAGTGGGACCGGTTCCTGCCGCACCTGGAGGCGGGGTGCGATGTGGTGATCGGTTCGCGTTCGCTTCCGGATTCCAACGTGGTCAAAAGACAGGCCTGGTACCGGCAGGGCATGGGGCGCATCTTCAACAGGATCATCCGGTTTCTGGTGATCGACGATTTCGTCGATACCCAGTGCGGGTTCAAGGCCTTCCGCCGAAGTTCGGGCGGACAGTTGTTTCAGAAAATGCGGATCGATCATTTCTGTTTCGATGTGGAGATGCTGTTTCTGGCGAAGAAGGCGGGTTTGAACGTGCTGGAGCTTCCCGTCGAATGGCATAACTCTGAGGATTCCCGCGTGCGCATCCTGCAGGATTCGTCGAAGATGCTGAAAGACGCCATTCGCATCCGCATCAATGACCTGCTGGGCCGTTACCGGTAACCCGCGCTTTATTTTTTACGTGTCGGTTGGCATCCCGTGATCCAGAACCGCCCGCCGTTTTCCTGCACACTCACCCGGCATTCCAACGCTTCCGAAAAGGCCTCACTGGTCAGGATGTCCTCCTTTTTGCCCTGCGCGAAGACGCGTCCGTGTTTAAGCAAAAGGACGTGCGTGATGGCGGGGAGAATTTCCTCGATGTGGTGGGTCACGTAGATGAGACTCCGGTTGCGAATGCGCCGGGAGAGGGTGTCGAGAAACAATTCGCGTGTCGGGATGTCGAGCCCCGCGCAGGGTTCGTCCAGCACCAACAGGTCCGGCCGGTTCACCAGCGCCCTCGCCAGGAGCACGCGGCGGGCCTCCCCATAAGACAACTGCAGAAACCGCCGGGGTGCCAGATGCAGGATACCGAGGTGGTCCATTTCCGCCTCGGCCTTCTGCGTTTGCGCGGCGCGCACGTCCTCCCACAACCCGATACTGGAAAAGAACCCCGACTCCACCACTTCCAGAGCGGTCACGTTCTGGTCGTACTGCCTCTGGAATTCGGCGGAGACGAAGCCGACGCGTTCGCGGATTTCGAACAGGCCGTGCCACGTTTTGCTGTTGAACCAGTAAACCTGTCCACCGTCGAGAGGCAGGATCTCGCCGAACAGCAGTTTCATGAGAGTGGTTTTGCCACACCCGTTGTTGCCCACCACGGCCCAGTTTTCGCCCTCGTGGTGGGTCCAGTGGATTTCCTTCAGCACCTCGTTGTCGCCACGGTACACCGTGGCGTTTTCAACGCGGAGAAGGAACGGTTTCATGGCAGGCAGGAGGCGATTTCGCGGGTGGAGCCGTTCATCAACTCGACCACGACCTGGTCGGTGTAATACTGGATGACGTTGATGGCGGCGTATTCCTGCGCGAAACGGAACAGGTGGGCAGTGGGAATGCCCAGAAGGTGGCTCAGGATGGTGCGGTTGACGCCGCCGTGACTCATGATGGCGATGACGTCGTTCGGGTGTTGCTCGACGATGGCGTTGTAGCGGGGCACGACGCGCGCGGCCAGTTCATCGAAGGTTTCGCCCTCGTCGGCACGGAACAGCTCCGTGTTCTTGATGCGTTTTTCCATCTCTCCCGGAAACTTTTCGGTGAGTTCCTTGACCGACATGCCCTCCCATTTACCGAAAGACAACTCACGCAGGTCGGGAAAGGTGACAGGCTCCAGGTTGTGTTTTTCCGCGATGAGACGTGCGCCGGTAAAGGTGCGTGTGAGGTCGCTGGAATAGACGGCTTTGAGCGGGAGCGGACGGAGCGCTTCTGCGACTTCCTGCATCTGCTGTTCGCCCTTGTTCGACAATTCAACGTCGTAATGGCCGTTCATGCAGATGAGGTGGGCGTTGGCCACCTCGCCGTGGCGGATGAGGTACACGCGGCACCCCGGTTCGCCTTTGAACTTGCGGGTGCCGGGGTCCGAGGGTATGAAACTTTTTGAGGACACGGGAATGCGCTTAAATAAAAAAATGACAAGCCGGGGGCTTGTCATTTTTTATACAACAATGATTGAACGGGAAATGGGTAAAACAGGGGACGGGGATTAATGTCCGCCGCCGCCACCGCTACCGGAAACCCACAGGTAGTGGAATTCCAATCCCTGTACCTTCATGAGGGCTACGTTGATGAGGTAGTAGTAGCCAGCCATGAGGACGAAGGCAATCAGGAAGTGGATGATCGACTTGGGGGTGATCCACCGTTTCTTTTCTTCTTGCGTCTCTTCCATTTATCAATGCTCCAAATATACTGGTTAGAAAGTTAATCCATGGGCCGGTGTGGGGCTTAGCGCCAAACCGAAGCGAACCAGTAGAAAAACCACAAACTGAAGATCACGGTAACGACGTAAATCCAAGGACCCGCTTTTTCTTTGAGTTTTTGAATGTCCATGGGTTCCCTTTTCCCTTCTTCAACAAAGTTAAAAACCGAAACTGTATGCTAAAAACCTTGACACCTTAAACAGGCGAATGGTACCTTACGCAATCTTAATTTCACCTAATTTTTTGATCAAACGACTTTCTTATGTTTACCGGAAAAGACGGAAAAATCTTTAACGCGATCGTTGCTATCGGCTTGGGTGTTAACGTTTTATTCGCCGTGTACTTGCTGCTGATGTACTTCGAAGTCATTTGATCCAGCGAAAGATATCACCGGATCAGACGGGTGTCAAGGGTAAAAAAGCCCTTTTTTGCCTTCCCTGAAGCCTCTTCAGGCCCTTGTGTCGAAAGGGGTTAGAGCATCCACCCTAGGCCGCCCGCACGGGGTAAAACACGTACAGCAAAAGGTAGGTGGCGGTGCTCGTCACCAGGATCAGCGCGAACAGCACCATGGTGCCCCGGCCCAGGATACGGTGACGGCGGTCCCCCTCCGGCAGCAGTTTTTCGATCAGCTTTTCAACGCTGATGACCAGCGCGATGGTGAGGAAGATGAGGAAGTAGGCGATCATCGAGCCGATTGATTTGCCTGCCGCCATCAATACGACCTGCAAACCCGCCCAGATGGTCAGCAGCCAGATGTAAATCCGTTTGAAGCGTGCCGGGTTCGCCTTCAGTACCCCGGTCTGCAAAGTCCATTTCCCGTCCACTTTTTTCGACGCGCGGAAGCCCTCGATGATCATGTAGGGGGTCAGAATCAGCCCCAGAGTCACCAGCACCAGGTGCGTGGTGAGAATGGGAATGAACACGTTGTTGTAAATGCTCTCCGGTCCGCCGAACCCTTCCTTGCCCTCCAGCGATAACACGCCGAGCGAACGGGTGTAGTAGTAGCCGATGAAGTAAACCACCATCGACACCATCGAAACGAGAATGAGCTTGTGATGCCGGGTGCCGTCGCCTTTTTTGGCCTGCCACCAGGCAAAAAGGAACATGACGGTGAAGATGACCGCGAGCAGGTAACTGAGGTCGGCCCCCAGGGTACTGGTAGCGATCAGGAATCCGGGTTTTGCCAGAGTTTCCTTCATGATGGCCTGCGAAAAGGGTGGTTACTGATTTTTTTCGAGGAGCAGGGTGCCTCCGTAGAACATGGCCACTCCGGCAATTGAATAGTAAAGCAGGAATTCCATGCCCACGGGTTGAAAAAACTTGAACACCACGTAGGTGATGATGGCCAGTCCCACAATCTGCAGGGACCGGCCGAGATAATACAGAAACGGATTCATGCGGCGTTAACCTTTCAGGCCGCTCCGAACCTTCTGGTTGGCGTCGATCAGGGTCTGGATGTTGCTGCGGACATAATCCTGGATGGTCTCCTGGACCATGATGAGGGCCAGTTTGCCCTGCACGGTAAAAACCCCGGGAATTTCAGGCAGGGATTCTCCCGATCCGGATTGCAACGCCTCGTACCGCTTGATGATTTCATCGTTTTTGTACAAATCTTCCAATGGATACGTGTACTGGCACTTCACGTAGTCGCGTTCCTTTTCGGTTTCCTTTTTGGAATCCCACACGATATTTTCACGTTCAACAGAAACCGGTTTTTTCTCGTCGTTGTTCAGGATGCTTTTAATCTTGTCAAAATACACTTCCATTGCTTTTTCGTCTTTAACTTCATCCTGCGGGATTTTGGAACTGATTTCGAAACCGAGCTGGTTGTCCTGCAAACTGGGGCGGCTGATTTCGTAAGTGATGTCCGCATGGTTGAAGCGGCGTCCCTTTTTGGGTTTGTACTTTTTCTGCAACTCTTCAATCAACTGGTTGACGCCTTCGCTGGCGAACTGGTTGAAAAGAATTCCTTTCAAGCTTGGCATTGAGCGGGTCTCCTGCGTTTCGATGCAATTGTTCAACAATCCGGTCCGCGACTGGGCGGAAGGGCGCATGGCCGGGGTTCCGCGGGATGCGGGGGCGTTTCCGCGAAAACTTCAATTCTAATACATTTTCCGGTGATATTGCCAATTTTCCGTTCCGCCGGAACCGGTTTTTACATTTTCGGCGTTTCCAGCACGGAAGTGGTGGAAAAGGATCCGGAATTCTTCAGGAAATTGGGGGAACCGTTCGGCTGGTAGGCGTACTTCATCTGGATGCACCCCGGCTGTTTGTCCGCACAGTAAAAGTTCTGAAACTGAATCTTGGCGTAGTTGCCCTCCGCAGTACGCAGGATGTAAATGTTCTTGCGCGCGGTCAGCTTATGCGTGATGTAGTTGTACTTGTACCATTGTGCAAGCACCGGGTTTTCGGGTTCGGTTTGGGTGGCCTTGTCCTGGATGAATTCGCGGTCCAACGGCACCTCTTCAACGGCGTCGTAGCTCACTTCACCCATGTCCATCAGGCCCGCCTTGCCGATCTTGTTGGTCATTCCGCTATTGGAGATGATCTTGCCGCGGCGAAAGGCGAGATCCCATTCGAGGGAGGACCGGTCATGGATTTCCACCGGGCCCCCGCGCGAAAAATCGTAATACCGCCAGGTCTGTTCGTCGCGAGCGTCCACCACCACCACGCGGGATTTCAGCAGGTGGCTTTCCGGAATCACTTCGGTTTTCAACGTGCCGCCCACGTTCGCCGGACCTTTTTTCTTGGTCGCTTCCATGCTCGGCTCGTCCATGGTTTTGTTGATTTCGGCGAATTTGACCGGAAGCCACCAGATGCCGATCAGTAACAGCGTGACGCAAAGATTCAGGATGAACAGGTTGCGCCACAATTTGTGTTTTTTCCGGGCCTCCGGGCTGACCGGCTCATTTTCCTGGACAGGGGTGTTGAATGGTTCGCTCATGATTCTTCTATCTATTTAATGTTTCTACCGGGTTTATTGGTATTGAACACGTCAAACGCCTCGAAAGTTTTCTTGATGGCTTCCTGCGAAAACTCCTGTTTGCTCAGCCAGCGTATCTGGCCTTTAAACAGGTTTCCCAATTTGGGGCGCTGGGTGCCGACATACCGGGCGGCCCAGATGACTTCCCCCGTTTCGGTACTGATCAGGAATGCGCCGAATTCGACCGACGCGGCGAGGCTTTCTTTTTTCTTTCCGTGACGGTCTTCATACTGGTTGCTGAAACGGGTGACCGCACCGATTAGAACAGCATCCATTTTATCACCAGCATACGGCAAATCATATCCCGGTTGGGAATTTTCAGGGCCGCTTTTGGAATCTTTGGGTCCCTTGCCGGAAACAGGCGGTAGAACCCGCCCGGGATGGGTGATTTGCAGGTAAAACTCATCCACCATTTTTTGGGGAGGTATGACATTGAGTTTGGACAGGGTTTCGAGTTCGGTGGTCACCTGTCCTGCCAGAAACTTGCCGGCATCGGGGTCGCGTTCGTTGACGGGGATCTTGTTTTCAAAATGCACCACGCCGATGCGCCGGAGCCGGGAAAACAGCACGGGGTTGAAAACCTTGCTCTGCACCTGGTCCTGCGGCGGAAGCTGGATCAATTCATAATAGTATTTCGGTATTTTATGCTCCCCGATGAACCGTTTCATGTAGTCCGGGAACGGGTGCGGGTCGTTGATGTCGCCGCTCAGGTTCGGGTTCAGGGACGGGTACTGGCCCATGGGCACGCGGCTTCGCGGGTGTTCGTGAACGTAAGTCCTGGGTTTTTCCTGCGGCAGGGGGAAGGCGTCGTCAACGGGAAAGGCCTGCGCCGGGGAGACCCAACCGATGCACGCGGTGAGGCCGATCAGGTATAATGCATTCTTGAATGGAGCCGTATTCGAGAGCATGCGAAAATGCTCCTTATTAAAGGTTGCCAACGTTCTCCCCTTGCACCGTTTGATATAGTTTCAATATAACACACGGTGGGCACGGGGCAAACGGGTTTCGGGTCGGAAAATTGCTGATTTCACAAGAAGTTATGGGAATTCGGCCTGTTTCATCAAGGGACTCTGGTGAATTTTCCGGCCCCTTCAAACACGCCTCTCAGGGCGTTCTTTTTTCTCAACCTTACACCTGATCGCTCTTATGGACCCCATCACTCCGGGAGGCATCGCTCCCGCCTGGCACCCCTGGGTGCTGGCCTCGCTCACGCTCGTATCTCTTGCTGTATTCCTTTATGCAATCTGGCCGAAATGGCAGGCGCTCCGCCGGGCGCAACCGGAAAACCGCTTCGACCGTCCGCTCGACCGTCTGTTCCAGACGCTGAAGATCGCCATCGCGCAGTCGAAGATGTTCAAGGACCGGGGCGCGGGCTGGATGCATGCGCTCATTTTCTGGGGATTCCTCGTCCTGCTCCTGCGAGCCGCCGAATTTTTTCTCATCGGGTTCTTTCCCTTGATGGAAGCCCCGGCATTTCTCGATGCTCCCCGCGGGTTGTACTACGCGGTGAAGGACGGGTTCGTGGTGCTGGTGACGGCGGCCTGCCTGTACGCTCTCTACCGGAGGCTGGTGGTGAAACCGAAACGGCTCAACCTGTCCGGCGAAGGCATCCTCATCCTCGTGCTCATCCTGCTCATCATGCTGTCGGACATGGTCTATGAAGGCGCGCGGCAGGTCCTCGTGCCGGAGGAGGCGACGCCGTGGGCCTGGCTGGGCGGGCTCCTCGCGCAGGCGGGCCTGGGCGGCATGGACCGCGCATCGCTGATCCCCATTCAGGCGGCGGGTTTCTGGACGCACATCGTGGCGATCCTGTTCTTCCTCGACCTCCTGCCGCGCTCGAAACACTTTCACGTCATCACCTCCATCCCCAACGTGTATTTCTCCAACCTGGATGCGGGCACCAACTTGCACCGCATGGATTTCGAGGATGAGGACCGCGAGTCGTTCGGCGTCAATGTCATCGAGGAGTTTTCGTGGAAGAAACTGCTGGACCTGCACACCTGCACCGAGTGCGGCCGCTGCGATGTGTTCTGCCCGGCGCTCAACAGCCAGAAACCGCTGTCGCCGAAACAGTTCACCATCGACCTGCGCGACCACCTGAACGCGCGCACGCCGGAGTTGTTGAAGGCGGACCTTGCGGAAGGTCCGGCGGTGATGGGCGGGGTGATCCTCGATGAAACGGTGTGGTCGTGCACCACCTGCGGCGCGTGCGAGGAGGAGTGCCCGGTGATGATCGAGTACGTCAACAAGATGATCGATCTCCGCCAGGGCATGGTGCTGATGGAATCGCGCTTCCCGAAGGAACTCAATGACGCCTTCAAGTCGCTGGAGTCGCACAGCAACCCATGGGGCTTCCCCGGCACCAGCCGCGCCGACTGGGCGAAGGACCTGAGCGTGAAGGAATGGGACAAGAACAACCCCACCGAGTACCTGTACTTTCCCGGGTGCAACGGCGCGTTCGACAACCGCGGCAAAAAGGTGGCGGCGTCGGTGGTGAAAACATTGCAGGCGGCGGGCGTCGATTTCTCCATCCTCGGCAACCGCGAAGGGTGCACCGGCGACCCGGCCCGGCGGCTGGGTAACGAGTACCTGTTCGACATGCTGGCCACGCAGAACGCGGAGACGTTCAAAGAGGAAGGGGTGGTGAAGGTCATCACGCACTGCCCGCACTGTTTCAACTCGTTCAAGAACGAATACCCGGAATACGGCGTGCACCTGGAGGTCATCCACCATTCGCAACTGCTCGCCGACCTGGTGCAGAACGGCAAACTGAAACTGGAGAAAGCGGACGACAAGGTCGTGTACCACGACTCGTGCTACATGGGCCGCCATAACAAGGAATACGAAGCGCCTAGAAAGGTGATCGAACAGGCGGTCCCGGAGGGGGCGCTGATGGAGGTGGAGACCAGCCGCGAGCGCGGCACCTGTTGCGGTGCCGGCGGCGGACGCTTCCTGCTCGAGGAAAACACCGGAACGCGCGTCAGCCACAACCGCGTCGACGAGCTCATGCAGACCGAACCGGAAACCATCGCCGTCTCCTGCCCGTTCTGCGTGCTGATGCTGGAAGACGCGCTCAAGGCGAAGAACCTGAACGAGAAGGTGCGGGTGCGCGACATCTCGGAGATGATCACCGGAGGGCAGTGATCCGGGCCGCTTCCATCTTTTTAAAAAAGGAGGTCCCGCCCGTGTGCTGCCGCCTTGTACGCCTCCCGGCTTTCCATTAATATGTGGGCGTGTTGAACAGCCCGAACTTCCCCTAACCCGCGAGACCCATGAACGAATCCCGAAACCCATCCGACACGTCCGAAGAATCCACCCAGCCGTCGCATTTTGTGCGGCGTCACATCCAGGAAGACAACGCCAGCGGCCGTTTCGGCGGAAAGGTCGTCACCCGTTTCCCGCCGGAGCCCAACGGCTACCTCCATATCGGTCACGCCAAAAGCGTGTGCCTCAACTTCGGCATGGCGCTGGAGTTCGGCGGCCGCTGCAACCTGCGCTTCGACGACACCAATCCCGTTAAAGAGGAAACCGCATACGTCGAATCGATCAAGGAAGACGTGCGCTGGCTCGGTTTCGACTGGGGCGACAAGGAATACTACGCGTCCGACCACTTCCAGCAGTTGTACGAGTGGGCGGTGCAGTTGATCAAATCGGGCAAGGCGTACGTCGATGACCTGAACGCCGACGAGATCCGCGAACACCGCGGCACGCTCAGCGAACCGGGGAAGGACAGTCCGTACCGCACCCGCACCGTCGAGGAAAACCTCGACCTGTTCGAGCGCATGAAGAACGGCGAGTTCGATACCGGCGCGAAGGTCCTGCGTGCGAAGATCGACATGGCGTCGGGCAACCTCAACCTGCGCGACCCGGTGCTGTACCGCATTCTGAAAGCGCCGCACCACCGCACGGGCGACACGTGGTGCATCTATCCCATGTACGACTGGGCGCACGGACAGTCGGACTCCATCGAGGGCGTCACGCATTCCATCTGTACGCTGGAGTTCGAGGACCATCGTCCGCTGTACGACTGGTGCCTCGACGCGCTGGGCGTGTTTCATCCGCGGCAGATCGAGTTCGCGCGGCTTCACCTCACGCACACCGTGCTGTCCAAACGCAAGCTCATCCAGCTGGTGAAGGAGGAGTATGTCGATGCGTGGGACGATCCCCGCATGCCGACGGTGAGCGGACTCCGGCGGCGCGGCTACACGCCGGATTCGATACGGGACTTTTGCGAGCGCATCGGCGTCGCCAAATCCAATAGCACGGTGGAGCTGGGCCTGCTCGAGTTCTGCATCCGAGAACATTTGAACATGATCGCCACGCGCGTCATGGCCGTCCTGCATCCGTTGAAAGTCGTCATCACCAATTACCCGGAAGGGCAGGTGGAGGAGTTGCAGGCGGAGAACAATCCGGAAGACGCGGCGGCGGGTCACCGCACGGTGCCGTTCAGCCGCGAGTTGTACATCGAGCAGGAAGACTTCATGGAAGACCCGCCGAAAAAATTCTTTCGTCTTGCGCCGGGCCGCGAGGTGCGCCTCAAGCACGCCTACATCATCAAGTGCGAGGAGGTGGTGAAGAACGACCAGGGGCAGGTGGTGGAGCTGCGTTGTACTTACGACCCGGAGACGAAGTCCGGCCAGACCACCGATGGCCGCAAGGTGAAGGGGACACTGCACTGGGTCTCCGCGCCGCACGCGTATGAGGCCGAGGTGCGGCTTTACAATCATTTGTTTGTGAACGAAGACCCCGAAGACATCGAGATTCCCGCCAGCATCAACCCCGATTCCCTGGAAGTGCTGAAAGACTGCAAGCTGGAGCCCAGTTTGAAAGAAGCGAAGGTTGGCGACCGCTTTCAGTTTTTACGCATGGGGTACTTCGTGGTGGACAGCAAGTATTCCCAGCCCGGCCAGCCCGTGTTCAGCCGCACCGTCCCCCTCCGCGACACCTGGGCTAAAATCCAGAAGAAGGGGTGAAATGTTTACCATTTCCACCAAGTTTTATTACGATTGGGGTTGGTAGTATGAAACCATTTGATTGGCTCGGAGCCTTTTGGAATATTTAGTCCCTTCCAGAAATCAGAGGGACTCATAAGCTTTAAGGTTTTTGTTTTGTCTTTCAGGTTCTTTATAAAATTTTTATCGAAAGTTAAGAGCACGTCATAATTTCCAAATCGTTGATCTCCAATTTCCGCCTCTGCTAAAATTCGGCAGTCTTCTTCTTGCTTTTTTCCACCTTTGTGAAAGCCAAAGTAATAATTTTTTCTCTCTTCGATCATGGTTTCTGCAAACTCAAATGGGAAATCTTCAAAAATATTAGAAATAGTGGCGGTGTGTTCTTCGAGCCGCATATTGTTGCTAATTTTTTCAATTTGTTGGATTGCGGTTGGTGTCAATCCAAAGGTCAAATTTGAATATAAGTAGATTCTTACAGTAGCAACCCTTTCTTTTGCGGAGTCCCAGTTATCATTATTTGGGTTGTATTCTAAAAAGTTTGCTTCCACAAAATAGGTAGCGATATTTGAATCTAATGCTATTCTAAGATTCATATTCCTTATAGGGAATGAAAGTTCGGGCAAGAATGACTCAATAAATTGTACTGTGATTACTTTAACCTGACAACGGTTATACATGAGTGCTGAAGGGCGGAGGGGATGGACGCGGGAGGAGTTGCTGGTGGCGATCAATCTGTATTGCCGCATCCCGTTCGGGCGCATTCATGTCCGTAACCCGGAGATCATCCAACTCGCCGAAAAGCTGGGCCGCACGCCGGGATCGATCAGTTACAAACTCGCCAACTTCGCCAGCCTGGACCCTTCCCTGGACCGACGCGGCGCCGCCAACGTCAGCAAACTCGACCGCGAAGTGTGGAACGAGTTCTTCGAGGACTGGGGCAGCATGGTCTATGAGAGCGAACTGAAAACCGCTGAACTGTTTGGCAGGGAAGAAGCGTTTCAAGAGACTCTTGATCCAAGTTTCAAGGAAGGTGAGACGCGTGAACAAACCGTTCAGGCACGGGTGAATCAGAGGTTCTTCCGCAAGATGGTGCTTTCCAACTACGATCAGACCTGTTGCATCACTGGCCTTGCTAATCCCGATCTCTTAGTCGCCAGCCACATCGTACCGTGGTCGCGGGATACCCGGAACCGGCTCAATCCCATGAATGGCCTATGCCTGAACGCCCTGCACGACCGGGCTTTCGACCGGGGACTGATCGCCGTAAGCCCCGATTACGAAGTGATGGTGTCTTCCCAAGTCAATCACGATTTATTTCAGAAATATAAAGGCAGGCGTTTGACCCTGCCTCGGAGGTTTCAACCCGATCCCGCGTTCCTCGAATTCCACAGGAAAGAAGTTTTCGTGCGGTGAGGTGGGTTGGCCGGTAGCGGGAACAGCGCCATTAAATTTCCTTCGTCGCCTGCGGCTCCTCATGAGAGAACGTAAGGAAAAATCCCCCTAGCCCCCTTCACAAAGGGGGGATCGGCCCCCCTCCAAACCAAAATAATTCCCGCGCCAAAACAAATTTTTCATTCAAATAAGTTTCAATACATCTCGTCTGAGGGAACCGAGAAGCCATGTTGTTTAATAAGCTTTGCGTGCCTCCCTTTCCAAGGGGATCAAAGGGTATGGTTGCTTATAATCGTTCCTCTCCCCTCGAAGAGGGGGCGCAGTTATTCCCCCTTTGTGAAGGGGGCTAGGGGGATTTTTCCTCCTTCTTCCCAATGACTCGTTCCACCTCACCCAGCACGCCTTCGATGTTGTGCATCACTTCCCGGTTGGTGAATCGCACCACCGTCAATCCCTGCGCTGACAGAAATTCCGTCCGCGCCTGGTCTTTTTTCTTGGCCTGTGGTGTTCCATGCGTGTCGCCATCGATTTCGATGACCAGCTGGTGGCGATGGCAGTAGAAATCGACGATGTAAGATCCGATCGGTTTCTGGCGGTTGAATCGGGTTTCCTTATAAAAGGGCATCTGGCGCAGGTGATACCAGAAGTGCTTTTCTGCAGGAGTGGGTTGGTTGCGCAGTTCGCGGGCTTTGTCGGTGAGGGATTCGTCGTAGGGCAAGAGGCGTTTTCGATGTTTACCTGGCATGGTAGAACACCCTGGAAAAATTATTAATTAGACTTCGTTGCCTGCGGCTCCTCAGACTAAAACACCTTAATGAAAAATCCCCCTAACCCCCTTCGCAAAGGGGGGACTGTTACATTGTCTTCGTCGCCTGCGGCTCCTCGTAAAAGAACGAAAGGTAGAACCCCCCTAGCCCCCCTCATAAGGGGGGACTAATCAACCCCATTGCGCAGGCGGGTGAGGGAGCGGTTCTTGCCCAGCATTAAGAACAAGTCGTAGATGCCGGGGGAGGCGGTCTGGCCGGTGAGGGCGACGCGGACGGGCTGGGCCAGGTTCTTCAATTTGATGCCTTCTTCCTCGATCACCTGCTTGAACAGGGCCTCAATGGCGTCGTGCTCCAAAGGCTCGTCCATCTTCTCCAGCCCCGCGCACAACTTCTCGAACCACGGTTTCACCTCTGGCGTAAGAAACTTCTCCTTCGCCTTCTCATCGAACTCCACTTCGTCCTTAATGTAAAACGCGGCGCCTTGGGCCATCTCCACCAGCGTCTTGGCGCGTTTCTGCAGGGGCGGGACGATGCGCGCGATTTCGTCAAGCGAACGGCCGTGCCCTTCAGCCAGCAATCCTTCCTGCACCAGAACCGGTTCCAGGTGTTTCGCCAGTTCCTGCGGCGGGCTGGTCTGGATCCATTGCTCGTTGACCCACAGCAGTTTTTCCGGATTGAACACGGCGGCGGAGATGGTGACGTTCTCCAGCGCGAAGTGCTGGATCATTTCCTCCAGCGTGAACAGTTCCTGGTCGCCGTGCGACCAGCCGAGCCGTGCCAGGTAATTGATGAGCGCGTGCGGCAGGTAGCCCTGCTTTTTGTATTCGAGGGTCGAGGTGGCGCCGTGGCGTTTGCTCAACCGCGTTTTGTCGGGGCCGAGGATCATCGAGATGTGCGCGAACTCGGGCCGCGCCGCGCCGAGGGCGTCGTACAGCAATACCTGCTTCGGTGTGTTGGACAGGTGGTCGTCGCCGCGGATGACGTGGGTGATCCGCATGTCGGCGTCGTCCACCACGACGACGAAGTTGTAGGTCGGCGTGCCGTCGGTGCGTTGCAGGATGATGTCGTCCATTTCCTTCAATTCAAAATTCACGTTGCCGCGCAGGATGTCCTTGACGGTGACCGTCCCCTTCTTAGGCGCCTTGAAGCGGAGCACATGCGGCTGGTCGGTGGGCTGGTCCGTGCGGTTGCGGCAGGTGCCGTCATAGCGCGGATTCTCGCCCGCCGCCTGCTGTGCCTTGCGTTTGGCTTCCAGTTCTTCCGCCGTGCAGTAACAGCGGTAGGCCTTGCCCGCGTCCAGCAGGTTCGATAGCTGTTCGCGGTAGCGGTCCTGCCGTTCCATCTGGCGGAACGGGCCTTCGTCGTAGTCGAGGCCGAGCCACTGCATGGCCGAGAGGATCTCCTGGATGGATTCGTCGGTGGAGCGGGAGAGGTCGGTGTCTTCGATGCGCAGGATGAAGGTGCCGCCGTGGTGGCGGGCGTAGAGCCAGTTGAACAGGGCGGTGCGCACGCCGCCGATGTGCAGGGTGCCGGTGGGGCTGGGGGCGAAACGGACGCGGACTTGCTGATTTTCGGTCATGGGGTTCGGGTTCCTCGGTTAAAGCGGTTGGAATGTGAAGAACAGTTTTACACCAAACGGGCGGGGGTTGCCAAGATGAGGGCACAAAAAAACAGCCGGCAGGGGCGTGCCGGCTGTTTCCTTGGGTAAGGGAGTGTCCGCTGTAACGGTTAGAGCTCGAATGTTACTCCCACAGGGGTCCTGATTTGCTGATTACTGACAGGTAACCTTAACGGTGTTGGTGCCGGTGTTGGTGAACCGTACCAGACCGCTGATGTCACCAATGGAGTCACCGCGGCTGAAAGCCGGCTGGCCGGTCAGGACAACCTTGTTGCGGCCCATGGTTCCCATCGGCTTGATACCAACCTTACCGTGGTCGGTCGTGGTCAGGGACTGGTTGCTGTCGTTCGGGCCCAAGGTCAGGGGCACGGTGGTGGCGTTGGAAGACTTCCATACCACCAGGCTCGCGGTACCGCGATCGTTGGCGGTGTGACCGAACTCACCAGCAGCTTTGTTCGGGATGGTGTCAACTTCTACCGTGATTTGTTTGGCATCGTTGCAGGACGTGGATTCACCGGGTTTGATGGTTCCGGCAAACGCCGTGCCGCTGAAGGCAACAACGCACAGAGCAGTCAGCAAAGAAATCTTTTTCATTCCTCGGCTCCTTTCATCGTGATGTGAGGATAATAAAAATGAAACATTAAAATGATTAAATAGAAACTTTCCTAAAAACAAAAATTTGCTCCCCGCTGTAGCTTCAGGAATTCTTACGTGGACTGGAGCTTGACCACGTTGACACGAACACAAGACTGTTGGAAAACGGTGGCGTGTTTGGGCTTCCATTCGTAACAAATCCGATAGGTTCCCTGGGCGGTGAATTCCAGGTCCATGGACTGACCGGGCTGGAAAGCCTGAACACGCACCATATTTTTATCCGGGTTGACCCGCGCAATGGATGTATTGTGGATCACCCGGTCCAAATCGTTTTGAACACGCACCGATTTACCGGCTGGGACATGATAGGTGTACTCGGAAGCCTCCCCTTCAACGGTGGTCAGGGAAATGGTGCGGAGGAGGTAAGTTTCCGCATCAGCCGGAATGGTCGTGGTTAAAAATGCGGCCGCAGTGACGAGGGCGGCAAGCAGGACTTTTCGGGAAAACGGGTTCACAATTTTCCTTTCCTTCGGATTGCGTCGGTCAGAATCTCATTACCTTAATTTAGAGAAACGCAATGTCGAAAAGAGCAAAGTGATTGTTATGCCCAATACTGAGATTCCAAGTTAAGGTGGAGTTTAATAAAAGGTGGGAAGGTTAACTATCAGCGTATGGCTATTTCTGTTGTAGGAAAATAACCTACTCAAAATAGAATTTAGTGAAGCTTTTTTAGGGTAAGCCTGGCCGGGATTTATTCTTATCTGTTGTCGTATTTTTTCGATTTAGGAAGATAAAAGGAGAGGCTGGGATTTTTCGGTCACAAAAACCGGAGGCGGGAGTTGCGCTACCGTATTTTAGTTAAATGAGGCTGTAATTGATTGCGTAATGAATCAGTTCCGCATTCTTTTTCATTTTCATTTTTTCCAGAATGCGGGACCGATGCGTGCTGATGGTCTTCACACTCAACGACAATTCGTTGGCGATCTCTGTCAACGATTTGCCACGCGCGATCATGAGGAACACCTGGTACTCGCGATCCGACAGCGTTTCGTGCAGCGGTTTGTTGGTTTCGAGGAAATCGAAAGCAAGTCGTTCGGTGATTTCCGGGCTGGCGAATTTTCCACCCTGGGACACCTTGCGCACTGCGTGGAGCAGCGTGTCGAGAGCGCTTTCCTTGGTGAGGTATCCCGCCGCGCCGGCTTTGATGAAGCGCACCGCGTACTGGTTTTCCGGGTACACGCTCATGATGAGGATGGGCAGTTTGGGATATTCCGTCTTGATTTGCTTCACGACCTCCAGGCCGTCTTTTCCCGGCATGGAAATATCCAGGATCACCAGGCTCAATTCCTGGTCACGGATTTTGTCCAGAACATCGTTCCCATTGTCTGCTTCCGCGATGATTTCGATGTCGGGCGTTTCCGAAAACGCGTTTTTGAGTCCACGGCGAAACAGGGGGTGGTCATCTGCGATCAGAATTCTGATCTTTTTCTTCGAGGTCAGAACTTCAGTTGTCATTATTGATAACTCCTAGATTAGTTTCTGCTGATGTTGATGGTTACCAACGTACCCTCGTTGGGTTTGCTTACAAAGTTCACGGAGCCCCCCCAGACCCGTGCCCGTTCCTGCATGCCCAGAATGCCAAGGGAATGGCCGTTTTTCAGTCTGTCCGGGGTGATGCCCACCCCATCATCCTGAACATGCAATGATACCATACCATTTTCATCACTCAGTTTCACGCTCACATTCTCCGCCTTGGAATGCCGCGCGACGTTGGTGAGCGTTTCCTGGAAAATACGAAACAAGGTGGTGGACCGTTCCTTATCCAGGTTTTCAGGTTCGCTGTCGCAATCGAATTCAAATTGAATGCCCGTCAACCGTTCGAATTCCTGACCCTGCCAGGAGATGGCTTCCTCCAGGCCAAAGTGATCGAGAATCGGCGGGCGCAGGTCGTGGATCAACTGCTTGACCGTCGGGATGGTCTGGTCGATCAGCTCGATCACCGTTTCTGCGTTTTCCTTGAGCTCCGGGTGTCTGCCTTCCAGCTTCTTGCACAGCCGCGCCACCTCCAGCTTCATTGTGGTCAGCACCTGCGCCATCTCGTCGTGGATTTCGCGGGCGATGCGCGACCGTTCTTCTTCGCGGACCGTTTCCAGTTTGTTGTAGAGGTTGCGCAACTGCTGGCGGGAACGTTCGATTTCCTCTTCTGCAAGCTTGCGTTGCGCTGCAACGCTCAACAGATACGCGAGCCCGTCCAGAAGCCGGCGCTCTTCCTTGACAAAAGGGCCTTCCTCCGAATCCGGTCTTTCCTCCAGGTAACAGACCACCAGCGATCCCTGCTGAACGCCGTGGATGGTGAGCGGTGCGGACATGGTCCACGGCGTTTCCCGGAAATCCGGCGGAGCGAACGCCTCTTCACCAAAGACGACCTTGACGCGGGTGATCTCCGGGTATTGCCAGGCCGAGGCCACATAGGACTGCAGGTTGTTGAACACCTCGCGGATGGTTTTCGCATTGGCGATCAGGTTGGCCACATTGTAAAGGCATGTCTGTTCGTTGACGCGTTCCTTCAAAAAGTGAAGCAGTTGTTCCTGTTCGTCCTCGGCCCGTTTGCGCTCCAGAACGCGGCCCAGCAAGGTGCCGATGTGGCCCATGACTTCCAGCATGTCATCGTTCGGAGGTTCCGCACGTGGCGAGAAAAATTCCATGATGCCCGCCACCTCGTTGCCAATCAGGATGGGAAACGCAAACCCCGCCTTGACGCCGATGTTGGGGGACAACCGCGCGCGCGGGAAATTGGGGTCCTTGTTGACGTCAATGATCCAGGCAGGTTTGCCGTTGGCCAGCACACGACCGGGAAGCCCGATTCCGGAATCGAAGACGGTGCCTTCGGAGACGGAACGAAACGTCTGAAACTGTTCCGGGTTTTCCAGGTGCCAGGTGGTGGTGGAGACCAGGTTCGGATTGGCGGGGGAATTGACCAGGTACAGGTGACCCACAGGCCACCCCGCCTGATGACAGATGCGCCGCAGGCAGTACTGCAACGTTTCCTCCACAGCCCGCGTTTCGTTGGAAGCGACGGCGATGTCCTTGTGCAACTGCACAAAGGACCCTTGCCGTTGCAGCAACTGATAGGCATGGTCTTCCGACTTCTGTTGCACCAGGCACAGCCAGCCCGCAACCCAGATGGTCAGCGTGGAGCCCAACCTGTCCAGAAGTTCCTGATAAAGGTTGGGGCCGTCCAGTGCCAGATAAAACCCGATCATGTTCAGCATCGTGGCCAGAAGGGTGGCCATGATCAAAAAGTTTTTGTGGCGGATACGCAGTGCCGCAAGAACCAGAATCACATAAAAGAAGCCGTCGATCGTCCCTTCCGGCAAAAGCAGGTCGATGACGAACAAAAAGGCGGCAAGAATGCCCCACAATAACTTTACAAATTCAGGTCGTGATTCCACTTATGTGTACCCAATAAGGGGTGGGTCTGTGGGATTGATTGCAAAGCGAATATTATAATCAATTTGCCATACCTCCGCATAACTTATCTGCACGAAAACCGGTTTTCCTTGGTCCATGCAATTTATTTGCGGTAGTCTTTTAATAGTATTGCCAACCTTTGGAAGGACACCGTGGGGCCATGAAGACACGATGCTTCATACTGGTTTTGGTATTTTGGATATTTTCCAATTCTGCCTACGCTCACGAACAACGCGGCGAACTTATCCTTTACAAGGAGCCGTTATTCGAATTTGAGGATGCAAGGAAGATTGATTGTCAGGGATTGTATGATGTGGAGTCGGGAAACGATGTGTCCACCATGAAAGGTTTCCGGGATTACTGGTGCCAGGGCCGTTACACGCTGACTCTGGAGGGCCAACCGGGAAGGACGGTGACTCTGTTTGGACTTTTTGAGTACCGAAAGGATCGTGGATTTCTTGTGATCCGCAAAACCGACAACCGCAAAGTGTGGCTGATCAACCTGGACCTGCTTCCTGAAAACAAATGGGTGACGCGTCCCGCCGATGATAAGTCCGGTGGCGTGGAAATATATTTCCACGCGGCTCCGCAGTTCAGCCAGAACATCTCATCGGTCAAGTGGGGCAAATGGTGGGAGGGGGACAAACCCCAGTGATGGAACCCCTGTCGCGCGGGAGGGGATCATGCAGATTTCGGTAGTGGAATGCCGGTCCATCCTGACCCGCTCCACGGGATATTTGAAAAGGGTGTGCTCGCATTCGATGAATCCCTACACCGGCTGCGGTCTTGGCAAGTCCGCCTGCGGCGCCGCGTGCTACGTGCGATTCAACCCGTGGCTGACCCGCGGCCGCGAATGGGGCGGGTTCGTCGATGTCAAAACCAATGCGGCTGAGGTGTACCGCCGCACCGCCGACGCCGAACGCAGGTGGGCGCACAAACGTTCGCAACCGTTTTCCATCTTCCTTTCCAGTTCCACCGAACCCTGGCAGGCTGTGGAAAAAACCTACCGCATCACCCGGTCGCTATTGGATGCCCTCCTCGACGCGCCGCCAGATGAATTGATCCTGCAAACCCACACCACGGGCATCCGCGAAGACCTCGCACGCGTTCAGGCGCTGTCGAAGCTTTGCCGACTTCGCGTGCATGTATCCATAGAAGGCGATACCGGGCGTTTGCCCGGAATGCCGCCGCCTCCATCCAGACTGGAAGACCGTATTCGTCTGTTGCGGGAGTTGTCGGATGCGGGCATCATTGCGGTGGCCTGCATGGCGCCGCTATACCCTGTAAACGATCCGGATGCGTTTTTCAAAAAGCTGGCAAAGACGGGAATCGTGGGGGTGGTGATCGATCACTTCATCGAGGGTGACGGCACACCGGACGGGGCGCGGACTTTGAAAACCCCGCTTCCCCCCGCCATGGCACGGGTGAATCCGGACTCCATATATAAGGAATACCGCGACCACATGGCGGCCATCGCTGTTCGCTACCTGCCGGTCGGTATCTCGTCCGAAGGATTTTCCGGAGAATACCGCCGGACCCTGCCTTCCCCGGGGAGTTGATTCTTCCTCGGGGTTCCGCTCTCAGTGTTTGCGCGGTTTCACGCCGATGTGCACGTAGTTGTTGAACCGGTTGACGCGCAGTTCGATGAACGTCGTTGTGTTTTCGTAAAAGAAATTCTTCGGTGGTTTCAACGTGCCGCTGGTGTCATGGATGACGATGTTCTCGAGGTCCTTGTTTTCGTAATGGATTCCATCGTCCACTTTCGGCACGTGCACACGCATGCTGAGTGCGGGCTTGGCTCCCAGTGCTTCCTCCGCTTTATTTAAAAATGCACGGATTTCCTCCAGGTCCACCAGGAACCGCCGGAAGCTGGCGTCGGTCTGGTTGGTGTGGAAGTTGGCTGTCAGGATTTCGTGCACCTCCTGGCTCAGGTCCTGTTCCAGTTTGTCCATTTTGGAATCGTCGGCGAGCCCTTTCTTCGACAGGCGGTGCGGACGGAAAATGAAAAACTCCACCGTGAAGTCCTTGATCGAATCGCCCAGGTCGTCCACCGCGTGCAGAACGAACTGCTGGAACCGCGGCTTCTGGGTTTTCTGGTAACAGCTTTCCGTGTACTGCTCGAGGTCGTTGATGAATTTTTCGAAATCCTTGGGCGTCTTCGTGGTGAGCGCCCTCAGGATGAGCCCGCCGACCATCCCCTTGTCGCCGGTCTTGGGGGAGGTGGGTTCGACGATGGAACCATGGTCCACGCCCGCAATCACGCCGAAACCGAAATCGTCCGGCGGATTCTGGTACGCCCAGTCGTGGTGCTGTCTCGCCGGGTCCTTGCCGGAATGGGAAAAGTCGAGCACCAGCTTGGCGGTGTCGAGAGAGGTGCCGGCGATGACCACGGTGCCGTCGGTGCCCGGTTTGTTCACCCAGCCGCGCAGGCCTTCGTAGTCTTTCAAGCCGACGAGGATGGTCGTCTGGATCTGCTTGCGGTTGTAATAAGGTTCCTCCCGCAACACATCTTCGTGCGCCAGGTCCCACTGGTAGGGGCTGGCCAGCTCCAGGCCGTTCAGTAGGTTGCGGCCGACTTCCAGCATGTCGCCGATCTTCCACCTTCCTTTAAACAGGCTCCCCATGAACGATTTGCCGCGGTGCGCCAGCGGCGAGCCGAAGTTCGCCGGGGCCAGCATGACCAGCCGCTTCACCGGGCACTGGTCGATGCGGTCGTGGTAGTACTGCCAGATCCAGTGGCGGATCACCAGCCCGCCGGTGGAATGCACGATCACGTTCACGTCCTTCAGCTTGTTGCCGTCAGCGTCGATGAGGCCGTTTTCGATCATCTGGTCGTTCAGTCCGTCCACCACGTCGTTGAAGGTGATGTTGTCTTCGCGCGATTCGTAATCGGCGTAAAGGATGGTCTGCACCGTGCCGACCTTGTTGTCGACCAAAAACTGTTTGAGTTTTTTGAACGAGTTGGAGCAGTCGCTCCAGCCGTGGATGATCAGGGTGGTGTCTTTGGCCATGGTGGAGTCCTTTCCGGAACAGTTGAAACGGTGAGGGGCGCCGCTTTGGAATGCGGAAATTATACTTCAGGAAACGGGGAAGGCCAAATTTAGTTGGCCCGTGCGGTCATTCCGGCCGGGTGGGGGTGAGTGGCGGGCGCGGCGAAAGGGTGTAGTCGCCTGTAACGAAGGTGGTCATCAGGGCACTGCGGTCGCCGGGCCAGACCCCTTTTTCCTGGTTGTCGGGGGCGAAACCGGAGAACACGAGGTACCCGTACTTCCCGTAGTGAGGCAGTTTGCGCATGAGTCCCGGAATCGCGGCGGCGGTGTGCGGGATCACCCAGGTCACGGAGTGCCCGGGGTTTTGCGGGTTCGGCAAGGTGAAAATAAAACTGTTCTCTTCATACATATACAGTTTGCCGTTCACGGTGATGCCGAGTTCTCCGGGATAGACGCCGAACTCCGCCAGCTTCGGCAGGAGGGCCTGAGCTTTCAGGTTGTGGCGACCGAACACCCACGCGGCGGTATCGCCGCCGAAATCGTAAACCTGGTCGAGCACCATGTCGGACAGGTTGTCCACCGAGGTGGCGAACGCGTGAAAGCCTTCGATGAGGTCGCGCGACGACACGCTGGGCATCACCGCCACGGCCTTGCCGTCGCCGTAGGTCTGGCCGATGCTGGCGGGCACTTCCCTGCGGTCGAGTTTGCGGAACACGTCGTAATACGGATCGAGCATGACGGCTTTCGGTTCGCCGTCCACGAACACGGTGACGTGTTGCACCGGTTGGGGATCGATGGACACCAGTTCGATCTTCGGTTGGTCTGCGCCTTCGTACCACACCGCCACCGGCAGTTGAAACGCGAACAAGGGGCGGGCCTGCTTCTGTTTTATTTCCAGCGTCAGGCGGTAAGCGTCGGGAAACGGTTCCACCGTGGTGTGGACCAGTTCCAGTTCCGGTGCGCCCTTCTCCTCAATCCACTGACGGAAGAACGTGTCGAGGTTTCTCCCGTGATACAGCTCGAAGTGAGCGCGCAGGTGTTCGAACCCGGCGCGGTGAAATCGTTGTGTGAAATAAAAATCCGCCAGCGCTTCCAGGAAGATCCTGTCGCCCACCTCCAGCCTCAGCATGTTGAGCACCATCAGCAGTTTGCCGTAGCCGATGGCCTGCGACGCCATGCTGTGCCGTGACATGAATTTCGCGATGGGGATTTCATTCTGAGTGTTGACGTAGTTCAGGTACTTGATCAGCCGCTGAAAGCGGTAATCCGGCCCATGGCCGTCCAGCTGTTGCAGGAGGTGGTCGGCGAGGTAGGCGGTGAGGCCCTCCGACCAGTTGCCGCCGGTCGCATCCACATACACGCCGTTGCCCCACCAGTTGTGCAGGATCTCGTGCGGGAACGAGGTGTGCAGGATGAAAGGGAAACGGATGATGCGCGAGCCCAGCAGGGTGAACGACGGCATGCCGTAACCGGTCTGCACCGAATTCTCCACCAGCGCGAACTTGACGAACGGGTATTCGCCCAGCAGGCGATCGTAAAAGCGGATGTAACTTTTGGCCGCATCGAGGTACTTCTGCGCCAGTGTTTCGTCCGGAGAGCGAAGGAAGGCGTAGAGGGTGACGTCTTCGTAGCGGTCCTTGTACTCGATGTAGCGGTCTGCGACGATGTAGATTTCCTGCATCGGGTCGTCGCACTGCCACAGCGTGTGGCGCGGACCGTTGTGCGTGGTCTCGCGGATGCGTTTGCCCTGGCTGATGACTTTCAGGTCGCGGGGCGTTGCCACGCCGAGTGCGAAGGTCATGAGCGACTCGCCCGACTTGCTTTCCAGCCGCGGATAAAAATAACTCTCGGAAGAAAGAAAAATCCCCGTATCTTTTTCACCCTCTTCGCCGGGCACGGCTTCCCTCCCTGAATCGCTTTCCGGCCGCAGGGGGTCGTGATACCGTCCTTCATAACGAAACAGCACCTGCAGGAAATCCGGCCACTTCTTCCCATCCGGCTTTTGGATGACGATGTGCTGGCGCGGCGGCAGGTCCCCGGCGGCGTCCTCCACTTTCGTCACCTCGGTCTTCCATTCGCCCTGGTGCGGGATTTCGACTTTAATGATGTTGTAAGCCGCGTGCAGGGTGAACGTCAGCGACTCGCCGGACAGCGAATTGGGGTAGAGGGTGAGGGTGTCCTCGATCCGGGCGTGATGCCGATCCGGGTCGAGCGTCACCGACAGCTTGTGATTGATGGGCCGGTGGAACGACTGGGCGAATGCGGAAACGCTTGCCGAAAGGCAGACCAGAATGAGGGTGAAAGTGAGAAAACGTTTCATTTATAAGAATCAGGATCAGGACACCACGGCGTCGATGCCCCGGTAGGTGCTTCCGAGAATGCGCACCACCACGCGATTCGGCAGGCATGCGGCGATGCGGTCGGCATACTGAATGTACCCGGACTTGATGCACAGCTTGCGACTGCAGGGCGATTTCAGGATGCGCGCCTTGCCGTCCTGAATCTGCACTTCCGTCTCACCCAGCGGACCTTCCACGTGGACGAGCTGGTTTTTCTTGAGAGGCAGGCGCTTCACCTCCTTCTGGCTGACCTCGATGACCACCCAGTCCCCGGCGGTGCGGGTGTAGTCGATCCCCGAAAACAGGGCGAGGTTGGCCGCGAACAGGCAGGCGATGAGAATTTTGTCGGCGCGGGTCGGTTTCAGCATGATTCGGTGTTCAATCGGTTAGTCCGTTTAAGTGTATCACGGGCCGGGTCAGGGGAAAACCGCGAGAAAGGGGGGCTGGTATTTTTAAAGAATATTGAGCAGGTCCAGCCGTCCGCCCAGCTTGTCCTCCAGGGTTTGACGAAGCGGCTGGTGGCCGGGGTCTTTCAGCCAGGGATCGCGGTCGATCAGCGCGAAGGCTTCCTTGCGCGTGGTCTGGATCATGCGAAGATCGCGCACCAGGTCGGCGAAACGAAGCGTCGGCATCCCCGCCTGCCGTGTGCCCAGGAAGTCACCGGGACCGCGGATCTTGAGGTCCTGCTCGGCGATGACGAAGCCGTCGCCGGATTTCAGCATGGCGTCGATGCGCGCCTCCGCGTCTTCCGACAGGGGCGGGTAGGTGACCAGCAGGCAGTGCGAGGCGTGGCCGCCGCGTCCCACCCGTCCGCGCAACTGATGCAGTTGAGCCAGGCCGAAGCGTTCGGCGTGTTCGATCAGCATCACCGTCGCATTGGGCACGTCGATGCCGACCTCGATCACCGTGGTGGCGACCAGAATATCCACCCGGCCTTCGTTGAACGCGGTCATGATGGCCTGCCGTTCTTCTTTTTTCAGCTTGCCGTGGATGAGCGCCAGCCGGAGATCAGGAAAGCGCTGTTCGAGGTCGGTGTGCACCTCCTGCGCGGTTTTGAGCGGCATCGTCTCCGACTCCTCGATCAACGGACACACCACGTACGCCTGCCGACCCTGTTTGATTTCGCCGCGCAGAAACTGATACGCCTCGTCCCGGTGCTTTGCATCGTAACTGCGCGTGACAATGGGCTGGCGGCCGGGCGGCATTTCATCCAGGATCGACACGTCCATGTCGCCGTACAGGGTGAGGGCGAGCGAGCGCGGGATGGGCGTCGCGGTCATGATGAGCACGTGCGGCGCGGTGCCCTTCTTGCCAATGGCTTCGCGTTGCAGAACACCGAAGCGGTGCTGCTCGTCGATCACCACCAGGCCGAGGTCGTGGAAATCCACATCCTTTTGAATGAGGGCGTGGGTGCCGACGGCGATCTGGGTTTGACCCGTGCGGATGCGGTCCTGTATGGCCTGCTTCTCCCCCGCGGGCAGGGCGCTGGTGAGGAGATCGAGTTTCACTCCCAGTTTTTCGCAGTAAGGCAAAAGGTTCAGGTAATGCTGTTCCGCCAGCAGTTCCGTCGGCGCCATCATCGCTCCCTGCAAATTGTTGTCCACGGCGGTGAGGAGTGTGGTCAGGGCGACCAGGGTCTTGCCGCTTCCCACGTCGCCGTGCAGAAGGCGGTGCATGGGGCGCGATTTTTCAAGGTCGTCCATGATTTCGCCCAACGCCCGTTTCTGCGCTCCGGTGTATTCGAATTGCAGGAGCTTGACGAAGCGGTGAATCAAGTCGCCGCGGGTGGCCAGGGGGCGGCCGGGCACCTCCTGCCAGGCGTGTTTGCGTTTGAAAGCGAGGCCGACCTGCAGGAGAAACAGCTCCTCGAACACCAGACGGACCTGTTGCCGCGTGCGGAACAGGTGCAGGTGATCGGCGCGCGTGCCGGGGGGCGGAAAGTGTGTGTCCTGGTAGGCCTGCACGCGCGGAGTGAGTTTGTTGCGCTTCATCACGTCGGCGGGCAGGTATTCCTCCAGCAGCGGCGCGTAGAGGTCGACCAGGGTTTTCATGATGGTGCGCAGGGATTTCTGATGCAGGCCTTCGGTGGTCGGGTACACCGGAACGATGCGTCCCATTTCGAGCGTGGCCGGGGCGTCGTCTTCGGTGATCTCGACGTCCGGGTGGATGATTTCCAGCCCGGCTCCGAGGTAGGTGTTGTCTTTCGCCTTGCCGGAGACGATGCAGGTGCGGCCGATGGCGAAACGTTCCTTCATATAGGGCTCACGGAACTGGAACCACTTGCCGCGCAGGGTGCCGGTGTCGTCTTCGAAGATGACCTCGAACACCTTGCGCCTCCGCCCCAGCCGTATCGTCCCGGCGTTCAGGATGGTGGCGCGAAAGGTTGCGAACTCGCCGGGCCTGAGCTCGCCGATGGTCTGTACCCGGCTTCGGTCCTCGTAGCGGTGAGGCAGGAGGGCGAGACCGTCCTCGACGCAGGCGATCCCCAGTTTTTCCAGCAATCCCGCCCGCTTGGGCCCGACTCCCTTGACGTACTGGATGGAGTCGGAAAGCGACGGTTTTGGAGGTGCGGATTTGTTCTCGGCCATCGTGATAGTGCGGTCCTGAGTTTGGAGGAACGTGTCCGGTTGTTTGCGGCATCGTACCTTATGAAAAGGCTTCCTTATAAATGTTAATTGACTGGACCCCACGCCGGAAGTATCTTAAATAAATGTAAAAGCAATGATTATAAGCTCTTTGTAGGGGTTCCCGTCCGGGAAATCTCAACCGTGTATGCGTAAACTCAGCGAAATCACAGAAGCCGTCCAGGCCTACCATTCCACGGCCAACGTGGACATCATTCTCGACGCATACATTTATTCCGCCAAGGCCCACCGCGGGCAGAGCCGCCGTTCCGGCGAGGCGTACCTGTCGCATCCGATCGAAGTCGCCTACAACCTGACACGGCTGAAGATGGACGAGCGCACCGTCGCCGCCGGGCTCCTGCACGACACCATTGAAGACACCCTGGCCACCTCCGATGAGATTCGCGAACTGTTCGGCGACGAGATTTATGGACTGGTGGACGGGGTGACGAAGATCGGCGAGATCGAGTTTTCCAGCCATGAGGAAAAGCAGGCGGAGAACTACCGCAAAATGATCCTTGCCATGGCGCGGGATATCCGCGTGGTGATGATCAAGCTGGCCGACCGCGCCCACAACCTGCGCACACTGGGTTCCCTCGACGCCTCCCGTCAGAAACGCATCGCCCGCGAGACGCTGGACATTTACGCGGCGCTGGCCAACCGCCTTGGTATCGGCTGGCTCAAGGCCGAGCTCGAAGACGGGTCGTTCAAATACCTGCATCCCGAACAGTACCAGGCCATCGTCAACCGCATGCACAAGGGGCAGGAAGAACGCGACCAGCTGGTGAAAAACGTGTACACCCTGCTGGAAAAGGAACTCAAGACCGCCGAACTGGAAAGCGCCGTCACCGGACGTTCCAAGCATTACTACAGCATCTATAAAAAGATGGTGACCCAGAAGATCGACCTGGAAGACGTGTACGACCTGATCGGGGTGCGCGTCATCACCGACAGCGTGAAGGACTGCTACGCCGTGCTCGGGCTGGTGCACTCATTGTGGCGACCGATCCCCGGCAAGTTCAAAGATTACATCGCCATGCCCAAGCCGAACATGTACCAGTCCCTGCACACCACGGTGAACGGTCCCAACGGTCAGCGGGTGGAGGTGCAGATTCGCACGAAAGAAATGCACCGGGTGGCGGAAGAGGGCATCGCCGCGCACTGGCAATACAAGGATGGGGGAGGGCTGGCGAAAAACCTCGACGACCATTTGAGCTGGGTGCGGCGCCTGCTGGAAGACCAGAAAGAAATCAAGAACCCGAAGGACTTTTTGAGTTCCTTCAAGGTCGACCTGTTTTTCCAGGAGGTGTACGTATTCACACCGGAAGGCGACGTCATCGCCCTGCCGCGTGGGGCGACACCGGTCGACTTCGCCTACCAGGTTCATACCGACATCGGCAACCACTGCCTCGGCGCCAAGGTCAACGGCAAGATGGTGCCGCTTCGCTACAAACTGAAAAACGGCGACCGCGTCGAAATCCTGACCTCCCAGCAACGCCACCCCAGCCGCGACTGGCTGGGTTTTGTCAAAACCTCGAAAGCCCGCAACAAGATTTCCAACTACATCAACAGCCGCGAACGCCAGCAGAGCCTGGAACTGGGGCGGGAGATTCTTGAGGCGGAGGTGCGCAAATACGGGTCGGCGACGGGAGACCTGTTAAAAGGCAAGGCGTTGGACGAGGCTGCGCATGCCTGCGGCTACAACACGCTGGACAGCCTGTTCACGGCCATCGGGTTCGGCAAACTGCCGGCGCACCAGGTGGTGGAAAAGCTGCTGCCGAAAGAAACGCTGGAGGAGTATCGCAAAAAATCCACCACCGTCAAGGTGGCACGCAAACCTACGTCGAAAGATAAAGACATCGGCATCAAGGTCAAGAACTTCGGCGACCAGATGATGATCCGTATTGGAAAATGTTGCAACCCGGTTCCCGGTGACCCCATCATCGGTTACATAACGCGCGGCCGCGGCATCTCCGTGCATCACAAGGAGTGTCCCAGCGTCGAGGCCCTGACCAACGAAACCGAGCGCATGATCGAAGTGGAATGGGATACCGTGCACAAGACGCCGTTTCAGACGCCCCTTGCCATCGTGGGGGAGGACCAGCCCGGTTTGCTTGCCACCATCAGCAGTTTGCTCGCGTCACTGGATGTCAACATCACCCGGGCGAATGTGGTGCAGGCGACGCACAAGCGTGCGTTTTTCGAGCTGGATGTGGAGATCTTCGACCTCAGCCATCTCAAGAAAATACTGGAAGCGCTGAAAAAGACGAAGGGCGTGATTCACGCGGAGCGCGTGAAGGAATTCAAGAAAAAGGGTACGGACAAAAAACGGAAAGTGGGGGAAATCGGGAAGCAAAACTAGACGGGAAGGGGTCTTCCCGTCGTTCAGCCGGTGGCAGCCGTCTGGGCAGGCCGTTTGCTGGCCGGGACCTTCATTACCTTGCCCGCTTTCAGGCAACGGGTGCACACCTTCATCGTTTTAACCGCGCCTTTATGCACCACACGCAGTTTCTTGAGATTGGGAATCCACCGGCGCCGCGTCTTGTTATTGGCGTGGCTCACGTTGTTGCCGACCAAGGGACCCTTGTCACAGATTTCACATCGCTTGGACATACCATGCTCCTGACTTACAGCCGTTAAATAAAAGAACGTAAGTTACCACAGGCCCCGGAGAACGGCAAGGGGAAGATTCCAAAAAACAGGGAGGTGACCGGGATTTTCCTCATCCTGACCCCCGGGACACAAAAAAAGCCCGGCTTGGCGGCCGGGCTTTAAAACGAGGACAAGTTGGGGCTTATTCCAGAAACTTTGATTCGGTCAGGATTTCCTTCAAAATGCTTTCGGCCAGCACCTCGCTGTCCACATGGAACGTGCCGTTATCCACTTCGGATTTAATGCGGTTGATCTTTTCCGTCCGCACGTCGGGAGAAGTCTTGGCCACATCCAGAGCTTTCTGGATGGTTTGCGCTTTGGCGGAGAAGGCAATCTGCTCTCCCCCGGCGCTGGAAGCACGGGAGGAGGCGGTGGATGTGGGATCCGCCGGGTTGCTCTTGACGTTGGGTCCCTTCACCTTCTCCGGGGATACCTTGTTTCGGATTTTGAAATCGTCGCCCTGGATTTCCATGATAATCTGCGCTTTCCAGAATTTTTGAGTTGTTTTCCGGGGCCTGCCTGCGTGTTGTTTTGCCCCGCAGTATTATTATCGGTATCCGGTGAATAAACTTAAGGGCTTTTTTTGAGGGCCTGGGAGAAAACCCTTTTGTTCATTTAAGATATCTGTATTATAAAGGGTTGTCAAGGCACGACCCGGATCGGAAACATTCTTTACGATATGCCGAAACTTTTCCGGAGAGCCGGGAAGTTTGTTTATAGCTGTGAGTTTCAATGAGTTATAAAAACCCAGCTGTGGCGGTGGATTTGATCATCGAAGTCGAAAACCGGGGCATTGTCCTGATTGAGCGTAAAAACCCGCCCCATGGGTGGGCCCTGCCCGGTGGATTCGTCGACTACGGAGAGTCATTGGAAAACGCCGCCATCCGTGAGGCCCGCGAGGAAATCCAGCTGGATGTCCGCCTGCTGGGGCAGTTCCACAGCTATTCCCGTCCAGACCGCGATCCCCGCATGCACTGCATTTCAACGGTATTCCTGGCCCGCGCGGCAGGGGAGCCCAAAGCCGCGGATGACGCACGAAACTGCGCCTTGTTTCCACATGACCGCCTTCCGGATGAATTGGCGTTCGACCACGCGGAGATTCTGCGGGATTACCTGTCCAACCGCTGGGGTACCTCCCACCCGGCAGGTCCCGAACCTTCCTGATCCCGAGGCATGGTATGCGGCGATCACTATGGTTGGGGGGATTTTTCATGCTGATAATGGCCATTCTGCCCGCCCGGCTTCCGGGTGAACCCGATCCCGTTCAAAAATACCGCCCCGTTTTATGGGATCACCTGACGGAGTTGTGCGAAATCGGGCCCCGCTATCCCGGAAGCGAGGGGCACGCCAAAACCCGGGCCTACATCAGGAAGGTGGCGGAGAGCTATGCCGATTCATGGAAGGAGCAGGCTTTTGTCGCGCGGGTGGGTTACGCGGAAGAACTGCCGCTTTACAATTACGAACTCACCTTCAAGGGCACGGGAGACAAGCCGCCCATCCTGTTGGGTGCGCATTACGACACACGTCCTTTTGCCGACGAGGAATCCGATCCCCAAAAAGAAGCCCGGCCCATTGTGGGGGCCAACGACGGCGGGTCCGGAACCGCGGTTCTTTTGGCGATGGCGCAGTACTTTCATGAAAACCCGCCGGAGCGCACGGTCAAGCTTGTGTTCTTCGACGGAGAAGATTGGGGGCGGAGGGGGTCCGATGAGTATTTTCTGGGATCGACCTACTACGCCGAGCAGTTGAAAAAGGAAGACAAATCCACCTGGCCTGCGCGGGTGCTGGTGGTGGACATGGTGGCGCAGAAAAACCTCAAGATTTTTAAAGAGCAGTATTCTTTCCGCAGTTCCCCGAGTTTCATAGAATTCGTGTTCGACACGGCCAGGGAGCTGGGCGTGGACCAGTTTGTCCCCATGCTCCGTTATTCCGTACGGGACGATCACCTGCCTTTCATCTACATGAAAATTCCTTCCGTGCTGTTGATCGATTTCGATTACCCGCACTGGCATACCCTGGAAGACACGCTGGACAAATGTTCCGCGGACAGCATGCTGGCGGTGTTCCGGGTGGTACTGGAAACGGTCAGGCGGGTGTGAAGCGTGGGCTCAGGGCCGGGAGTCGAGGGCTTCCAGCTTGTTGCGGGCGTCTTCGTTCTGCGGATCGATCTGCAGGATGATGCGTAATTCGCGCCTGGCTTTCTCCCTGTCGCCCTGTCTGGAATGGATGTCGTGCAGGCTCCAGTGGAGAGAGAGGAAATCGACACCCATGCCCACGGCGGTGTGATACGCTCCGATGGCCTCGTCCCATTTGCCGATGCCGTAGTAGGCGTTACCCAGGTTGAAGTGGGCGACACCGAATTCCGGGTCCAGCGACAAGGCGCGCCTGAGAAACGGCACCGCTTCCTCGTAACGCTCTTTTTTGTTGAGCGCCGCCCCCAGATTGGATAGGGCCTGAATGAAGTTCGGGTGGATGTGGATGGCCTCGCGGAATTTTTCGATGGCCTTGTTCACGTCCCCCCGGCGGAAATACTGACCGCCCAGGTTGGACAGCGCTTCCGGAAACCGCGGATTGAGTTTGAGCGCTTTTTCATATTCGGCAATGGCGGCATCCATCTGCCCCAGCCCGCGATACGCCACGGCGAGATCATAACGGGCGGGCACGAAACCGGGATCGATCTTCAACGTTTTTTCAAACAGGCCGATCGCCGCTTCCGCATCGCCCAGCGCGTACAGGGTGAAATTGCCCCGGTAATACAACACCTCCTTGGTGTTCTTGTCGCGCTCGCGCAATTCATCGAAACTCAGAAGCCGGTTGTCCTGCAGGAAGGGTTTGACGAAGTCGATGGGCACGGCGAGATTGAGCGCACGGCCTTCCAGCGTGGCGATGCCGACCACCTGGTTGTCCCTGTTCACCACCGGTCCGCCGCTGAACCCGGGCTCAAACGGGGTGGTGGCATAAATGAAGGGGTGATCCGGAAGGGCCTGCGGATGCACGCCCAGTACAAAGCCGTAGGTTTGCACCAGGACCCCGTGCAGTCCTTGCTCCACCATTTCCACCGCGTGCGAAGGGTATCCCAGGGCGCTCAGGTAATCGAAGGTTTTCAGGCTGTTGGAATCGCCGATCTCCAGGGTGGAATACAGGTCGCCTTCCAGTTTCAGCGCCGCCACATCGCGCAGACGGTCCACGTTCAGCACCCCTTTCACGGTTTCCTGGGTTCCATCCGGGAACACCGCGCTCATGCTGGCCGCATCGATGAGAACATGGTAATTGGTGAGCACGGTGCCGTCCGGCCGCACAATGAACCCGCTCCCCGTGGACACCGTTTCGCCCTGTTTGTTTTTGGCAATCAACATGACGATGGCATTGCGATTGACCTCGTACGCAGCGGTTGGCGCCACGGAGGACAGGCAAAGCAGTACCGCGAAACATGCCGTGAGCAGGAATGAAACGGGTCGGGAAAAAGAACGCATAGAAGACCGGTCTGCCGCTGGGTGAGCGGCGTTTGATGGCTGACTAAAGGTTTGAAAACCCAACTTGAATGAATAAATTGTATCGGCTGGGAATAGCGATTACAACCGATTTCAGGAGGAAGGGAGCAGAAACAAAACACCCCCAGGCACCGCAACCCCAGGTGGGGTGGCGGGCATGGGGGTGGAGGTGTTACTGAACGTTGACAATCACCGTCGCGGTGATCGGAGGATTGTACGGGACATGATTTCCCTGGGCGAACAAGCCCCGGATGACATGCATGCCCGGCTCCAGACGGATCTCCTTGCAGGTGGAACCATCACCCATATGGATATGCTGGGCGTCCTTGCCGATGGGCTGGCTCAGGTCTTTGGGAAGGTCGGTATCCACCAGAATGTGGTGATGCCCTTTGCCTTCATTGACCCCCTTTTTGGCGGGTTCCACGGTGACGTTGTGCGTGACCAGGCACACCTTTACCGGGTTCTGCACCGTGGCGCCGTTGGACGGCTCGCTGATGGCGATGGCGCGGGTTCCCGCCAGGGCGGTGCCCGCCGTCAGGACCAGAAGGCTCAGCAACGTGACATGCAACTTGAAAAACAGCTTGCTCATTTAATCCTCTCCTTTTCTATCTACCAAGTCTATTGGCGATTGTGATTGCAGGATCGGCCCGGCTGAAACCCGCCGTGACGGCTGGCTTTCCCCCCCGGATGCCGATCCGGCCGAAAGTTCGGCAAATGAAATACCAAAAGAGTTGTGTGGAATGGTGAAAACCCCCGGGAGTGGGGATTTTCCGGGTTGGGATTCAACCCGTATGTCTGCATTTAGATCAAAATCAACTCAAATGGTTTCGTAATCATTCCAAAGATTGCCGGAATTGACCAGAAAAAAACGGGATGGGCTTATCATAATTCCCAAACGGTCCCGGTTTTATCTCTTTTCCTGTTTCCAAAAAGATTATATACTTTCAGAATAATTCAATGTTTTGAGACGTTTTCCCGCGCAGGGAGCCCCGCTCCCCGCCCGTCCATACGTTTGGGAGGTTTTAATGGAATTACCCGTAACCGGAGAGTGCCGCCTGCTTCACACCTGCGAGATGTGTGAGTACAACAACGACAACGACTGCAAGGCGGATCACAACGAGCACAACCGATGGCTGGTCAACGACCGGATGAACGCGATCAAATACAAGATCATCGTTGGCAGCAACAAGGGGGGAGTGGGCAAAAGCACGGTGACCACCAACCTCGCCATCGCGCTGGCGGAAAAAGGATTCAAGGTGGGCCTGGCCGATGCCGACCTGCACGGACCCAACATCCCGAAACTGATCAATGCCGAATCCGTCCGCCTGCGGGCTCACGACGACGGCATTTCGCCTTACGAAACCAAGAACGGTCTCAAGGTGGCCTCGCTCGGTTTCCTGATCGAAGACCCCAACATGCACATCGCCTGGCGGGACGCGGTGAAATACGATTTCATCATTGAACTGCTGGGCAACATCAACTGGGGCGAACTGGACTACCTGCTGATCGACCTGCCGCCGGGTACCGGAAACGAACAGATCACCATCATCGACTTCATCGGCGAAGTGGATGGATGCGTGGTCGTCACCACCCCGCAGGACCTGGCCCTGCTCGACGCGCGCAAGATGATTTCGTTCGCCCGCGACAGCAACGTGCCCATCGTCGGCATCATCGAGAACATGAGCACCTTGGTCTGCCCGCACTGCGAAGGCGAGGTGGATGTGTTCCGCAAGGGAGGCGGCCAGAAACTGGCGGAGGAACTCGTCCTGCCCTATCTGGGAAGCATCCCACTGGATGGCGAAGTGGCGGAGCGTTCCGATACCGGTGACCCCATCGTTCTCGCCAAGCCGGACTCGAAAGTCACCAAGGCGTTTCTCAACCTGGCGGAAAACACGCACAAGTTCCTCAACCCAGAAGATGCCTTGAAAGCCAGTTGAAATCCGCGATACCATAAGATGTGAATTCGAAACAGGGGCTTCGGCCCCTGTTTTGTTTTATCCGCTTTTTTTCGGTACCGGGCGAAAAAAGGAAGCCGACAATCCATTTGCGATTGCTCTTGCGATTGATGGATAATGGATAACAGACGGAAGTTCACGTTATGGGGACGGACCTTCCAGATTCATCTCCTTCCCCTGCAATTGATTCAAGAAATGATATGCGCCCTTCAGTAAAAATTTCGTTGGTTCTCGCCCTTCCCTGGATCCTGGTTCTTTTTTGGTCTCTCAGCCCGATGGCTGAAGAAACCCAGCCTGACGTTCCCAACTTTCACAACAACCCCCGGGTGGCTGAAGTGGGTGAACACGACATCCACCTCGACGATCTTAAAAACCCGCAGATTCAGGACATGATGCAACGCCTGCACAGCATGCAGAGCATACTGCTCAAGCAGAAAACCATCGAGCTGCTGCAGGACGAGCATCCCGAGATTCTGGAAATCCGTGCGGCACGAATCAATCGCGAAGACATCATCCGCATGTACCAGGAAGAAATGGGACTGGATGATCTCGAAGGCCTGAACTCCTCTGCGGTGCAGAACATGATCCGCAATTATGTGGAACGCCTGCGTCAGGATGCGTATCTGAAAGAGTTGAATCAGCGTTACGAGTTTGCCGTGAACAAGGGATGGGTGAAGGATTACTTCGAGGCGCCAAACGACTTCAAGCTGGTGGCGGGCATCGGCACGGCCATGCTGTGGTTCAAGCCCGATCAAAAGGAACCGCGGAAAGTGTTCCTCATGGAGTATTCGGACTTTCTGTGCCCGTTCTGCAAAAAAGTGCAGACGACGTTGAAACACCTGCGCCAGACGTATGGCGACACCGTGCAGTTCGGATACCGTCACTTTCCCCTGCACAAGGAAGCCTTCGCCATAGCCGAAGCCGTGGAATGCGCGCGGGCACAGGGCCGTTTCTGGGAATATCAGTCGGCAGTATACAAGGATCCGCAGGCGTTCAAGAGTGAAGACGCCTTGATCCGCACGGCACAGGATGTGGGTGTGGACAATCTGAAAGACTTCAAGGCCTGCATGATGGAAGGCCGTTTCCGGGACCGGGTGGAACGGGATTTCCGACAGGGTATTGAAATCGGAATTCAGGGGACGCCCACCTTCATCATTGGTACATACAATTTCACCGAATCCACCATCCACGGCGAGATGTTTTCCGGCGCCGTGTCCAGCGAGCAATTTGTCCGCACCATCGAAAAATACATCCAGCTCTCTAAAAACTAACACTCATTCGTCCGTCTTCCCGGGTGCACGGCGACCCCAAAGTTCACGATGCGCTCTCAATTCCAAAACTCAGATGAACCCCTCCCTGGAATTCGAATTCCTTGCGGGGTTTCGATTTTCTGCGCTGTTTGCCTGCTGATGCTTTGCGGATTCAAACCCGTCCAGGAATTTTTAAAAGACCGGGCCGAGCAGATCCAGATCGACGTCCACGCCATGGCGGAAAAGGACGTGGTGCAGCCCGGGGAAACATTTAAAATTTTTGTCGTGGCTGTGCCGAAGAAAGGCTGGCATTTCTATTCCATGCAGGCCAACGGAGAAGATCCGACGGTCGCCACACGCCTCAAGATCAAGCAAAGTTCGTTTGAAGCAGTGGGAGACTGGGCGGAAACGCCGCCCACGCTGGTCAAGGATGAGGCCCTTGGCCGCTGGGTGAAGGTGCACAGCCACCGCGCCGAGTTTTCACACACGCTATCGGTGCCGGCAGACCTCGCAACCGGAACGCATGTGGTGCATGGCACCATCACCTACCGCATCTGTGACAACAAGGTCTGCGCCCTTCCTCAGGACCGTCCGTTTACGTTTCATGTTATAGTGAAAGCGAAAGAATGACGAAACCCCGGACCCGACCCGGGTTCTTTTGTTTTCGGTCACGGCCGCCCCATGGAAATCATCACCACGCATATCAGCGCGGACTTTGACTGTGTGGCGGCGATGGTTGCCACCCAGAAACTGTATCCCGGCGCACATATGGTGTTCTCGTCTTCGGTCGAGAACCCCGTGCAGGACTATCTGCGCGCGTTTGGGAATCCCTTCCAGTTCACGCGCGCGAAGGATGTGGACCTCGACCGGGTCACGCGCCTGATCGTGGTCGACACGCAGGATGCAAACCGCATCGGCCCCTTCAAAGCCCTCCTCGGTAGAAAAGACGTCGAAGTCCACGTCTACGATCACCACCTCGATATGGCGAAACCTCTGCATGCCGACAAGGCGGTGGTGCGCAAACGCGGTTCGTCCGCCACCATCCTGTGCGAAGAACTGGCCGAAAGGGGCATCGAGCTGACGGAATTTGAAGCGACGCTCATGATCCTCGGTATCTACCAGGACACGCACTCGCTGGTGTCCGCGTCCACCACGCCGGAAGATTTTTACGCGGTCGGGCAGATGGTGAAGCTGGGCGCAGACCTGCAGGCCGTTTCGGAGTTCGTTGAGGCGCGGCTGAACCAGGAGCAACGGGATGTGATGAAGACCCTGAGTCAAAGTTTGGAAGTGGGCACTTACAACGGGGTCCAGATCGCGCTCGCGCAGGCAACGGTGGAATATTACATCGGGGACCTGGCTGTGGTCGTGTCGCGGCTGCTGGAACTGGAAAACCTCAAGGTGCTCTTTGCGCTGGTGTGCCTGGACAACCGCGTGTACGTCATTGGGAGAAGCCGTACGGAAGAAGTGAACGTGGGGCGCATCCTGAGGGAGCTGGGCGGTGGGGGGCACCCGAATGCGGCCTCGGCCAGCACCTCGGACCGCACACTCATCCAGACCCGGGAACAGCTTGTGTCCGTCCTTCATGAAAAAGTCGAACCGCTCAACCGCATCCAGCATGTCATGCATTCGCCCGTGGTCTCCGTTCAGGCGAAGCAGAGCATCACCGAGGTGGAACGTACCATGACGAGGTTCAACCTCAGCACGCTTCCGGTATTGTCCAACAAGAAACCGGTAGGGCTGATAACGCGCCAGGTGGTGGAGAAGGCCATCCATCACAAGCTGGGGCGTGAGCGGGTGGAGGACTTCATGGCGCACGAGTTTGCGGTAACGACTCCCGACGCATATTTCAAGACGGTGGTTCCCAGCATCATCGAGGCCAAGCAGAAGGTGGTGCCGGTGGTGCATCCCAAAACGGGCCACATGATGGGCATCGTCAGCCGCGGTGACCTTCTGCGCCTCCTGCATCAGGACATGGGGCGCTACGCTCCGGAGCCCTACGCAGCGCTGCTCGATCAAGGCGACCTTTATGTCAAAAACGTCAAAAGCCTGCTCCGGGAGCGGCTTCCAAAGTCCGTCATGACGCGCCTCCATGACGTTTCGCAACTGGCGGACGACATGGGCGTTTCGGTGTACGGCGTGGGTGGCTTCGTTCGCGATTTGCTCCTGCGCATCGAAAACCTCGACCTCGATATCGTGGTGGAAGGGGACGGCATGCAGTTCGCCCGCAAACTGGGGAAGGAATATGAAGCCCGCGTGGTGGCTCATGAAAAGTTCGGCACGTCGGTGGTCATATTTCCCGACGGGTTCAAAATCGATGTTGCCACGGCGCGTATGGAATATTACACGCATCCCGCCGCCTTGCCGACGGTGGAGATGAGCTCGATCAAGTCCGACCTGTTTCGCCGCGATTTCACGTTCAATGCGCTGGCAATCAAGCTGAACGGCAAGGATGCATTCACGCTGATCGATTACTTCAACGGCCAGAAGGACCTCAAGGACGGGGTGGTGCGCGTGCTCCACAACCTGAGTTTCGTTGAGGACCCCTGCCGTGCGTTCCGCGCCGTGCGGTTCGAACAGCGGCTCGGGTTCACCATCGGCAAGCAGACCGAGTCGTTTCTCAAGCGCGCGGTGGCGAAAAAAATCGTGCACAAACTGAGCGGCACGCGCTTGTACAACGAACTCATGCGTATGCTGGAAGAGAAAAAACCGATCCGCTGTTTCGCCCGCATGAAAGAGCTGGGGCTGTTGCAGGTCATCCATCCCCGAATGATGAAAAACAGCAGGAACATTCAGATCCTGGAGCGCATCGAGGAAATATTCGCATTGTCCAATGTCATCAAACTGGTGGAACGGCCGGATGTTGGATTCGTGTATTTTCTGGGTGCGTTGTACGGCATGAAAAATGCCGACCTCAACCAGCTTGCCACGCGGCTCAGCCTGCCGGCAAAAATCAAGGCGCGGATGAAGGGGGATCTTGCCAACTGTGAATCGGTCCTCAAGACCCTCAAACGGCGGCGCAAGTTCGATCCGAGTGAGATCTACAACCTGCTTTCGGAGATGTCCACGGAAGCCATCCTGCTCATGATGGCGGTGTCCAACAGCGATCGTATCAACAAGCACGTTCTCATGTACTTCACGCAGTACAATCCGTCGGCGACGCTGTCGCTCACCGGCGATGACCTGATCCAGATGGGCATCCGGCCGGGTCCTGTTTTCAAGACCGTGTTCAAGACGCTCCGCGACGCACGCATCAACGGACAGGTGCGCAACCGGGACGACGAGGTGGCGCTGGTTGAAAAAGAGTTTTTGAATTGAGACCCGCCCCATGTCTCCCCGTGCCTTTTCCATTTGGATGTTCATGATCCCATCCCACCTTAGCCTGAGACTTCATCGATGAGCCGATGGCTTGCATTCCTCGACCGCCGTTTCCGCATCAGTGAGCAGGGCAGTACGCCGCTCACCGAAATGCGCGCCGGGACGGTGACGTTCCTCACCGCGTCGTACATCATTTTCGTGCAACCGGCGGTGATGGCGCAGGCGGGCATGGACTTCGGCGCGGTGATGACAGCGACGTGCCTTGCCGCGGCGCTGGGGTGCCTCATCATGGGGCTCGGCGCCAATTACCCCATCGCGCTCGCGCCCGGAATGGGCATCAATTTTTATTTCACCTACACCGTGGTCATGGGGCAGGGCATCCCGTGGCAGGTGGCGATGGGCGCGGTGTTCCTGTCCGGTATCGGGTTGATCCTGCTCACCGTACTCCGCTTCCGTGAAGTCATCATCAACAGCCTGCCCAACGACATCAAGGTCGGCATTTCCGTGGGCATCGGCCTGTTCATCGCCTTCATCGGCTTCGTGCAGGGCGGGATCGTCATGGCGCACCCCGGCACCCTGGTGCAACTGGCCCCCTTGAATTCATTGCCTGCCATGTTCACCGTGGCGGGGGTGGGATTGATTGGAATCCTGCTCCAGAGAAAAATCAAGGGCGCCATCCTGATCGGCATGGGAGTGACGACGCTTGCCGCCCTGCCGTTTGGCCTGGTGGAATTCCACGGCGTGGTGTCCCTGCCGCCGGATCTGGCGCCGACGCTGTTGCAGTTGGACATCCGGGGTGCGCTGGACCTGGGACTGCTCACCATCGCCGCGGTGTTCCTGTTCGTCGACCTGTTCGACACCGCGGGCACGCTGGTGGGGGTGGGTCACCAGGGCGGGTTTTTGAAAGACGGGCGCCTGCCGCGCGTCAACCGCGCGTTGTGGCCGGACTCGGTGGCCACCACGGCGGGATCGGTGCTGGGCACCACCACCGTCACCTGCTACATCGAAAGCGCGGCGGGCGTCGCCGAGGGCGGGCGGACTGGCCTTGCCAGCGTGGTGACGGCACTCCTCTTTCTGCTCGCCCTGTTCTTCGCGCCGCTGGCGAAAATGATCGGTGGAGGCTACCATCTTGACCACGATACCATTCTCTATCCCATCACCGCGCCGGTGCTCGTCATTGTCGGCGCCATGATGGCGGGGAACGTCACGCGCATCGACTGGAAATCCTGGGACGAGGCCCTGCCTGCGTTCCTCATCATGATCGGCATGCCGTTGACCTACAGCATCGCCGACGGCATGGCGCTGGGATTCATTCTCTACCCCGTAATCAAGGTGGCCTGCGGCAAGGCCCGACAGGTGCACTGGATCATGTATGTGATCGCCGTCATGTTCCTCCTGCGCTACCTCACCGTATAAAGGGGAGGGCGGTTTTTGGCTGCCGGACTTGTGATATACTTGGAGCCGTTTTAAGCAACAAACCACGCTGAACGCGAATCTGGAAAGGAAAGGCCCCACTTGGCAAGCGTTGAATACCTGATCAAGCAGTTTTTGAGTCCGGACAAACGGACTCTCGACCTCAGCAATTACCACATTGGCGACAAAGGCGTTGAGCAGCTGGTGGAATCATCGCAATTGAAGCGCGGCAAGCTGCGCACCCTGCGCCTTCCGAACAACGACATCAGCGACGAAGGTGCGCGGGTTCTCGCGGAATGCGAGCACTTCAAGAACCTGCGTGAGCTGGAGTTGTATGGCAACGTCATCAGCGACGACGGGGTGAGAGCCATTGCCACTTCACCTCATTTCGTCAAGCTCAAGAAGCTGGGGCTTTACGGCAATTTGATCGAGGACGAGGGTGCCATTGCCATTGCCGAGTCGGAGACTCTGACCAAGGTCACGCACCTGTTCATCACGGCCAATCGAATTCGCAAGGAAGGGATCGAGGCGCTCAAGAAGGCCCGGTGCCGCACCCGCCTGTGCCACCTTCATGTGGACGACCTTTCCGATTTTGCGTTTGACGACGACGATGAGGATGAAGACGAAGACGACGACGATTGACCAGGGGGAGGCTCCATGAAGCGCTGGCCGATTCTGCTGTTTGCGTTTTTACTGGTTCTTGGGTTCAGTCCGGTTTCCCAGGCACAGTTCTTCGATCGGGAGGACGTGTTCTCGAAAGAGGAAATCGATTACGAGAAGGTTTTCAAGGAAGGGTTGTCCGGCGGAGGACGCACCCTGAAGTTGAATGGCAAGAAGATCGGCGACAAGGGGCTGGCCCTTCTTCTCGAAAAGGATTTTCTCAAAAAAGTCACCAAGCTGGATCTACGCTACAACGAAATCTCCGAACGCGGTGCGGCTATCCTGGCCCAATCCCCGGCGCTGGCCAATATCAAGAAACTCGAGTTGCGGCACAATTACCTTTTGGACAAGGGAACGGTGGCGCTCGCCTCATCCAAAAACATGCCGAAGCTCGAAAACCTCGGTCTCAGTTTCAATGAAATCCGCGACGAGGGCGCACTGGCGCTGGCCGAATCGCAGAGCTTTCCCAAACTGAAAAAACTCGATTTGCGCGGCAACTTCCTTGCCGACACCACTAAAGACACGCTTCAAAAAAAACTCGGGCACCTCAAGTCGCTGAAGCTGTTCTGATTCCGCCTTTTCATGGAGGAGGCTGTTGAATGGCACGCACCACTTCGCAAAAAAAGGCGGTCCGCAAAGCCACGTCTGCAACCAGCAAAAAGAAAGCGTCCCGGTCTCGCGAATCGAACAAGCTGGTTGTGCTGGTCGGGACCCGCAAGGGAGCCTGGCTGTATCACGGCGACACCAAACGCAGGACCTGGAAATTGAGCGGACCGCACTTCCTCGGCCAGATCATTAACCACATGGTGCTCGACCCGCGCGACGGCAGGACCCTGCTTGTGGCCGCGAGCACGGGTCACCTGGGGCCGACGGTATTCCGCTCCACCAACCTGGGACGCAAATGGGAAGAGGCGGCCCGGCCGCCGGCATTTGCCAAATCCGATAACGGCCGCTCCGTCGATCACACCTTCTGGTTGCAACCGGGGCATGCCAGCCAGCCCGGCGTGTGGTACGCGGGCACCTCGCCGCAGGGCCTGTTCCGCACGGAAGATTCCGGCAAGACCTGGGAACCGTTTTCCAGTATCAACGACGACCCGCAGTTTCTGCGCTGGATGGGGAGCGTACAGGACGGCACGCCCGACGGACCCAAACTGCACTCCATCCTCATCGACCCGCGCGACCCGGACCATTTCTACTTCGCCATGTCCAGTGGCGGTGTGCACGAATCGTTGGATGGTGGCAGAACCTGGGAGGTGTTGATAGACGGACTGGATGTGGTCGATGGATTCGACCGCAGTGACCCCATGTTTCACGATCCGCATTGCGTGCGCCTGTGCCCGAGCAATCCCGATCGTCTTTACCAGCAGAACCACTGCGGCATTTACCGCCTGGACCGTCCCTCGAAAACCTGGGAACGCATCGGTAAAAAAATGCCGAAGAAGGTGGGCGACATCGGCTTCCCCATGGTGGTGCACCCGCGGGATGACAACACCGCATGGGTGTTTCCAATGGATGGCGCCACCGTCTGGCCGCGAACCGCGGTGGAGGGCAGGCCCTGCGCTTACGTCACCAGGAACGGGGGCAAAACCTGGAAACGCCTCGATAACGGCTTTCCGGAAAGCCAGGCGTGGTGGACGGTGAAGCGGCAGGCGATGACCGGGGACCACGCGGATCCGGTCGGTTTGTATGTCGGAACCACCAGTGGTGAGTTGTGGATGAGCCGCGACGAGGGAAACAAATGGACCTGCATGGCGGCCACCTGCCGGAAATCTATTCCGTGGAAGTGGCGGAGGCGGGCTGACGGGCCGAACCGGCGTTCCTCTCCACTTTTAAACGAGGCCAAACCATGAGGGTGCGGATTCCCAGCCCGCTTTTCTCGTACACGAACCACAAGGACGTGGTCGAAGCCAGGGGCGCTACGCTGGCCGAGGTTCTGAACGATCTCGACCGCCGGTTCCCCGGACTTCGGTTTCGGGTGGTGGACGAGCAGGACCGGATGCGTCCGCACATCCGGTTCTTCGTCAACGGCGAGCAGGAGTTCGACTTGAACCGGCCGCTCCAACCCGCCGACGCCATCGACATCGTGCAGGCGCTCAGCGGCGGCTGATTCGCCGAGTGGGGCTGGGGACTGAGCCCCTCCAGCCTGGCACCACCCTTCCTTACAATATTTTCAATGAGAACCCGGCCCGGAACAGGCTGGTGTGTCAGGCAATGTGGGTGATGCCTGAATCTTCGTCGAAGACGAAGGTGCCGCCTTCCGGGTCGCGGTAGTTGATTTCCTTCACTTCCCAGAGATGCTTCTTCATCACATCGGCTTCCGCGACGTGATAACGGCCGTTCTCCTCCCGTTGCAGGAGCAGGTACTGATTGTTGTCGTTGGACACGATGGTCCACGTTTTGAAATCGCTTTGCACGATCCCTTTTTCAAAATCGATATTGATGATGTTCATTCTCTTTGATCACTCCCTGGAACAAACACGTTGATTGAGAAACAGGTTTGATGTCAGTAATGAATGTCGTTGGCCAGCTCCCTCGCCTTGGCCAGAGCGTGGCTTTTCGAGGGGTGCTGGATATCGCGGACCACCAGTTTGGCAAACTCCACGAGGGGATCGGTGGAACCGGTGATGGTATAGCCTTTTTGCTTGAGATAGTCAATCAATTCGGCTTCCTTGAAGTGCGTCGCCAGATCCCGGGCACGCTGGCCGGGCTCCTTCCTGGGCCCTTTGGGCTCGCGTTGGCCATTTGCCTGGTTGCTTTCAGGAAGGTCCTTTTCGACGATGATTTCCGGCGTGATCCCGTGCTGGTTGATGTCGATGCCCGACGGCGTGTAGTACTTGGACGTGGTCAGGCGCAGGCCGGAACCGTCGCTCATGCGGAAAATGGTCTGCACCGATCCCTTGCCGTAAGAATTTTCACCCAGAATGAGCGCCTTGCCGGAGTCCTTCAGCGAGCCCGCAACGATCTCCGATGCGCTGGCGCTCTGCTTGTTGATGAGCACCACGAGCGGCAGGTGCGTCAGCGTGTTTTTATACAAGGCCTGGTAGGTCTGCATGTCGTTGCGGTCGCGGCCCCGGGTGTAGACGATCAATTCCCCCTTGTTCAGGAAGTGGCTGGCTACCTTGACCGACTGGCTGAGCAGGCCGCCGGGATTGTTCCGCAGGTCCATGATGAAGGCGGTGACCCCTTCCTCCAGGGCCTGGTTCAACGCCACCTGCAACTGGTCGTTGGTCTGCTTGGAAAAACTGTTGATCGAAAGGTAGCCGACCCCGTCGCCCATATTTTTGTATTCCACCGTTTCAATGGAGATGATTTCGCGCGTCAGGGTGATTTCCTTCGTGGAACTGGTGGACGGTCGGAAAACCTGGATCTGCACTTTGGTGTTGGGGTATCCGCGCAGGCGCTCGGCCAGTTCGTTGATCTGCATGCCTTCCACGGTCTGCCCGTCCACCTGGCTGATGACGTCCTTAGGCAGAATGCCCGCGCGCTCGGCGGGCGAATTTTTGAGCGTCCGCACGACCGTGAGTTTGAGGTCCTGCATGGTGATCACCATGCCCACGCCGCCGTATTGGCCCTCCGTGTCGCGCATCGACCGCTCGAAATCGCTTTTGTCCATGTACAGGGAGTAGGGGTCGAGGGAACTCATGAGCCCGATGATGGCCGCCTGCTCGATGTCCTTTTTCTTCAGCTTGCCCTGGTATTCGTTGGCGAGAAAGTAGTAAACGGACCGGAACGCCCCCATATTTTCATGACGGCTGAAGCTGAGACGATAGCTCAGGCGGGTGTTGTTGTGCTTCAACACCTGCCCGGAATACACGTCGGTCACGGTCAGGGTTTTCTCCGGTGCTTTGGCGATCATGCCCTGGATGCTGGATTCGAACAGGGTTTTGTAGTCGGGCGGGTACACGTAATTGCCCGCCACGAGGTCCAGCACCTCCTCGAAAACTTCCAGGTCGTCATCGAAAAATCCCGCGTGGGCGGAGGTGGGCAGGGGAGACGGACCCGGTGCGGGATTCCACGGCGCGATCAGGGCGAGGCTCAGCGCCAGCGCGCCCAGAACGCCCAGCCATTTGCCGATGCCTGTCCGTTTGCCCGTTTTCATTGTGCCATCACTGTTTCAGAAGGTCGTTGAAAATCACGATCAGGTTGTCCGTCATCTTTTTCACATCACCGCCGGAAAGGCTGGGCGTCACTTTCAACGTTTCGTTGATGATGATGGTCGGCGTCTCATCCACGCCGAACTCCTGTGCCCGCTGCAGGGACTGTTGCACCTTGTTGCGGATGCGCGGGGATTTCATTCCCTCGGTCATGGCTTGCTGCATGCCGAAATCCTGAGACAGCATGCTGATCACCCGCGGCTGGAACACATTCACACCCAGCTGAAAATTGGTGTCAAACATCGTTTTGGTGAACTTTTCCTCCATGCCCTGCTCGTCGGCGATGTAGAACGCCATTGCGGGGTAGGGAGTCTGCTGGCCCCAGTAGATCGGTTGCTTCTTGTGCAGCAGCTGACCTTTGAACTGTTTGTGCAGGCGTTTGGATTCTTCCAGGAATCCGTAACAGTGGCCGCAGGAGTAATTGAAAAACTCCATGATTTCGATCTGCTTGATGTTTTCCAGGTTTTTCAGGTCGCCGATGATCTTGTAATGTCCGGCGATGTTCGGTCCGTCGGCCAAAGCCGGTGTGGCGATGAAGCTGGCAACCAGGATGAGAAGCGGGATGAATCGTTTCATTGAATACTCCATGTACGCGTGAAATCGGTCTATCAATTATAGTAGCAAACGGCCCGAACGGGGACCGTTAAAATTTCTTAATGGCGGATTTTCGGCCAGTAGGTTTCGTAGTTGAAGTTGGGGCTGTGCTTCGGCACGTGGCATTGCGAGCAGGCCCCGCGCGCCTCTTCGGCGAACCCCCCCTGCGGGGCCCGGCTGTGATCCAGCCGCGCACCGTGACACATTTCGCACTGCACGTTTTTCAATTCCGGCGTGTCGATTTCGCTGATGAACCCGCCGGGCTTTTCAAACCCCGTGGTGTGGCATTTCAGGCATTCGGGATCAAACGACTTGTTGACCTCTTTCAACGTGGCGTAGGCGTGAGCGTGACGCGAGCCGGACCACGTTTCATGTGCGTCCGTGTGACAGGTTTTGCAGGTGGACTCGGTGGCGTACACCTGCGTGCGGTCTTTCGTGCGCTTGGCTTTCAGTGTTTCGAAAAAAAGCGCTTCGATTTCCTTGTTGTACTCGTCGTGCAGGGCGGTCATCTCCGGGTCATCCGGGATTTTAGAATCCAGCCGCACCATGTGGTGCTCATAGGTTTTCTTCCCGCCGTCCACCGTGACGCGTAATTCCCCCATCTTCTGGCCCAAGGGTGCGGCCTGCGCGAATATTTTTTGCCCCTTTCGCACCGGTTGCATGTCGATCTGGTCCGACTCGTCCTCGATGTGGCCGTTGATGACGACATCGACGCCGTCAAGATCGAGCAACCCCAACGCCTTCTTGCGCTTCATGTGGGTGAGGAGGACGACGAGGTCGGGTGGTCCTCCCTGTTCGATGTCCTTCAAGAGTTCGTCCACCGCTTTCGTCGGGTCCTGCATTGCAATCTGGCTATGGCCGGAGACGTAGAACAGGTCCGGATCGGCCACGGCGAGCACCGCCACTTTGAGGCCATTATCAAAGGTTTTGATGCGGTAGCGCGGCGGGTCCATGCCCTCGATCTGCATGTTGGAGACGAGCCACGGAATGCCCTCCTGCTTTTTGAGGAACTCGTTGCCGTAAAGCAGGTCGCGGTCGCCCAGAGTCACTGCGTCGTAACCCATGCGGGACATGGCGGTCATCAGGTAGCGTGCCTTGATGCGGCCCTGCCGGGTGGATTCCTTGAAGTTGTCGCCGAGATCGACAAACAGGAGGGAACTGGCCTCCGGAACCGCGTTTTTCAAGTAACCCATCCTGCGCTCGATGCCGCCCTGGTCCTCTTCCTTCGCACAGCCGCAGGGTTTCAACTCGCCCAGCGTGTTGCCGGAAAAAACGATCAGCATTTCGCGTGGCGGGGTTTCCATCTGCGGATTTCCGGACGCCGCGTGGGACTCCGGCATGGGCGAACAGGCGGCGAACGCCCAGCCCAACCCGGCCAAAATGAAGGACAATGCTATTCTCATCAGCATGCGCACGGTGTTTCCATAAAGGGATCAATGGGTTAAATGTATCGGAATTCCGGCTCCAAGGCAAACCTCTCAGCGCACTCCTGCATCTTATTCAAAGCGACCATCGCTACCCCGCCGAGGTTTATTTGGACCCCGCTTCCAAACGCGGTACCATGAAAACATACTCATCACAGGCACTTCATGACCGAAAAGTTCGAAATTCACATGCATAGCAACTACTCCGACGGCGAATTCTCGCCCACGAAACTGGTGGACATCGCCCGCAACAACGGCGTCTCCATTCTGTCGCTCACCGACCACGATACTTTCTCCGGAATCCCGGAATTCATTGACGCTGGAGAAAAGGCGGGATTGATTGTGTTTCCGGGGATCGAGATGACCGTCAAGTACGGTGACCTGCAGCTGCACGTACTCGGATATTTCAAGGACCTGGCCAGCATTCGGAGCGCGTTGTGGGACCGAGTTGAGACCATGAAAGCGCAACGCGAGGAACGCATGCGCACCATGATTGACAAGCTGAACAGCGTGGTGCCGGACCGCTTTCAGGGACAGATCACCTTCGAGAACGTGCAGAAGGCGGCGGAGGGTGTGCTGGCCCGGCCGCATCTCGCCCGCGAGATGGTGCGCCTCGGCATCGTGAAGCACACCGGAGAAGCGTTCGAAAAATACCTCGTGCAGTACAACGTCCAGCGCGAAAACATCCACGTCGATGAAGCATTGAAACTCATGCGCGAAAGTGGCGGCGTGCCGGTCATCGCGCATCCCGGCGAGCGCACCTACGCGCTCCACCGCCCGGACAAGGGCATCGGCTTCGACGACATCCCGCCGCGGCTGGAAGAATTGAAAGCGATGGGACTGATGGGGCTGGAGGCGATCTACCCCTACCACGAGAAGACCGGCAAGGTGGATTACTTTCTCAAGCTGGCGGAAGACCACGGCATGATCGCCACCGGAAGCCGCGACTTCCACGGCTTCCACACGCACCAGACGCCGGACCTGCTGGGCACGACGAAGATGGAACCCACCTTCCTCGAACGGTTCCGCCAGGCCTGGGGTTGATTGCCCGCCCGATCCTCAATAAAAGTTTTCCGGTAAATCAGAACAGCGGTTTTTGCGGTGTGTCGTTGCCCGTGGAGGGCGTGATGCCGAAGTGGTGGAACGCGGCATCGGTCACCACGCGGCCGCGCGGCGTGCGGTGCAGGAGCCCGCACTGGATGAGAAACGGTTCGTACACATCCTCGATGGTATCCCTCTCTTCGTTGATCGACGCCGCCAGGCTGTCGATGCCCACCGGTCCGCCCTTGAACTTCTCGATCATCGTGAGCAACAGCTTGTGGTCCATCTTGTCGAGGCCGATGCGGTCCACTTCCATCATCGCCAGCGCCTGCTCGGCGATGGGGCGGGTGATGACACCGTCGCCCTTCACCTGCGCGTAATCGCGCACGCGGCGGAGCAGACGGTTGGCGATGCGCGGCGTGCCGCGCGACCGTTGCGCCACCTCGCGCCCGCCCTCTTCCGTCATGTCCACTTTCAAGATTTCCGCCGAGCGGTGAACGATTTTTTCCAGGTCTTGCGGTGTGTAGTAATCGAGCCGGTGCACCACGCCGAAGCGGTCGCGCAGGGGCGAGGTCAGAAGACCCGCCCGCGTCGTTGCGCCGATCAGGGTGAACGGCGGCAGGTCGAGTTTGATTGAGCGGGCGCTCGGGCCCTGGCCGATCATGATGTCGAGTTTGAAGTCCTCCATCGCCGGATACAGGATCTCTTCAATGATGCGCGGCAGGCGGTGGATTTCGTCGATGAACAGCAGGTCGCCTTCCTGCAGGTTGGTGAGGAGCGCCGCCAGGTCGCCGGACTTCTCGATGACCGGACCCGACGTGCTGGTCAGCGCGGCCCTCATCTCCGAAGCGATGATGTTGGCGAGCGTCGTCTTGCCCAGCCCCGGTGGTCCGTAGAACAGAACGTGGTCGAGCGTCTCACCGCGCATCTTGGCCGCTGACAGGAAGATGGCGAGGTTCTCCTTCACCTTGTCCTGCCCGATGTATTCCGCGAACGTGCGCGGACGCAGGCTGGTTTCGAACTGCGCTTCCTGCGTGTCCAGCGTGTAACGGGTTTCGGGATTTTCGCGGTCGGGTTCCATGGGCATGAGGTCAGGACAGGCGGTTGAGGCTTTCCTTGATGAGGGTTTCGAGCGCCGGGGTGTCCGCCTGTTCCTCCCAGACCTGTTTCAACGCTTTCTCCGCGTCGCCTTTTTTGTAACCGAGGTTGATGAGCGCCGAGAGCGCGTCTTCCAGCAGACGGTGCGTCGTGCCCGTGGCCGGCGATTCGCCTGACACCTTGTCCATCTTTGCCAGCTTGTCTTTCAATTCCAGTACCAACCGCTCGGCGGTTTTGCGTCCCACCCCCGGCACGGTGCTGATGCGGGCCACGTCGTTTTTGGCGATGGCGTCCAGCAGCTCGTCCACCGGCATGCCGGAAAGGATGGCGAGCGCCAGCTTCGGTCCCACCTTGTTGATGCCGATGAGCGTTTCAAAAATCTGTTTCTCCTCCTCGCGAAGGAAGCCGTAAAGCTTGAACGTGTCTTCCTTGTGGTAGCTGTGGATGAGCAGGGTGACGGGCTGTCCCGTCTCCGGCATTTCGTAGTAATTGTTGAGCGAAACGAAGGCTTCGTAGCCGACTCCGTGCACGTCGACGATCACGGAAACGGGCGTCTTGCGGGCGAGGGTGCCGTTCAAATGCGCGATCATGGTTTCATCTCCTGGAGGACAGGGCTTCTTTCAACCGGTTGGAGGTTCCGTGGTTGTGCAGGTGGCAGATGGCCACCGCCAGTGCGTCCGAGGCGTCCAACGGCTCGGGTTTGCTTTTCAAGCGGAGCAGGGTGGTGACCATGTCCCGCACCTGGTTTTTGTCGGCGCGACCGTAACCGACGATGGACAGCTTCACTTCGAGCGGCGTGTATTCGGCGACCGTCAGGCTGGCGTTGACCGCCGCAAGCAGGGCCACGCCGCGCGTCTGTCCGAGTTTGATGGTGGACTGGGCGTTGACCGCAAAAAACAGGTCTTCGATGGCGACGACCTCCGGCTTGTACTCGTCGATGACGCGCGTGAGGTCGTCGTATATGGCTTTCAACCGTTCGGGAAAGGGGGTGCGGCTTTTCGACTTGATGCTTCCCCAGTGGATGCTTTTCAGGGTGCTGCGGTCTGACTCGACGATGCCGTATCCGGTGCAGTTGCTGCCGGGGTCGATGCCGAGAACACGCATGAGTGGTTTCCCCGTAGGTTGAGTTTCCGTTCCGCGCCGGGAGGAGAGGTCCGGGCGGTCAAGCGCTTTCGTCGATGGCGGCCATCACCTCTTCCGGGATGTCGAAATTGGAATAGGCTTTCTGCACGTCATCGTGGTCGTCTAGCAGGTCCATGAGTTTCAGGACCGCGCGTCCGTTCTGTTCGTCCACCGGCACGGTGTTCTGCGGGATGGCGGTGATCTCCGCGAATTCGGTCGGAACGTTTTTGTCTTTCAGCGCCTGGTGCACGGTCTCGAAGTTTTCCATGGAGGTGGTGATCTCATACTGCTCGCCGGTGTTCTGCATGTCGTCCGCCCCGGCTTCCAGCGCCAGTTCCATCATCGTGTCTTCATCCATCGCGTCGCTTTTGACGAGGATCAATCCCTTTTTCTCGAAGATCCAGTTGACGCATCCGTTCTCGCCCATGTTGCCGCCGTTTTTTCCAAGCATGGCGCGGATTTCCCCGACGGTGCGGTTTTTGTTGTCGGTCATGACCTCGATGAGGATGGCGACGCCGCCGGGACCGTATCCCTCATAAGTGATTTCTTCGTAACTCGTGCCTTCCAGCTCGCCCGTGCCTTTCTTGATGGCGCGGTTGATGTTGTCCTGCGGCATGTTCTGCTCTTTGGCCGCGGCGATGGCGGTGCGCAGGCGCGGGTTGGCGTTGGGATCGCCCCCGCCGAGACGCGCGGCGACGGTGATTTCTTTAATCAGTTTGGTGAAGATTTTGCCGCGCTTGGCATCGGCGGCGCCCTTCTTGTGCTTGATGGTGGACCACTTGGAATGACCGGACATGTGCTTAACTTCCTGAATGAATTGACTCTTCCCGGCTAAAATAGCACAAATTCAAAAACTCGGCAAATAAAGGTCGAGTCGGAAAACGGCTGGAGGTTTCGCATTGCAATGGAACGCGAATGCCGTTACCGTGGCGCGGTTGCGCACACCGGAAGATTGGGTATAACATGGTGTAACTAAAACGTTTGTGAGTTCTGATATGGACGATCGCACTCAGGATAAAGCCGGACCCGAGGCCCCGAAAACCAAAACCGTCGAGATCCTGTGGAACGGACGCGATCCGATCCAGGCGCGGGCCGGGGAGACCATCGTGCACGCCCTGTGGAATGCGGGCCAGGGAAAACTTGTGCGTACGGGATGTGTCGGCGGCGTCTGCGGCGCCTGCACGGTGACGGTGCGCCTGCCCGACGGTCAACCCAGCCGTACGGAACTGGCCTGCATGTGTCCGGTTCAGGACGGCATGCAGGTGTTCCCCTTCGCGGTGGACGCCATCCCGCCGGTGGAACCGAAAGCCGGCGCGACGGCTGACGACCTGCGCGCCGCGTACCCAACCCTCGACCGCTGCACCAAGTGCGGCAGTTGCACCGTGGCGTGCCCGATGTCGATCCCGGTGATGGAATCGGTCCTGCGCATGCAGAAAGGCGAGTTCGACCAGGTGGCGGAAGACTTCACAACCTGCATCCACTGCGGCCTGTGCCGTGCGGTGTGTGAGGACAAGGTGAAACCACACAACATGGGAATCTGGGTGCGGCGCTCCCTCGGCATGAGCGGCGACCCATCGGCGCTGGAAGAAAAAATCGCGGCACTGCAACAGGACGACGGACAGGCGGAGTGGGATTACCTGATGAACGCCGATCCCGGGGAACGGTTGGAACGCGCCAAAGAGATTCGCAGGAACGGGAGGCCGGCATGACCTTCGACTGGGCGGCGGAATCGATCGAACATGTCAACCGAACCCGCGCCGCGCGCAAGGACGAAAACCTTCCGGATTTGAGCGAGGACAATGCGAATGCATTGATCCGCGCCCACCACCCGGATTACGTTGGCGCCGAACGTCAGGTCAAGGTGGGGCCCAATGCCAACAGCGGTGAGTTTCCTTTGGAACTCGCGGCATTGTTGGAATCGGACAGCCCCCTGCCCGCGGATTTTGCACCGAAGGTGGACATCGAGACCGATGTGCTGATCATCGGTGGCGGCGGTGCGGGTGTGGCGGCGGCACTGGGACTTGAAAACTCCGGGCTCACCGTGCACCTCGCAACGAAACTCCGGCTGGGTGATTCCAACACGGTCATGGCCGAGGGCGGCATCCAGGCGGCGCTCGGTCCCGACGACTCCCCCCAACGCCATTTTGCCGACGCGTATGTCGGCGGTCACGGCAAGAACGACCCTGACCTTCTCAAAATTCTGTGCGAATCCGGTCCCCCCAGCATCCAGTGGCTGGTACAGCTCGGCGTGCTGTTCGATCCCGGAGACAACGGCCTGTTCCGCCTGAAGCCGGGCGGCGGCACCTCCGTGCCGAGGGTGATGGCGTGCCGCGACTACACCGGGCTCGAGATCATGCGCGTCCTGCGCGACGCGGTGATGGGCGGCAGTACGAAATTTCTCGAGAACGAAGCGGCGGTGGAACTGGTTGACGACGGCCACGGCCAGGTGACCGGTGCGGTGTTGTGGAACACGGAGACGGGAAAGCTCACCACCGTGTCGGCCAGGGCGGTGATCCTCGCCACCGGCGGCAGTGGTCAGTTGCGTTTCCAGAATTTTCCCACCAGCAACCACATGGGCGCGACGGGCGACGGGATCATCCTCGCCTACAGGCAGGGCTGTTCGCTGGTGCACCTGGAAAGCTACCAGTACCATCCGTCCGGTGCGGCCTACCCGGAAGCGCTGGCGGGGCAACTGGTAACCGAATCCATCCGCGCCAGCGGCGCGCAGATATTGAACGCCAACGGAGAGCGGTTCGTGAACGAACTCACCTACCGCGACGTGGTGGCGGCGGCGATCATAAAAGAAGCGGCCGAAGGCCGGGCCGTAACCACGCCGCACGGGCGCCAGGGAGTGTGGCTGGACACGCCGATGATCGATCTGTTGAAAGGCGAGGGCACGCTGGCGAAGCAGTTTCCCGGCCTCATTCACCGGTTCAAACGGTACGGCATCGACCCCGTTCGCCAGCCGGTGCTCATCTACCCGACGCTGCACTACCAGAACGGAGGCGTCAAGGTGGACACTCAATGCAGGACCGAGCGTCCCGGCCTGTGGGCGGCGGGGGAGGTGACCGGCGGGCTGCACGGCACCAACCGGTTGATGGGCAACTCGCTTCTTGATATAATTGTGTTCGGAAGGCGCGCTGCCGAATCCGTGCAGAGCAGCCTGCCGGAACGGAACAGTGTGACGCTCTCCGCGCTCAACCGGTTTCGCGAGGCGCTCCAGAATCTGCCCGAGGCGAACGGCCGAACGGCGCCGCAATTGTATCCGTTGGCTTCCAACCTGAAGTTCGAAGCCCCACCCGCACCCGAAGCGGTGGCGGAACCGAAGGCGCAGGGCGGCGCGTTCAACCTTTCGGAACCCCCGGACCCGTTTGCGGGCCGGTGATCAAAAGACAACCCAGTTAGCTGGCATTCCTCAACCCCGCGGCGCACCCGCCGCCCAGCCGAAACGGATCCCGTCATGACCGACACCCAATCATCCGCATCCAATCACCCTGTAAAGCGTGTCACCGTACGCCGCGGTCGCAGGCAGTGGCGCAACGTGCCGACGCGGGCGCTGGCGGTGGCCATCCGCCAGGGCAAACTGCGCCGCGACGACGAGTTTTCCCTCGACGGCACACGCTGGAGCCGACTGGACGCGAACCCAAAGCTGGCTGCCCTGTTTCCCGAACCGGCGGGGGCGAACGTGTTTCATCCTGCCACGCCGCCGAAAGTGGAAGCGCAGTTGGACGAACTCGCCCGCCTCATGCGCGACATCAATCAATAAACCCGGAAACGCATGGAACCCATCTCAACGCTTCTCGTTTTATTGCTGGTGGGAGGCGGAATCTGGTTTTTTCTTAAAAAAGGCAAGGGGACCCTTGTGCCCGGCCCCAATGTGGTGTCGGTCCTGAGGCAACTCGGCAACGAATATAAAATCATCGAGAATGCCACCGTGCCCACCCCCGACGGCATCATTCAAATCGATTACCTGGTGGTATCGCCGTACGGCCTGTTTGTCATCAATCAGCGTGACGATTCCGGACGTGTGCGTGTGCAGGCGGGTCAGCGCGAATGGGAAGTTCGCGGCATGGGTGGCGGGCTCATCTACAACCCGCTGTGGCGCAACCGGCAGGCCATCAACCACATTGAAAACAAGCTGGGCGATCTGCCCATCGCGTCGCTGGTGGTGTTCCCGAATGCGAAACTGGAAGGGATTCCGGATGAAGAGGTGGTCACCGGACGGCAATTGCTGCCTGCCATCCGAAAGGCACGGCACGAGGTTTTGAGTGAGGAACAGCAGGAGTCGGTGCTGACGTGGTTCGGCGGACGGTGAAGATTGGGACGGAATTCAGACGATGAGGTCGATCAGGCTTCCCGTTGAAGACCCCTGGGAACCGCTGACCGTGAGGTTCAGCAGGTTGAGCAGGGATTGCGTTTGTGCTTCCGAGGCTTTGATGGCCAGTTGCAATGCCTCTGTGGAAGTCTGTACCGCTTGCGGCGCGGTACTGGCGGCAGTTGAAGTGCTTACGGAATCAACCATAATGCGAGTCCTTGGATGTGGATAAAATCTTCCCTTATCTCTGCTTTACGGCAGGTTGTGAGAAAACTTGAGGGTTTTTTTGTCGGAAATATAAAAAAAGCCATGTTTTTTGGCCGGGGGCAGCATCCGGACCTTGGACGGGGCCGGGCCTTGGGATACAATTCCTTTTCATAAAATTATTTACAGACTGGATTTTGAAGGAACGAGCATTATGAAGATGCGTTGGACGTGGTGTTGGATTACCTGTGGATTGATCCTGTCGGCCCTGGCTGGCCCGGCGTGGGCGGGGGACGATTTCAAAACCGGCAGCAAGTTTTATAAAGGCGGGGCGCCCAAGAACTGTCCCATCGAAAAAACCACCATCTGCACCATGGAGATCTGGCTGGAGTTCAAGCACAAGAAGAACAAAAAGCAGTTGTGGCAGGTGCTCAAGGACAAACACATCAAGGTGCTGGGCCACACCATCCAGTTCTGGCGGCCGCGCGGCGGGCATCCGCCGACCAACATCGCCATCGGCGGCGGTCTCAGCGCGGAAGACGCCCGCTGGGCCATCGAGTTCGCCCTGAAGTACAATGACAACATCGACGGCCTCATCTTCCAGCGCCTGAATCCGCCGCATTACGTGGCCGTGGCCACTTCCGCCTGGGACGCCAAATCCGAGACCAAGATCACCCCCGAACAACTGGAGCAGTTGCGCGATCCCAAGCTGACCACCCCGGAGTTCCACGCGCTGTACGTGGAGCTGACCGGGGAGAAAGAAAAGGGGATGCCTTTTTATTAATTTGCCGGAGCTTTTTCAAGCCGACGGGCCCGTTTTAACGCGTTGGTCGGTCCGTTGGCTTTCCTGTGAAAAGTTTGACAAATTTTTATGGATTTGATAGAAGCAACACTTCTGGCACCGATTGGGTCCCACCGGTTCAAATATTTGTTTTTTCGTATAAAAGGCAGGGACGTTAACAAGGGACGTATCCCGGGCGTCCACTTCCAGGTTCTCTGAATCCTGTCCACCACTTTCATATTTATAAGGAAGGTCCGGCACCATGCCTGATTTAGGTTGGATCCACATTCTCGTTGCTCAGGCGGAAGGGCAGCAACCCGAGCCCCCCGGCGGCGCGCTTTCGTTTCTGCCGCCGCTCATCATCATGTTCCTCATTTTCTATTTCGTGCTCATCCGCCCGGAACAGAAAAAGCAGGCCAAGGCCCGCCAGATGCTCAACGAGCTGAAGGAAGGCGAGAACATCATCACCCTGAGCGGCATTCACGGCACCATCAAGAAGATCAAGGATGACGTGGTGACACTCCAGGTCGCGGACAACGTGCGCATCAAGATCGAGCGCTCCGCCATCGGTCGCGTCAAGGGCACCGGCGAATCCCGCCCCGAAGGCAAAAAAGACAAAGATAAAGACAAAGACGAAAAAGAAAAAGACAAAGAGTGAGTTTCTGACGGCCTGATATGTTTCGCGATCTCAAATGGAAAATCCCGCTGATCTTTGCCGTGCTTTTGGGCGCGGTGTGGCTGGCGTACCCGGTGGATGAGAAGATCAACCTCGGGCTCGACCTGCAGGGAGGCATGCACCTGGTGCTGGAGGTGCAGACCGAGAAGGCGGTGGAGAGCGCGCTGGAACAAAGGGCCGACGACATCAAGCGCGCCCTGCAGGATGAGGACATCGAGCTCGAACGTGTGTTCGCCCTGCAGGAGGACATGACCGTCCACATCATCCTGGTCGATACGATCGACACCCCCACCACGACCGAAGCGGTCAAGAGCTATCCCAACATGAAACTGCTGGGCACGGAGCGGGACGGGCTGGAACTGATCTACCAGGTCACAAAAGAAGAGATCAAATTCATCAAGGAAAACGCGGTTCAGCAGGCACTGGAGACCATCCGCAACCGGGTGGACCAGTTCGGCGTCTCGGAACCCGCCATCCAGGTGCAGGGCGAGCGGCGCATTCTGGTGCAACTGCCGGGCATCGAGGAGCCGGAGCGGGCCATCAACCTGATCGGCAAAACCGCGCGGCTGGAGTTCAAGGCCGTGGATGAGTCGATGAGTCCCCAGCAGGCTCTGAATGAAGGCGCCCCCATGGGGAGTGAGGTGCTGTACCAGCGCATCGAAAACGAGGAAACCGGTGAGGTGACCAAGGAGCCTTTCCTCATAAAAGAACGCCCCATCATGACCGGTGACACCCTCACCGCCGCGGAAGTCCGCTTCGACAACCAGTTCAACGAACCGTACGTCGCGCTCACCTTCAACAGCCTGGGTGGCCAGCAGTTTTACCAGCTTTCAAAAGATCACCTCGGCAAGCGCGTTGCCATCGTTCTCGACAATAACGTCTATTCCGCGCCGGTGATCCGTGAAGAGATTCCCGGCGGCCGCGCCCAGATCACGGGACGCTTCACCACCAACGAAGCGCGCGACCTGGCCATAGCGCTTCGTGCAGGCGCGCTGCCGGCACCGGTGGTCATTCTCGAAAACCGCACCATCGGCCCGTCCCTCGGCCGCGACTCGGTGGAAGCGGGCGTGACCTCGATCGCCGCCGGTTTTGTGATGGTGCTGATTTTCATGATGATCTACTACCGCCTGTCGGGCGTGATCGCGGTGACCGCGCTGTTCCTGAACCTCGTATTGTTGCTGGGGGCGCTCGCGTATTTCGGCGCTTCGCTCACATTGCCGGGCATCGCGGGCATCATACTGACCGTCGGCATGGCGGTCGACGCCAACGTGCTGGTCTTTGAACGCATTCGCGAGGAAATCCGGATCGGCAAACCCGTCCGCGCCGCCATCGACGCGGGCTTCGCCAAGGCACTCAGCACCATCGTGGACGCCAATGTCACCACGTTCATTGCGGCGATCGTCCTGTTCCAGTTCGGAACCGGCCCGATCAAGGGCTTCGCCATCACGCTCTGCATCGGCATCGCGGCCAGCATGTTCACCGCGGTGTTCGTGAGCCGCACCATTTTCGATTCCGCCATGGCGCGGAAAAAGATCAACACCCTCAGCATCGGCTAGAGAGACCCAAACAGGCATATGGAACTGATCAAAAAAGAAACCCGATTCGATTTCATGGGCAAGATCAAGGGAGCCATCATGTTCTCCGGCCTGTTGATCCTGATCAGTCTCGCCTCCATCGCCGTGCAGGGGGGACTCAAGTACGGCATCGACTTCTCCGGCGGCACGCTGGTGCAGTTGCGGTTTCCCACTCCGCCATCCATCGACAGCATCCGTGCCGGATTGAAGGATGTCGGACTGGGCGACAGCACCATCCAGGAATTCGGCACGAAGAACGATATCCTCATCCAGCTCGAAGGTTCCGAAGAACAATTGCAGGAGATCGGCTCGCAGGTGACCGGTGCACTGGAAAAAAGCCTGGGCATCACTGGAATCGAGGTGGAGCGCGTGGAGATGGTCGGTCCCAAGGTGGGTCAGGACCTGCGGCAGAAAGCGGTGCTGTCCATCATCTATGCCATCATCGGCATCGTCATTTACATCTCCTGGCGGTTTGAGTTCCAGTATGCGATCGCCGCCATCATCGCGCTCATTCACGACGTCACCATTACCATGGGCGCGTTTTCCGTGATGGACAAGGAGTTCACGCTGGTCATCGTCGCCGCCTTCCTGACCATCATAGGTTATTCGTTGAACGACACCATTGTCGTGTTCGACCGCATCCGCGAGAACACCCGCCGGCGCGGCAAGGAAACGCTGGCCTCGTCTATCAACACCAGCATCAACCAGACCCTGAGCCGCACGCTTTTGACTTCCGGCACCACCCTGCTCGTGGTGCTGGCCCTGTTTTTCCTGGGCGGCGAGATCATTCACGACTTCTCCTTCGCTCTGCTGGTGGGCATCGCCATTGGCACGTATTCCTCGATCTTCATTGCCAGTGTGTTTCTGGTGTTCTGGGAAGCCCGCTCCAAGCGTCCGAAAAAAGCCTGACACCGGCCCATCCCCGTCTCCGGCTCCACCGATCCGGTCCCGAGTTCCCGCTTCCGGGATATAAGTTGCAATGCCCGCAAGGTGCGTGCTAAATTTGATCCCAAGACAGACACTCGTTAAATACCCATAAATACGGCGTTCCATGAACCCTCAATTACAAAAACTGGTCATTATCCAGCAGATGGACAACGAAATCGCCGAAATTCAGGAACTGGTGGACCTCATCCCCAAACAGGTCGCGGCGGGGGAGAAGGAACTGGAAGGCAAAAAAGGCGCGCTGAACGCCCTTCAGCAGGAAATCGAAGAGCTCAAGAAGAAACGAAAGCAGTGCGAACAGGATGTGCAGGCGGAGCAGGACCGTATCGCCAAGACCAGGGCCAAGCTACCCACGGTGAAAACCAACAAGGAGTACAGCGCCATCCTCGCGGAAGTGGACGCCATCAAGGTCAAGATCGACGGCATCGAGGAAAAAGAGCTGGAGGTCATGGAGGCGCTTGAGGAGAAGGAAGCTCAGATCCCGGACCTCGAAAAGGAGTTCAACGGCGAGCGCCATAAGTTCGACGAATACAAAAAGAAAAAGGAAGAAGAACTGAGCCGCACCCAGGCGGAATTGCAGGGGCTTCAGGACAAACGCCAGGAGGCGGTCCAATCCGTCGATGCCAGAATGGCGGCGCATTACGAAAAACTGCGCAAGGCCCGCGGCGTGGCGGTGGTGAAAGTCGAAGGCGAGGTGTGCCAGGGATGCCATCAGCAGATTCAGCCGCAGGTGGCACTGGAGGTGCGGACGTCCCCCGACATAATTCACCAGTGCCAGTTCTGCGACCGGTACCTGTATTTCATTCCCAAACCGGAAGAAGAGGAAACCGAAACGGCGGTGTCGAAGTAAACCGGATGATCGCCGTCCCGCGCCAGCGGGAGGGAGGAAAGTCCGGGCTCCACAGGGCAGGATACTCCGTAACGCGGAGTGGGGGCGACCTTAAGGAAAGTGCCACAGAAAACAAACGGCCCACCCGCAGGTTCGCCTGCGGCGGCAAAGGTGAAAAGGTGGGGTAAGAGCCCACCAGTGCCGCCGGTGACGGCGGCAGCTGGCAAACCCTATCCGGAGCAAGATCAAATAGGAAAGCGCATGAGGGCGGCCCGTCCGATGCTTTCGGGTTGATCGCTCGAGCCTGTCGGCAACGGCAGGCCTAGATTGATGATCATCGCTCCGTGCTCCGGCACGGAGAACAGAACCCGGCTTACAGGTTTACTTCTTGCCGTCCAGCTTCCGGTCGGCCGCGCCGTTTCGGCGACTTCTTCTTCGATTGCATTTTCATTCCCGGCTGTGGCCCCGGCCACAGGGACTCCAAACCAGATTGTTCCGGCCCCGGGACGGCCAATCTCTTTTTCCGGGCAGAATCCATCATGAAGATTCCTTCCCGCCTTTTCCTCCGTCTGGTTGCATGCCTCGCATTTTTATTGCTGGTTGGGAACTGTATGTTTTTGCCCAGCCATACTATAAGGCAGGCCATTGACTACAACGACCAGGATGCGGTCCACCGTTTTCTGGATGAAGGACTCGATCCCAATCAGCCCCAAAACGGCGGCCTTACGCCTCTCCATCTTGCCGCCAAAAAAGGACGGCAGGAAATAACACGGATATTGTTGCGTCGTGGTGCCGATGTGAACGCGCGGGATTATCAGAAACGCACCCCCTTGCACCTTGCGGCGTTATGGGGGAACCAGGGAGTGCTGGAAATTCTGTTCAAAAACGGAGCCGATCTCGATGCGACCGATGATAAAGGACGTAACCTGCTCCACCATGCGGTGCTCGGCGGATCGCAAAACACCGTGCGGAGTTTGATCGATCGCGGATTGCCGTTGGAACTTCCCGATGATGCGGGTTACACCGCGTTGTATCTGGCCTGTCAGGCCAATGAAGCTGATTTGGCGGAGTTATTGATTGGGAAAGGCGCATCGGTCGACCCTCCGGGGCCGTCGCCTCTTGTAGCCGCCACACGGTCTGGAAATTTCTGGGTAGTGGAAGCTCTACTTTACCACGGTACTAAGGTGGATGGTCCGGCTGATTCCGAACAAACACCCTTACATATTGCGGCGCACCAGGGATTCATCCAGCTGGCTGGCCTGTTGGTGGTATATGGAGCAGACGTAAACCAGGTCGACCACAAGGGCAAAACTCCGCTGTATCATGCGATAAAAGGGGAAAACCATTCCATAGTAGCTCTGCTTCTTAAAAATGGGGCCGATCCCAACCAGCCTGTTCCGGAAGGTAGTTTGCTACACCTTTCCGCTCAAATGGGGAATTACGGAATTTCGGAGACCTTGATAGCGAATGGAATCGACCTGCGCGCCAAAAACAATAAAAACCAGGAACCGGTGGATGTGGCATTGGAGCATGGTTACCAAAGACTTGCGGAATTGATAACCAGGGAGATCACGTTGAAAATGGGAAGCCACACAAAATTGAATCCCGGTCTGGTTCCGCGAACTCGTTCCATTGGATAAAATGTTTGTGAGGTAAAATATTTCTATTCAGTTTAAATTTTGTGCCGTTTTTGAGTCATGATCGCAGCCCACAAAAGTTCAATGTGTTCTGTCATTTGTTTTTTCAATTCTTAATCAGGTCGAGTTTCTTATGAAGTATCACCTTCGTTTTATTGGCAGTTTTATTTTTTATTTTATTGTAGTGGCGTCTGCTGGGTGCATGATCCTGCCCACGCAAAGCCTCGAGCAGGCGGTCATCTACAACAACCAGAAGGAAGTGCGGCGTCACCTGAATGAAGGCGTCGAGGTCAACAAGCCCGGCACGGAAGGCAAAACCCCCCTCCACTTTGCTGCCGAAAAAGGCCGCGAGGAGGTCACCCGAATCCTGCTCGACCGCGGCGCGAACGTGAACGCACGCGACAACGACAAGCGCACGCCTCTCCATCTGGCTGCGTTTGAAGGCAACGAAATAGTGGTGAGAACCCTGCTCGAAAACGGCGCCGACCTGGATGCCATCGACGACAACGGCCGCAACGCCCTGCACCACGCCGCGCTCAACGGACGCCAGCGTGTGGGGCTCAGTCTCCTCAACCGCAAGCTGGCGGTCGATCAGGCGGACAACAAGGGGTACACACCGCTGTACCTGGCCGTTCTGGGAAACGAAACGGAGATGGTGAAATTCCTGATCCAGAAGGGAGCCTCGGTGAACCCGCCGGGGCCGTCGCCCATCATGGCTGCCGCCCGCCAGGGCAATGATAATATTGTGGGCATCCTTCTCACCCATCGCGCTCCGCTGTACGGTCCACCGCAGGCCGAGGACACCCCGCTCCACATCGCCTCGCAGAAAGGGCATTTCCACGTGGTGCGGGTGCTGCTGGACCGGGGTGCGGATGTGCATCGCAAGAACAAGGCGGGCAAAACGGCCTTGTATTATGCGGTCGATTCCAACCACAGCACGGTGGCGGAAATGCTGATCGACAAGGGGGCGGATCCCAATCAGCAGGTGCCGGAAGGCAGTCTTCTGCACGTCGCGGCGGAAAAGGGAAATTACAGCGTTGCCGATACGTTGATCGAAAAAGGCATCGACTTGCGCGCTAAAAACGGGAACAACCAGGAGCCGCTGGATGTCGCCATCGAGCACGCCCACCAGAATATCGCCGACCTCATCACCGCCGAACTGGTGAAGCGCAAACAAGCTGGGCAATGATCACGCATTAAAAAAGAAAAAGCCGTCCCGGTCGGGACGGCTTTTTTTATGTTTAAGAGGTCAGGGGATGAATTCCCAGAAGGTCAAGCCTTTGAGGGAACGTTTCACCAGTTTGCCGCGCTGGTAGATGGGACTGCCGCGGATCAGCCGGTAGATGTCCGAGATCACCGACTTGTTGTCGCCGAAGTAGGAGTGCCCGATCAGGTTGGTGTCCAGGCGGGAGACGTCGATGGAATCCAGCCCGGGCAGGGTGAGGATGCCGCCGGTGGAGTCGCCCGCCCGCCGGTACCCGTTCACCTCCCGGGAGATGATGAGCGCCTGGTCGCGGCTCGATGCGTACAGCGTGGTGCGGGCCGTGATGCGTTTGAACTCGGAGAACAGTTTTTCGAACTCGATCTGGTCGATGTCCGGCGCAGCGAGGATGACTTCATTGAAGATCGGGCTTTCCTGTTCCTTCATCTCCAGTGCGAGGTCGTGCAGGGCATTGGTGAGTGCCACGCTCCCCATGCTGTGCGCCACCAGGTATACCGACTTCGCTTGTGTTCCCTTGTGCAGGGTTTTTAAAAACATGCGAAGGTCAATAGCCGCGGCACGGATGCGGTTGGCGTCCTTGATGTAATCCTGTGCCTGCCCGTTTGACGGCCAGCTGAACACGACCGATGTGCCGTCGAACTCCAGGTCATAAGCCAGTTGTGCGGCCCGCTGCACGGCGTATTCGAAGGTGTTGTTGAAGCCGTGCACGAAAACCAGCATTGCCGGGTGCTCGGCCAGACTGCCGTTCAACCGTTCCAAGAAGACTTCCCGGGGCAACCTTCCCGCGTTTCTCAGGATCACGTGTTTTTTGGGGTCCTCTTTTTCCAACTGAACTTCGAAGATGGTCAGCGGCGTGGTGAGGCTTCCTTTGCTGCGCATCTTCGGGTCGGTGGGCACGGAGATGGTGGCGACCCCGTACTCCAGTTCGTCCCCCGCATCGCCGCCGTAAAACTTGGGTGAGATCTTGACGCCGGTGTACTTGCGCGTGGTTCCGTAAAAAACGTTTGTTACGACAAATCCTTTTTGCTGCTTGGCCGTGTCCTCAAACAGCGGCATGGTGGAACCGATCTCCTCGGTGCCGCTCGGTGCGTTCACTTCCGGCTGTTCGAACTGCGGTTCTTTCAGCGACCCGATCTCGGCTGAAACCGTGGGGTTTCCGGTTTCTTCCATTTGGGGTTTCGATGGTGAGAATGATTCCGTTGATTTCTTCTCAAACGCTTCATCGCCGGGAAACTTTTTCTTGAGGGCGGCGACCGAATCCGACTTCGTTTTGGGTTTGCTGGTTTCCGTTTTCGATTGCGAAGTTTCCGTAGCGGAAGAAGATACGGGGCTTTTGTTGATTTGCCACGATCCGGTCTGCGTGCAGGCCAGCCAGAAGGGGACGACTGCCAGCAGGCAGATGATTTTGAATACAGGTTTGGATTTCATCGGGACACTCCTTCTGCATGCGGGGTGACGGATGCGGTCGGGACGCGGCCCCATTATAAGAAATTGGCGGGGAATTGTAAGAGGATTCCTGCAAAGAACCGCTGAGATGGATCTGGGATTGTGCCCACGGACCATCCCCGTGACTACCGGGCAGTAGCCCATGGCCTCCCCACGTGGCGGGGCCCTCCCGGTGGGGCCGGGGTCAGGAGAGGTCGAACTTGAGTTTGAGTTCCTTGAGTTGTTTGGGGTCGATGGCGGAGGGAGCCTGCGTCATCAGGCACGTCGCCTTCTGCGTTTTGGGGAAGGCGATGACGTCGCGGATGCTCGCGGCACCGCAGAGGATGGTGGCGATGCGGTCCAGCCCGAAGGCGATGCCGCCGTGCGGCGGGGCGCCGTACTGCAACGCCTCCAGCAGGAAACCGAACTTTGCCTGCGCTTCTTCCTTTCCGATGCCGAGCAGGCCGAACATTTTTTCCTGAACCTCCTGTTTGTGGATACGGATGCTGCCCCCGCCGATCTCACTGCCGTTCAGCACGAGGTCGTACGCCCGTGCCCGCATGGAGCCGGGGTCCGATTCCATCTTGCCCAGATCCTCTTCCATGGGTGAGGTGAACGGATGGTGCATGGCGACGTAGCGTTTTTCGGTCTCGTCCCATTCCAGCAGGGGGAATTCCGTCACCCACGCAAAGCGGATGAGGCTGGTGTCGATCAGGTTCAGGTGCTTGCCGATGGCGAGGCGCAGGTGCGCCAGCGAGTCGGCGACGATGCGCGGCGTGTCGGCGGCGAACACGATGGTGTCTCCCACCTCCGCGCCCAGCTTCGCCATCATCGCGTCCAGCATTTCCTTCTTGAAGAACTTGGCGATGGGCGACTGCAGACCGTCGGTGTTGACCTTGATCCATGCCATGCCCTTGGCCCCGTAAGTCTTGGCGACCTCGGTCAGGTCGTCGAGCACCTTGCGCGACAGCGCTTCCGAACTCTTCTTGGCGTTCAACGCGCGCACCTGCCCGCCGTTCTTGAGCGCTTCGGCGAACACCTTGAATTCGGTGCCCTTGACTTCTTTGGAGAGGTCGACGATCTCCAGATCGAACCGCAGGTCCGGCTTGTCCGAGCCGTAGCGGTCGATCGCGTCCTGGTATTTCAGGATCGGAAATGGCGTCGGGATGTCGATGCCCTTCACCTCTTTATAAATGGTCTTCATCATCGACTCGATCAACTGGAACAACTGAGGCTCGTCGATGAACGACATCTCCATATCGATCTGCGTGAACTCCGGCTGACGGTCCTGGCGCAGGTCCTCGTCGCGGAAGCATTTGGTGATCTGGAAATAACGGTCGAGCCCGGACACCATCAGGATCTGTTTGAACAACTGCGGCGACTGCGGCAGGGCATAGAACTTTTCCGGGTTGAGGCGGCTCGGCACCAGGTAGTCGCGCGCGCCTTCCGGCGTGCTCTTGGTGAGCATGGGCGTCTCGACTTCCGTGAAGTCCGCTTCATGCAAAACGTTCCGCACCACGCGGGTGATGTCGTAGCGCGTTTTCAGATTGCGTTGCAGGTCCGGCGAGCGCAGGTCCAGGTAACGGTGTTTGAGACGCAGGGCTTCGGAGACTTCCGCTTCCTCCCAGCCGGGGAAGGGGGGCGTCTCGGACTTGTTCAGAATGGCGAGGTCGGCGACATACACCTCAATGGCGCCGGTCTCCAGCTTCGGGTTCACCATGCCTTCCGGGCGTTTTCTCACGGTGCCGGTGACGGCGATGACGTAATTGCCACGGAGGGACTGCGCTTCCTGGTGCGCGAGCTGGTCGATCTGCGGATTCAGCACCACCTGGGTGAGGCCGCGCTTGTCCCAAAGGTCGATGAAAATGAGCCCACCGTGGTCGCGGCGGGTGTGCACCCAGCCGCACAGGGTGACGGTTTTATCGAGGTCGCCCTCGCGCAATTCATTGCAATGGTGGGTCCTTACGAATTTCTGGGTCATGGAAGCGGTGGTGGAATCGGTTTAAATGGCTGAAAAATTGAAGCCAACAAGTTACTCAAATTGCCGCGCGGTTGCAAGGGGATAATTGCCGGAGTTCGGGGGGGAGCTCACGGTTCTTCGGAACGCGTTCCGTCCGGCGTGGTGGAATCCTCCCCGCCTTCCTCCGGAGGTTCCTCGGTGGCGGTGGCCGTCTCCTGCCGGGCCTGCTCGGCTTGCAACTGCTGACGGCGGGCTTCCAGTTCCGCTTTCTGCTTTTCGCGTTCCTTCTTGCGTTGCTGGTACTCGATGACCATCTGCGGTTTCACCTTGATGGCGACGGGGATGTTCACCGTGCCACAGGACCGCACGCACACCCCGCAGCCGGTGCACACGTCCTTGTGGATAGTGGGCCGGTTCTCGCGGTCCTGCGTGATGGCCCCCGGGATGGGGCAGTCGATCAGGCACTGCTGGCAGAAACCGTCGCCGTAGGCCTGGCATTTTTTCTTATCCAGAATGGCGTACCCCATCTCGACGTCGCGCGGGCCGCCCGGCACCGGCAACAGCGCGCCTTCCTCGCAGGCGGCGATGCACGGCAGGCCGTCGCACATGACACACGGCACCTTGGCCGGGTCGATGTACGGCGTGTCCATGATGAGGAAGCCCATCTTCTTCGGTACCTTCAGGATGGCGTCCTTCGGGCAGGCGTTGACGCAGTCACTGCACCGCGTGCAGGCGTTCAGAAACTCGCGCTCGGAGATGGCGCCCGGCGGGCGCAGCAGGGGAGGGCGCTTGGTGATCCTGTCGAAGGCGGTGTTGACCTTGTCGATCTTGCCCTGGATGTTGTCCACCGTCGGCTTGGCAAAGAAGTGGACACTCTGCCGGAGCATGTAGCGCCTGTCCATCTCCTTGTCATCCGGATCGCGTTCCTCGTCCTCCTGCTGGACTTCCGTTGAAGCGTCGTGTGCTTCCAGTTCCGCCGATCGCGCGGTTGTGTCTTCGGCTCCTGCCGGTATCGCCGCGCCGTCTGCGGATTCCCCTTCAACAGCGATGGCGGGTTTCGGTGCGGCTTTGGGTTTGGGTTTCGACTTCGGTTTGGCTTCTTCGAATTCCAGGGAAGGATAAAAGTATTCCTTCACGCGGCGGAAGAACCCTTTTTTCGGTTTCGGTACTTCCTCGACCGCCGTATCGGATGCAGGCTCTGCGATGGCGTCCGCGACGCCTTCCTCCGCACCCGAATCGGCTGCCGCCTCGGCGACGCCGGTCTCGATGCCCTCTTCGACTTTTGCTTTGTTCTTCTTCTTGCGTTTTTTCTTTTTGGTCGGGTTTTTTTCGGCTTCGAGGCGTTCGGACTCGTCCGAGTATTCCTTCAACCGGTTGAGGTGGGAGAACAGGCCGCGGCGGGAGAATTCGGATTCCTCAATGGGTTTCTTCACCGCATCCTTGAAGCGGCGGACCGCTTCAAATTCCATATCGCTGGAAGTCAAGTCGCCGCGCTGGTCCTCGGAGACGTGGTCCTCGTTGGTGCGGATCTTCGGGGGCAGCTTTTTGCCCTTGAATCTTTCCTTGTTGAGGCGGTAGCGGAGCGACATGACGGTTTTATCCTAAAGCGGAAACCACGATAAAGGAACGGAGCTCAATCGGCGGGGTCCCAGCCCATGTCCCGGGCGATGTTCTTGTAATCGTGCCAGTTCTGCGCGTCGGCGTTTTCCAGCATGTATTCGTCCGTGGCCAGCACCAGCGGATGTCCTTTGTTCACGAAGGACTGCACTGTCGGGAACCGCAGGAGGAAAATGGTGACGGCGATGCGCGCGAGGTCCCGGATGTCCGGTTCGTCCATGATCTGCTTGATGATCTCATCGGCGTTGTCTGCGGTGACGTTCTGGAACAACTCCGAGGTTTTGTCCTCCAGATCCGGATGCGTGTCGCAAATGTTGGCCGCTTCCAGCTGCAATTCCAGGATGCGTTCGTAATCCTCTTCGTCGAACTCGCCGTCCATCTTGCCCTGTTCCCAGGCGGACCCTTCCTTGTTGCGGTTGCCCGGTTCATCTTTACGTTCGGCGGTTTCACAAAATGCCAGATTTGCTTCGTCGAGCATGATCTTGGCTTTGATTTCGGGGTTGGTATCGTTTCCTGCCATGATTCTGTTTTCCACTCCTCTTCGCGGGTGTTGCCGGTTTCGGATCCGGCCTGCGGCCCTGCGCCCTGCGGGACGTCAACGGGACCCAAAACAAACCGTTAACTTGGGATTCTTCAGTAAAACCCATCCTAGCACAAGTGCTTGGCCCGCCGGAATCAAAACCCGGTGCGGGGGACAGGGGGTGGCCACGGCCCGACGGGCCCGGAAAATTCCATGAATTTTCCATATCCGGTCAGAATTGATCTTCCAAATATGATAGCATATGGCCGATACAAAATAGGAAGTGGAATCACTTGATAAACCTATCCTTTCCGGTCGGCGCCCGATCGCGGGGCGGTTTGGATTTTCATACATTCCGACAGGCCATGAATAAAAAAGTGATGCTCATCTTTCCGCCGGAATGGGTGCCTACAGCCCCTTATCTGGCTTTGCCCAGCCTGGCGGCGGTTCTCCGCCAGAACGGCATCCCCACCGTGCTCAAAGACATCAACGTCGAGGCGTTCGACCATTATTTCACCCGGGATTATCTGGAGTTTGTCCGGGAGCGTATACAGGGTCGTCTGATGCGCTTGATGGAAAAAGAGCAGAAAGAAGGGCTGACAGACGAGGAACGTCAGCTCAAGGAAGGGTTCATCCAATACACCTACGTGGACATTCCGCACCATGCGAAAAAGGTTGAGCGCGCCAAGGAAATCACCCGGGGACCGGAGTTCTATGAAGTGGAAAAGCTGGAATGGGCGCTCAATGCCTTCCGCGAGGTGATGGAATTCATCTCCATTTCCTATTACCCGGCTTCGATCAATTTTTATCCCGTCGAGAGCAACCTGAACGTGTACCGGCCGTGGGTGTCGGAAGACCTGTTCCGCGCCCCGCACGACCGCGACGTGAACATTTACATCGACCTGTGCGAGCGCCTGGTGTACCCGGCGATCGATGAGGAACAGCCGGACGTCGTCGGCATCTCCATCGGCACGCCGGTGCAGTTGATGGCGGGCATGACCTTCGCCCAGCTCATCCGCAAAAAGTATCCGAACATTCATGTCACCGTCGGCGGCAACATCACCACCCGCCTGAAGGACGAAATCGCCAAAAAGCCGAAATTTTTCGACCGCGCGTTTCATTCCCTTGTCGCCTACGAGGGCGAACATGCGCTGGTGGAACTGGTGCGCGCGCTGGAAGACGGTCGCCCGCTCTCCGACGTGCCGAACCTGATCTGGAAGGACGAAACCGGTCAGGTGCGGGTGAACGACAAGCTCCACACCGAGCGCGTCAACGAACTGCCGATCCCGGATTTCGACGGCATGCCGTTCGACAAGTATTTCGTGCCGGACAAGATCCTGCCGTACCTCGGCACGCGCGGCTGTTACTGGGGCAAGTGCACCTTCTGCGATCACGGCGCGGGGTACATCGACCAGTACCGCGCCAAGCACGCCGACCGCATCATCGAAGAGCTGAAGGAGATGAAGGAGAAGTACCAGGCCAAGCATATTTTGTTCACCGACGAATCGTTTCCGCCGGCACTGTTCCGCAAACTGCCGCCGATGATGATCGATGCCAAACTCGACCTGTTCTGGACGACGCTGATCCGCTTTGAGGAATCCCTGCTGGACCCGGAATGCTGGGAGATGGCGGCGAAGTCCGGCTGCCGCAGTCTTTACTTCGGGCTGGAGTCGGCCAACGAGCGCATCATCAAACTGGTCAAGAAGGACACCAAGATCGACGTCGCCATCAAGAACCTCAACGAGGCGAAGCGCGTTGGTATCTGGAGCCACGTCATGGGCTTTTTCGGGTTTCCCAGCGAAACGCAGGAGGAAGCCGAAGACACGCGGAGGTTCCTGCTCGACAACCAGGACATCATTCACTCGGTGGAGATGTATTTCTTCGTGCTCTACAAACACGCGCCGGTGTGGGACATGATGGAGGAGACGAAGATCGACGTGCAGGTGAACCCGGAACACGACCTGGCGCTCGACTACTACTACACGCCGGAGAACGGCCTCTCCATCCCGGAAGCGATGCAACGCTACGAGCAGTTTTACCGCGACGACTACGATCCGTGGGCGCTGCGCGTCAACGCCCGCGAGCACGTGTACCTGTACATCACCCACTACGGCACCAACGACCTGCCGCAGCTCTACGTGCGCAACCATCCCGAATCCCAAACCCAGATGGCCCCCGAAGTCATCCTGTAGCCGGCCACGCCGACGAGGAATTAGGGCTGAGCCCGGAGGCGGCGGATGAATTTGGAAATGGGCGTTGAGCAAAATCCTGCGGGTTCTTCCTTCGGAGAAGGTGGAAGCCCTCAGCAGGTATCCCGCAGTGAATTCTCCCTTTACTTCTTTTCCACGAAGAAGACGGTGACGTCCGGGTTGGCCTGGTTTTCGGGGCACATCTTGAGGTGTTGCTGGAAGAAGGGCATCTCGACGATGCGGTCGGCGTTGAGCACGTTCAGCCCATACGCATCGAGCAGCCCCTTGAGCGGCCACGGCGCGACGAGGAAGGCCAGCCCGCCCGGCGCCAGCACCTGCACCACCGACATCAGGATCTTCTCGCAGATGTCGCGGTCGGTGTGATAGAAAAACGGGACCCATTTGTAGACCAGGTCGTACTGTTCCTGGTACGCCTTCTCGACGTGCGTTTCTTCTTTCAGGAACCGCACCCGCCGCACGTTCTCCAGCTGGTTGCGCGACGCCGCGTAGTTCCACAACTCCTGCGCGTTTTTCTGCGCAAACTCCGCATCGCTGAACAGCACCACGTATTCCCGGTCGCGCGTGCAGTCAATGCATCCAGCGATGACCGTGTCGAACGTGTGCACCAGCACGCGCTGAACTTTTTCGAGCCGTTCGGGCATGTCGTCGTGCTGTTCCATGTAGTGCAGGATCTGGTCCACCGCCATCGGCTGGAGCGTCGGTTCGTGAATTTCCTCGTCGCCGTCCGGGTACACGGGCACGGTGAACAGCACCTTGACCGGATCGATGGTCGGCAGGCCGTCGCTGAAAAAATGCCGCCAGCCGAACGGGTGCGCAGGCGGAGATTTGGGCTGGCTGTCCTCCACCGTCACCTGCCATTCGGCATCGAGCGGGATCTCGCGCGTGTCCGCGCCGTCGTGCAGGATCACACTGCCCCCCATCACCTCCAGGTAGCGCTGGCAGGGTCCGCTCCCTTTCGCCGTGTTGATGTATGGCACCGACACTGCGTCGTCTACCACCGACACCTTGTACAGGTCCCCGTCCTGCACCGTGACGCTGACGTTGTGCTGGTCGTGGAAATAACGCCAAGGCGGATTGGCGCGCGGCGTCCATTCGATTTCATGCGAGCGGTCGGGGTTGAGAAAGACGTTCAGGATGTCCTCGCTCTTCGGGCCCTTCGGCTCGAAAAATGCGTTGAAGATGTTGAACGCCTCTTTCGACGGATAGGTCGGCAGGCCGCGGTAACGGAGCGGCGGCAGTTCTTCCTCCCGCGACTGGTCTTCATAGAGACCCCAGATGAACTCGAAGGCCGCGCCGCCGGTGCCGGGCAGGGTGGACTGGAACAGCTCGACCACCGGGATCAGGTCCAGCCGGTCCCAGTTGACGGTGAACATGTAGCTGATGAACACGGTCTTTTCCCAGCCGCCCTCGATGAGGACGTACAGCCCGTCCTTGAACAACTGCACGTCGTACTCCCCTTTGCCGACTTCCACGAAGTTTTCGTCGTGGTAAAAATACTTCACCTCCGAGTAGGGCACCCGCCACGCCTGCGACGCGCCTTTCCGCAGGTCGTCCAGCGTCATGCGTTCCCATCCGGGCATGCTGGAGATGTTGATGCGGTTGGTGTATTTCTTGGCGCGCGGCCGGATGCCCACCCACTGACGGCAGTCCAGCTGCATGCGCACGTGCCTGAACCGCGACTCGCCGGAGGCGGTGTCCGCCTGCCATTCCACCTCGTGCAGGGTGTGGCCCTGCGGGTCGGTCATGAGGAACCGTTTGCCTTCCTGCGTGTAAAAGACCCGATGCCCGGTGGGGTAGCGCTTGATGCGTGTGGTGGCGGCGGAAGGGGCTTCGCCCGCATGCCAGTATTCCGACCCGTCTTCCGCCGTGTGCCGAAGACCGGGCAGGGATTGTTGAAGCGATTCGAGTTCCGTCTGGCTGGTGGCGAAGGCCACGTTGCCCGGCCGCTGGAGTGCGTCCAGGAAAGTTTTGGGGTCGGTCACGGGATTGCCTTTGAACAGGTTAAATTTCCGGCGATTATAGGGAGGGGCCGGGAGTGTGTCAATCGCGCAACCCGCTTTTGAGGGTCTGCTGCCGCGGCTTTCCGACAGTGGGGGAGCTTTTATTGACACCCCCCGCCGGGCTCTCTATAATCCCTTTTGTTTCCAATGAATTCAGATTTTTACATCCGGTCTGGAGACTTGCCGGATGCGGGGTGCTTTTTCTTTATAAATCAGTGAGAGGTTGCATGGAAACCAAGGAATCCCAAAAGAACGACCCGCGCGGCGAAGGCCGCAAATACGAAAAGATGGGCCTGTCCTGCCTGCAGAAAAACCAGCTCGTGGAAGCCGAATCTCATTTCATGACCGCCCTCGATCACATGAAGAAGGCGGGCGACGAACTGGGGCAGGCCTACGTGCTTGGCAACCTGGGCAACCTGAATTTTCAAAGCAAGCGCTTTGACAAGGCGGAGGAGTTTTATTCCGAATCGCTGACGCTCATGGAAAAGCTTAATGACCGCATGGGCATCGAAAGCACCCTTGGCAACCTCGGTCACGTCAATCTATACAAAGGCGAATTCGACAAGGCGGAGGAGCAGTACGCGAAAGTGCTCAAGCTGGTGGAGGAAGACAAAAACGTGCAGGCACAGGTGCTCTACAGCGAAAACCTGGGCAACATCGCCCTGCAGAAAAAGGATTTCGCCGCGGCGGAAAAATATTTTGAAACCGCGCGCTCGGCCCTGCTGTCGCAAAAAGAAGACGCCGACAAACTGAGCTTCGTCGAGGAACAGCTCAAAACCCTGCGCGCTCACCCGGATTACCTCGCCTCGAAAGAAGAAGCCGCCCGGCCGGAGATCGAGAGGCTGGAAAAGGAAAACCGCACGCAGGAACTCATCCAGAAATACCAGGATCTGGAAGAGATGTTCTACCAGGCCCGGCGTTTCGACAAGGTAACGGAAATCACCCGGAAAATCGTGGAGGTACTGGAAAACCTCAACGACAAACAGTCCATCGCCATCAGTTACGCCAACCTGGGCGGGACGCTGATGCAGGAAGGTGTCTCCGGCAAGCCGGAATACCTCGATCCGGCGGAAGAGAATTTCCTCAAGGCCCTCGAATACATCGAGGAGAACCAGGACCAGAAACGCAAATCCTACCTGCTGGGCAACCTGGGGGTCATTCAACTGCACAAAAAGAACCTGGACAAGGCGGGGGAGTATTACGAACAGTCGCTCAAACTGATGATCGACCTGCGCGACCAACTGGGCGAGGCCCGCGGCTACGCCAACCTGGGCCGTGTGGAGAGCCTGAAGGAAAACTGGGCCGGGGCGATTGGGCAGTTCGAGAAGTCGCTTGAGATCATGGAGAAGCTGGAAAACCGGCCGGGCATGGCCCAGCAGTACGAGGCGCTTGGCGAAATCTACCTCAAGAAGGAAGATCTTGAGAAAGCCGAAGATTTTCTGCAACGCGCCCAGGCCATGTACGAAGCCCTCAAGGACACGCAGAGCCTGGCCATCGTGCAGGACCGGCTGGTGTACATCGTCAGTCATCCCAAAATGCTGGAGAAGCGCGAGGCGGAAATTTCAAGTGACCTGAAAGACGCAGAGAGCAGGCAGGACGACAACCGGCGCATCGCCGCTCTCAAGGAACTCAGCAACGTGTATTTTCTGGCCAACGACCTTGACAAGGTGCAGAAAACGCTGGAAGACGCGCTGGCGATCCAGGAAAAGATCAAGGACGAAGGCGGGCGCAGCAACACCCTGGCCAACCTGGCGAGCGTGTGCGAGCAGAAACAGGAGTTGGAGAAAGCCGATTCCTTTTACGAACAGGCCATCGCCATCCGGGAAGAACAGTCGAAGGAGCACCCCGGCCTGCCCGATCTGTACAGCAACCGTGTTCATGTCCTCCTTCAGCTCAACCGGCTGGAAAAAGCGGAGAAGGTGGTCAACCAGTCGCTCAAGGTCAACCGCAAACGCAACAACACGAAGGGGCTCATCAGCGATTACCGCAATCTCGGAAACCTGAGTCTGCAGAAAACCGACTGGGCCGCCGCCGAGAAAAATTACCTCGCAGCGTTGGAGCTCAACAAACAGGCCGGAAACAAACGCGAGATGGCGGAGGATTACCGCAACCAGTGCAACCTCTACCTGCAGAAAGAAGACTGGAAACAGGCGGAGAAGTACTGCAAAAACGCCCTCGAGATCGCCGAGTCACTGCAGGACATCCGCAACGCCTGTTACGATCACCGCACGCTGGCCACCATTTACAACGGACTCAACGAGCGTGCCAAGGAAGAGCCGCATTACAAGGCCGCTCTGGAGTATTCGCGCAGGATGAACGATCCGAAAGAAATATGTATCGATCTGCGAAATGTGGGCAACATCAACATGGAAAAGGGGTACACCGAGAAAGCGGAACAGAGTTTGATGGAAGCGCTGGACCTGTCTCAGAAATACCTCGAGAAAAGCGAGCAGGCGGAGAACTACCGCAGTCTCGGCAACTACTTCTTCCGGCGCGGCAACCATCCCGAAGCGGAAAAGCATTACCTGAAGGCCCTCGAATACACCCGGGAACTGGACGACAAGGTAGGGATGGCGAAAGACTGCACCTTTATGGGCAACCTCAAATTCCGCAGCCAGAATTACGAAGAAGGCGACGCGTACTTTGTGCAGGCGTCCGACTTGTTCCGGCAGGCCAAGCACATTCCCAACCTCGTGCAGTTGTACATGACCGTCGCCCGGCTCAACCTGGCGGAGTCGCGCAAGGACGAATGCGAAAAGTACCTGAAGCACGCCGAGGAGGTGGCGAAGGAACTGGGCAATCCGGAGAAGTTGATGGCGTCCATCGAGCACCTGCGGAAAATGACCGAGCGCATCGACAAGAAATAAAAAAAGCGGTGCAAACGGGTTCCGGGGAAAGGCAACCGCCTCGCCAGACCCTTTGCCCCATGGAAGAGAATGGGCGCTGCAAAATTTGAGAGTTCCATCGAAGGATTGGAAATGAGGTTTCCTGTCAACCCTGAAATCCAGGTTTTCTGATACTGAGTTTTTAGGTCCTTAAGGGATTGACTTAAAAGGGGTTATGGTTATTTTTCCTGGCCCTTATATCTGAATTTAAAGGTGTGTTCCCCCGTCTGGTTTGTTTTAGCAGGCGGGCTTTTTTCAAGGGTTGGGGGCGTTTCCATAATGCCTTGACAATTGGCCCGGCATATATAAAAATCGCAGGTACTAAACACGTCTTGGGTTTTTAAATAGAAGGGTTTAACACTTCCGCGGGAATGAAAGACCATGAAAGTTACTTATAGTCCGCAGTTGATGGAGGAATCCGTTTTTCGCCATTTGAACCACCTGGAACGATCCGGATTTCGCGCCGAATACGATGAATTTCATTCCTTGGCTGACCCCATCTACGAACTTCCGGAAGACGACCGGGAAGAAGCGTTTGAAAAGGTCAATGAACTGTTTTTCCGGGAAAAATTGCGCCTGGGCGATCATGTTTTGAAGGCTCTGGAGGTGTGCGGTTTGATTCCCAAGCGCAAGCGCCAGGACAGCCGCCAGCCTGCGGCCGTCGCCGAGCTTCCCGGTGGGGCTTCCTCATCGGCGTCCGGGGAGTCGGAAGAGGATTCTGAAAGCGAAAATGAAGAAGGCGAAGCCGTTGCCACAGGGGAAGAAGCTGAGGCCGTGGGCATGAATGCCGAGGAAGCTTCGCTGGAAGACGACACCCCGGCCTCCAATATCGAGGAGGTGGAGCGCCATGTCGAATACGAGGACGAGGGCCGCCAGTTCGAGGAAAAGATCAAGGAGATCATGGTCAAGCGGGCCATCAACAAGGTGGACGAAGGCTCCAACGTGCTCAACCGCGTCTCCGGCCTGCCGGTCATCGAGATGCGGGTCCTGGCCAGCCGCTTTGCCAACCCCGAGGAGCATGAAGAACTGGAAGCCTTCCTGATCCACGAATTCATGCACGCCCGCGACATGATGGACCCGGAGTTCGACTACGAAGACGCATTCATTCCGGGTAACCCGTCGGTCAAGAACCTCATCACCGCCCGGTTCCGCCTGCTGTGGAACGTTTATGTGGATGCCCGGCTGGCCAAAAAGAAAATCAAGTCGGTCATGCCCAAAGAAGCGCGTTACCGGGAATTCGACAACTACTACCGAAAAATACCGGAAGAACAACGCCGGGGTATTTTCGAAGGCCTGTGGAACACGGAATCGGTCACCCATGAGGAACTGCTTTCCATGGCTACGGACCTTGAAACCCTGATCAGCAAATACATTGATTACACCGAGGACTTCACCCCCGAGGATCAGGAATACATCCACCTGCAGGGTTCCCCCTGTCCGTTGTGCAAATTCCCGACCTACAACTGGGTGGACGACCCGGCAAGTGTCTGCGACGAGATGGTGATTGAAGCCATCCAGATCGATTTTCCCGATTGGGAGAGCAAGGACGGGGCCTGCGACCGCTGTATCGAGGTGTACGAACTGCGTGCGGGAACGTCCTGATAAAGGATTTCACTTTAACCGTTGCGGTCTGGTAAAATCTAGGGATCGCATGGAGCATTGACAACCCAGGGAAACTGGTCGAATCGGGACCGGTTGCAAGGGAGGTTACAAGATGCCTGAAGTCTATAACTGGCAGTTGGGTCGCATGATGACCTATGTGTACGAGGAGAAGCATCCGAAGGAGCAGTTCACGTTCGTATTCAATACGAACCGCTGTATTGCGTGTCAGACGTGCACGATGGCCCACAAGTCGACCTGGACCTTTTCGAAGGGTCAGGAGTACATGTGGTGGAACAACGTGGAGACGAAGCCTTACGGTGGTTATCCTCAGTTTTGGGATTGGAAGATCT